>JBFMCA010000041.1:0-5000 GCA_040754955.1 Acidobacteriota bacterium | reverse complement strand
CTTAGAAGCAGCCATCCTTTAAAGAAAGCGTAATAGCTCACTGGTCAAGCGGCTCTGGGCCGACAATTCAACGGGGCTCAAGCACAGTACCGAAGCCGATGACTGGCGGATCTTGCGAGGTCCGCCTTTGGTAGAAGAGCGTTCCCAACGCAGCGAAGTCAGACCGCGAGGACTGGTGGAGCGTTGGGAAGTGACCCTGCCGGCATAAGTAGCGAGAAGGGAAGTGAGAATCTTCCCCGCCGTAAGCCTAAGGATTCCTCAGGTAGGTTCGTCCGCTGAGGGTTAGTCGGGAGCTAACGCGAGGCCGAAAGGCGTAGCGGATGCACATCCGGTTAATATTCCGGAACTACCTAGCGATCGTTATCACGATGGGGGGACGCAGGAGGCTAAGCGGGCCTGGTGGTGGACATCCAGGTTCAGGTCTGTAGGGGGATCCGACAGGAAAATCCGTCGGGTCGCATACCCTGAGGGGCCATGGCAAGAGCCGCAAGGCTCATAAAGCCGCTGACGCCACGCTGCCGAGAAAAGCCTCTAAGGAGATCGCTGGGTACCCGTACCGCAAACCGACACAGGTAGGCGAGGAGAAAATCCTCAGGCGCAAGTGAGAATCCTCGTTTAGGAACTAGGCAAAATGACCCCGTAACTTCGGGAGAAGGGGTGCTCCGTTACCGTCAGTGGCCGCGCGCCACGAAGCGGGAGGGAGTTGCAGTTAAGAGGCTCAAGCGACTGTTTACTAAAAACACAGGGCTCTGCAAAGTCGAAAACGACGTATAGGGTCTGACGCCTGCCCGGTGCCGGAAGGTTAAAAGGAGGAGTTAGCCGCAAGGCGACGCTCCGAATTGAAGCCCCGGTAAACGGCGGCCGTAACTATAACGGTCCTAAGGTAGCGAAATTCCTTGTCGGGTAAGTTCCGACCTGCACGAATGGCGTAACGATTTGAGCGCTGTCTCAACGAGGAGCACTGCGAATTTGTGGTACCGGTGAAGACGCCGGTTGCCCGCCGTAAGACGAAAAGACCCCGTGCACCTTTACTGCACCTTAGTAGTGAATGTCTGCGCCGTATGCGCAGGATAGGTGGGAGACTATGAACCCAGGCTCTCGGGCTTGGGGGAGTCAACGGTGAGATACCACCCTTACGACTCGGACGTTCTAACCGAAACCCCTCATCGGGGTTCGGGACACTGCTAGGCGGGTAGTTTGACTGGGGCGGTCGCCTCCTAAACTGTAACGGAGGCGCACGAAGGTTCGCTCAGGCTGTTTGGAAATCAGCCCTAGAGTGCAAAGGCATAAGCGAGCTTGACTGCGAGACACACACGTCGAGCAGGTGCGAAAGCAGGTCTTAGTGATCCGGTGGTTCCGCGTGGAAGGGCCATCGCTCAACGGATAAAAGGTACGCCGGGGATAACAGGCTGATCTGGGCCAAGAGTTCACATCGACGCCCAGGTTTGGCACCTCGATGTCGGCTCATCGCATCCTGGAGCTGTAGCAGGTTCCAAGGGTCCGGCTGTTCGCCGGTTAAAGCGGTACGTGAGCTGGGTTTAGAACGTCGCGAGACAGTTCGGTCTCTATCTACGGTGGGCGCAGGAAATTTGAGAGGATCTGACCTTAGTACGAGAGGACCGGGTTGGACGGACCTCTAGTGTACCAGTTGTCACGCCAGTGGCAGCGCTGGGTAGCTAAGTCCGGAAGGGAGAAACGCTGAAGGCATCTAAGCGTGAAACCCACCTCGAGATGAGATTTCCCTGGGCGCAAGCCCCTGAAGGCCCCTGGCAGACTACCAGGTCGATAGGTCGGGAGTGTAAGCGTGGCAACACGTTCAGCTGACCGATACTAATCAGCCGTGAGGCTTGACCATTTTCTCCTGCCCGCTGCGGGCATGTGGTCAAACAACTATCGTCCTTCGACAACGCTCAGGACGACCCTGAGCGACGTCGAAGAATCGCCCCTCGACGAGGGGCGCATTGCGAAGTATTCACCTCTTTGACAACAAGATGCTCTGGGACGATCGCACCGGCGCGTGACGCGGCTCGCAAGCCGGCACCCGCCGATGCGGACCCCAGGCAACCACTTTCCCGGTGGTCATAGGAGCAGGGTCACACCCGTTCCCATTCCGAACACGGAAGTTAAGCCTGCTACCGCCGATGGTACTGCGCGCGAAGGTGCGTGGGAGAGTAGGTCGCTGCCGGGATTCTTCACCACACGCCCGCACGGGGTCACACCCGCGCGGGCGTTTCCTTTGTACGCCCCACGGACCGCCGGCGCCCGTTGTAGACTGACCCTCCATGACCGACCAGCTCGCATCCTGGAACGACTGGCTCAATGGCTATGTCTGGGGCCTGCCGATGATCGTCCTCCTCATCGGCACCGGCGCCCTGCTCACCGTGCTCACCGGCGCCGCCCAGGTCCGCTACCTCGGCGTCGCCTTCCGCGAAGTGCTCGGGAAGCTCTTTCAGAAGAGCGCCGCCGCCGAGGGCAACGTCTCCCCCTTCCAGGCCGTCGCCACCGCGCTCGCCTCCACCGTCGGCGTCGGCAACATCGCCGGCGTCGCGACGGCCATCTCCATCGGCGGCCCCGGCGCGCTCTTCTGGCTGTGGGTGTCCGGCATCCTCGGCATGTGCACCAAGTACTCCGAGATCGTCGTCGCGCTCCACTACCGCCGGCCCGACGCCACCGGCACCATGCGCGGCGGCGCCATGTACGTCCTCAAGCACGGCCTCGGCCTGCCCTGGCTCGGCTCCATCTTCGCCGGTCTCGTCGCCCTCGCCGCCTTCGGCATCGGCAACATGGTGCAGTCCAACTCCGTCGCGCACAGCCTGCAGGACTCCTTCGGCATCGACCCGAGCCTGACCGGCACCATCATGGTCGCCATCACCGCCGCGGTCATCCTCGGCGGCATCAAGCGCATCGGCGAGGTCACCGAGATCCTGGTGCCCTTCATGGCGCTGCTCTACCTGGGCGGCGGCCTGCTCATCCTCCTGCGGTTCGCCGGCGAGGTGCCCGGCGCGATCGGGTTGGTCTTCGACGGCGCCTTCACCGGCACCGCCGCCACGGGCGGTTTTGCCGGCTCGACCATGATGACCGTCCTGCGCGTGGGCGTCGCGCGCGGGCTCTTCTCGAACGAAGCCGGCCTCGGCAGCGCGCCGATGGTGCACGCCGCCGCCCGCACCGACCACCCCGTGCGGCAGGGGCTGTACGGCATCTTCGAGGTGTTCGTCGACACCATCCTGGTCTGCAGCGTCACGGGCCTCGCCATTGTCGCCACCGGCGTCTGGTCGAGCGGCGCCACCGGCGCCGCCCTGGCCGGCGCCGCGTTCTCCACGGGTCTTCCCGGCACCTGGGGCAACATCATCGTCACGGTGAGCCTGGTCCTCTTCGCCTACTCGACGGTGATCGGCTGGAGCTACTACGGCGAGACCGGCATCGTCTACCTCGCCGGCCCCAGAGCCGCCACGGCCTACAAGGCGCTCTGGCTCCTGTTCGTGTACCTGGGCGCCGTCGGCTCGCTGTCGGTGGTCTGGGGCGTGGCCGACACCCTGAACGGGCTCATGGCGCTGCCCAACCTGGTGGGCCTCCTGGCATCCATCCCCGTCCTGTTGAGGCTGCAGCGGGAGTTCTTCGCACGGGGCCGGGCCTGAGGTAGGATCCGGGATCTTCGCTTCCTTCAGGAGGCCGCACGATGGCGCACACCTACGAGGAACTGAAGCACATGACCGTGGCCGAGCTGCGCGAGATTGCCAAGGGCCTCGCGCACGACGCGGTTCAGGGCTACACGCAGATGAACAAGGACCATCTGCTCCCGGCCCTCTGCGCGGCGCTCGGCATCGAGGCGCACGAACATCACGCGGCGGTGGCCGCCGGCAAGCAGGAGATGAAGGCCCGCATGCGCGCGCTCAAGCAGGCGCGGGCGCAGGCGATTGCCGACGGCGATGCCGATCGCCTCAAGCGCCTGCGCCGGGAGTATCACCGGCTCAACCACGCGCTGCGCGCGTCCGCGAAGCGAGCGATGGTGCACTGATGACTCCCGGTACGGTTGTTGCCCCTTGTCCTTTTGGCTCAATGGAGTAGGCTCGTGAAGCTCGACGTCCGATACCCGATTGCAGTTCTTCTCGTCGCCGCGCTGGCGGCCGGCGCCTGTTCACGGCAGTCCAACGGCGGGCCGGTGTTCGGCCAGGCCGACGGGCAGGCCATCCGCGAGCGCTCCCAGGCGGTCGCCGCCGCGTTCAGCGCCGCCAACCTCGACCAGCTGCTGGCGCTCTACTCCCCCGAATCGATCCTGATGCCGCCGCAGGCGCCGACCGTGCGCGGCAGGGACGCGATCCGGACGTTCTTCGAGGACATGCTCAAGAACGGCGGGGGACAGCTCGAGTCCAGCACCACCGACGTCGGCGGCGCGGGCGAGCTGGCGTACGAGGCGGGCACCTACGTGCTGCACCAGAAGGCCGCCGACGGCACGGCGACGCGGGATCGCGGCAAGTACATGAGCGTGTGGCGCAAGCGGGGCAACAACCCCTGGATGATCGACTACACGATCTGGAGCTCCGACCTGCGCGAGCCGGTGCAGGTCTCGCCGTAGGGCCGCCTTCGATCAATGGAGCCGCGCGGCGACCCGGCCGCGCGGCGCCTCGTCGAACCCGGGCCGGCGGAACCGGCGCGCGTCGGGAAACAGGCGGTCGACTTCGCCGGCCATCCACGCCAGCTTCGCCAGCCCCGCACGCACCGGTTCGTCGGCGACGCCCCGCAGTTCCCGCGCCTGCCGCCAGGCGCGGACCGAGCGCTCCATCGAGAGCAGCGCCACCTTGGCCGAACCGTTGGCATCGTTCTGGACGTCGTCGTCGTCCAGCAGGCCGGCTTCCAGGCCGTCGACCGCCCGCGTTGGAGGCGCCGCTCGGAAACTAGACCAGTCCGCCGCTCGGAAAGTGATCCACCGGAAGGACGTTCATTCTACGCTGTTTGCTCTCTTCGGGCTCGTCCTGGTCCGTGGCCAGGGGGTGTGATCGGCC
>JBFMCA010000040.1:0-32847 GCA_040754955.1 Acidobacteriota bacterium | reverse complement strand
CGCTGCGCCGTCGCCGGCGCGGGCATCGGGGCTGGGCGCTTCTCGGCGCGCCGGTCGATGGCGCGCGCGCGGTGCGCCACTTCCGCGGCGCGGTGTGGGACCTGCTGAAGGGGGGCGCCTCGCTCCGCGCGCCAGCCCCGGCCGATCTCAGCCGCCGGTACACCGAGCTGCTGTCCGAGAACCTCGGGCATCCCGGTTTCCGCGAGCTGCTGCTCGTGGCGCACGACCTGGATGCGCGGCGCGACCTCGTCTTCGGCCTCGTGCGCGATCCCTACCGCCGCGCGCTGTTCCCGCCGCCCGGCGGGCCCGGGCTGCGCCGCGCCGAAGCCTTCGACCTCGCGGGGTTGTCGCGCGAGCATGCCATGAGCGCGCTCGCGGCGGCGCTGAGCCTGCCGGGCCTCACCGATCCGGCGCTCGTCCGCTTCGCGGCCGACTCGTACTGGCGCGGCGAAGTTCACCGGCTGACCGATCGGCCGGCGTCCCTCGCGCGGCTCCTCGAGGAAGCGGCCGCCGCCGGCGCCGAGCAGGTGATTGTCGTGGCGGCGACGCCCGAGCCGCCCGGCCCCCACGAGCTCACCGCGCCACGGGTCGATGCCCGCGGCCGGATCAGCGAGCACCTGGCGTCCGCGGAAGGTGCGGCCCTGCGCGATGCGCTCTGCCAGGTCCAGCACCGCTTCCGCGGCGTCTACCTCATCCGGCCCGCCCACAATCCCGTGCGCCCGCTCGATCTCGACGGCGCCTACGACGAGCGCTCCGACCGGCAGATGCCGCTCGAGGAGCTCGTCGAGCGGGCCTACGAAGACGCCTATCGCGAGTTCGTTGAGCCCGTCCTCGGCGCGTCGGGCGAGCGCATCACGCAGAAGGGGCCGGCGCATGGGTAAGCACACCGACCTGATCCACTCCGGCGAGCGGCGGCAGACCGGCAGGACGCCTCCGCTCACCACGCCAATCTACGAGACGACGACGTACGTGTTCGACTCGGCCGAGGACGTGATCCGGTACCAGGAGGGCCGGCTCGACGGGTATCTGTACTCCCGGTACGAGAACCCCACCGTGGCGGCGGTCGAAGAGAAGATCGCGGCGCTCGACGGAGCCGACACGTCGCTGCTCTTCGCGTCGGGCATGGCCGCCATCAGCACGGCGCTGCTCGGGCTGCTCCGGCCCGGCGATGAGATCGTCTGCGCGTCGGCGATCTATGGCGGCACGCTCCACGTGATCGAGGACGTGCTCGCCAGGTTCGGCGTGGCGCGACGCTTCGTGTCGCTCGACGAGCTGCGCGCGCCGGCCGCGATGCTGGGCCCGCGGACGAAGGTGGTCTGGTTCGAGTCGCCGATCAACCCGACGCTGCGCTGCGTGGACGTGGCGGCGGTGGCCGGCGCGTGCCGCCGCGCGGGCGTCGTCTCGGTGATCGACAATACCTTCGCGAGCCCCCTCAACCAGGCCGTCCTGGCGCTGGGGGTCGACATCTCCATGCAGAGCGTGACGAAGTATCTCAACGGGCACAGCGACGTCACCGGCGGCGTGCTGTCCGGGTCGAGGGCTTTGATGGAACCGATCGCCAGGCTGCGCAGGCTGCTGGGCGGCGTGATGGACCCCGTGCCGGCCTACGCGCTCGGCCGGGGCCTCAAGACGCTGCCGCTCCGCGTGGCGCGCCACAACGACACCGCGCTGGCCGTGGCGCGCGCGCTCGATGGCCACCCCTGTCTCGAACGCGTGTATTACCCGGGGCTGCCGTCGCATCCCGATCACGCGGTCGCGGCCCGGCAGATGACCGGCTTCGGCGGCATGATCTGCCTCGACGTGAAGGGCGGCCAGGACGCCGCCTTCCGCGCGTTCGACAAAATCACGCTCATCAAGCGCGCGGCGAGCCTCGGGGGCGTGGAGAGCATCTGCAGCCTGCCGATCCTTACCTCCCACTACGGGTTGACCGACGCCGAACTCGCGCAGGCCGGCGTCACCCGCGGCATGATGCGCGTGTCCATTGGCCTCGAGGATCCCGAGGACCTCATCGCCGATTTGGCCGAGGCCCTGTCGTGAGCCGCGGGTGTGCCGCCGCGCTCGTCGCCGCGGCGTGCGCCGCGGCCGCCGCGCAGCCGGCCGGTGTCGCCGACGCGCTCGACGCGCTGCTGGCGGAAGAGCGGCGCTGGTCGGCGGCCGCCGACAAGGGGCCGTTGGCGGACGCGCTGGCCGGCATGATGGCCGACGATGCTGTGATGATGGCCCAGGGAGCGCGGGTCGACGGCCATCAGGCCATCCGCGCCGCGCTAGCCGCCGACGCGGCGATGACGGACGCGCGCGGCGCGTGGCGCGCGGTCTTCGCGGGGGTGTCGGCCGATGGGCAGCACGGCTTCACCGCCGGCATGATGACGGCCCGCGGGACGGACGGTCCCTCGCGCGCCAAGTACCTCGCGTACTGGGTACGCCGCGGCGGCTCGTGGCGGGTCGTCGTCTACCGTCGCACGCGGGCGGCCGCCGACGCGCCGGAGCCGGGCGACCTGCCGCCCGCGCTGCCCGCCGCCATCGCGGAGATGGAGTCGGACGCGGCCGCGATCGCGCGGGCTGGGCAGAGCCTCGACGCGGCCGAGCGGGCGTTCTCCGATGACGCCCAGCGCCTCGGGGTCGGGCCGGCCTTTGCACGGTGGGGCACGGCGCAGTCGATCAACCTCGGCGGTCCGGCGACCCCGGGGCTGCTCGTGGGCGCCGACGCCATCGCCCGCGTCGTCGGTCAGGCCTTCCCCGGCGTGCCGGCACCCATTCGATGGGCCCCCGACTCGGTCATCGTCGCAGCGAGCGGGGATCTGGGGGTGACGATCGGCGTGATTCGACGGAATCCTGGCGCGTCCGCGGCGCTGCCCGAGGCGGTGCCGTTCTTCACCATCTGGCGGCGCCTGCCGTCGGGCGATTGGCGCTACCTCGCCGAGTGAGCCGGCCTTACCGGCCGGTTTCGTGCAGGAACTCGAGCACGAGCTCGAGAATCCGCTGGTTGATGCGGCTGCCTTCGTAGGTCCCGAACTTCCGCTGGAACGCCTCGAGGGGCACGACGGCCTTGGCCATGGTGCGATGGCCCCCGGCGCTGCCGATGTCGTTGAACCACCGCCGCACGAAGTCGCCGGCGTTCCGCGAGTAGCCGAGGTTGCGGACCGACACCACGAACGTGTCGTTCACCACGCCCGAGATGACCGTCCACTGCACGTGCTCGAGCTGCAGAAAGAAGTCGGCCACGTAGGGGACGAAATCCTCGCGCGGGGGCTCGCCGAGGAACGCGCAGAAGACGTGCTCGACCATCCGCCCGCTCTGCCACGCCTTGATGACGTAGTCGAGCCGTTCGGCGGTGATCTCCGAGCCTTCCATCTTCCGGATCATCGCGGCGTCGGCGAGCGGGTACAGGTACGAGAAGGCCTCGAGGTCCGCGCGGTTGGCCTGCCGGTTGAAGAACAGCGTGTCCGACTTGATGGCGTAGAGCATCGCCGTCGCCGTGCGCTCGGAGATGTCGAGATCCACGGCGCGGAGGTGCTCGGTCAGAATCGTGGACGTCGAGCCGTAGTCGGAGCGGATGTCCTTGAAGACGGCGCTGTAGCCGGTCTGCTCGGGGTGGTGGTCGACGACGAGGTCGACCTGCGGCAGCAGGCCGTGGAAGTAGTGGGGCTGCACGTCGACGAGCGCAATCCTCTCGAACGTCGGGATGTCGCCGGGCTGCACGACCTCGTAGTGCAGGTCCAGCAGCTTCACCATCCGCTGGTTCTCCGGCCGGGTGACGCCCTGCAGGCAGCCGATGATGGCCGTCTGGCGGGTGCGGCGGAGCAGCGTCCGCAGGGCCAGGCCGCTGGCCAGCGCGTCGGGGTCGGGGTCGTTGTGCAGCAGAATCAGCACACGGTCGGCCTCGGCGAAGTACCGCTGGTACTGCTGCACCTTCTGCCGCGTCACGGATCGCCCGAGTTCGGAGACCAGCGGCGGCCGCACGAGCTCGGCCAGCGTGAGCCCGGTCACCTCGGGGAAGTCGTGCCGGTACGCGTCGGCGAAGCCGTGCGTCTCGGCGGTCGTTCCCAGAACGTAGACGAGGGTGCCGCCGGCGTCGCGGACGGCCTGGAGGACGCGTCGCAGCGACCGCCGACCGCTGTGCTCGACGATGACGCACGTGCCGGGCAGGAGGTCGGCCTTGACGAACGTGTCGACCCGCCGCGGGTCGGCCACGCGGACCTCGACGCCCGCGCTGTCGAGCCGGCGCGCCACCGGACCCGACTCGACGATCGCGTCGAATTCGAAGCTCGGGCTCAGCACGGTGTGGAGCAGCCGTGCCACGAGTTCGGTCTGACAGACGGCGAGGCACCTCATCCGGGGGCCTCGCGCCCCGCCCGCGGGGTCATCATGCGCGACAACCGCACAATTATAAGACGCCGCGGCGCGGCGCGGGGCCATCTCTGCTAGGATGGCCGGCGTGGGACGCCTGCTCGCCGTCCTTCTCGCCGCCAGCTGTGGTCTGGCCGCTGCCGCGCAGGGGCCGACGTTCCGCGCCGGCGTGGACATGGCCACCTTCGGGGTCACCGTGCTCGACCGCAAGAACGAGCTGGTGATGGGACTCACCGAGGACGACTTCGAGATCATCGAAGACGGACGCCGCCAGACGATCGCGGTGTTCAGCCGGGGCGACGGCGACGCCGTCCCGCTGCACCTGGGCCTGCTGCTCGACACGAGCGGCAGCATGGACAAGGACCTCAGCCTGGCGCGCACGGCGGCGATCAAGTTCCTGAACCTGCTGCCGGAGGCCGAGGACATCACGCTCGTGGACTTCGACACGGAAGTGCGGGTGACCCGCTATCCGCAGCGGGACTTCGCGCGGCTGGTCGAGCGCATCCGCATGCGGAAGCCGGACGGGTGGACGGCGCTCTACGACGCGCTGGGCGTCTATCTCGACGGGGCCGACCTGCAGGCCGGGCGCAAGGTGCTCGTGATGTACTCCGACGGGGGCGATACGCGATCGACCATCTCGTACGGCGACGTGCTCACGCTCCTCAAGGCGTCGCAGGCCACGCTCTACGTCGTGGGCCTCACCGAGCACACCGGGTCGTACCGGACCGAGTTCCGGATGCGGATGCAGCAGATGGCCGAGTCGACCGGTGGAACGACCGTGTACCCCTCGACGGTCAAGGACCTCGACGCGGCCTACGAGAAGGTCCTCGCGGAGATTCGGGCGCAGTACACCGTCGGCTACATCTCCACCAACACGGCCCAGGACGGGGCCTGGCGGAGGGTCGAGATCAAGGTGAAGCGCCCGGGCGTGAAGATCCGCAGCCGAAAGGGCTACTTCGCGCCCTACCGGAGCAACTGAGCCCGGGTCCGGCGGCAACGGCGCTGCCCGTGCGGGCGGCCGTGGTACGATGGTGGTTTCGGACCCACGGCCCATGGCCTCGCTTCACGACCGCTTCCAGCTCGTCTCCGACTTCGACCTGCGTGGCGACCAGGTACACGCCGTGCCGGAGCTCGTCGAGGGCCTGCACCGCGGCGACCGGCATCAGGTGCTGCTCGGCGTCACCGGGTCGGGGAAGACGTTCACCATGGCGCAGGTCATCGCGCGGGTGAACCGGCCGACGCTGGTGATGGCCCACAACAAGACGCTCGCGGCCCAGCTCTACCAGGAGTTCCGCCGGTTCTTTCCCGGGAACGCGGTCGAGTACTTCGTCAGCTACTACGACTACTACCAGCCCGAGGCCTACGTCCCGTCGAGCGACACCTACATCGAGAAGGAAGCGACGATCAACGACGAGATCGACCGCATGCGGCTGTCGGCGACGCGGGCGCTCTTCGAGCGCCGCGACGTGATCATCGTGGCGAGCGTGTCGTGCATCTACGGACTCGGGTCGCCCGAGGCCTACTACGGCATGCTGCTCCCGCTCGAGCGCGGCCAGCGGATGCCGCGCGAGCAGATCCTGCGCAAGCTGGTGGAGATCCAGTACGAGCGCAACGACCACGACTTCGGCCGCGGCACCTTCCGCGTGCGCGGCGACATCGTCGAGGTGTACCCGTCGTACGAAGAGCACGCCGTCCGGATCGGCCTGTTCGGCGACGAGATCGACGAGCTGGTCACTATCGATCCGCTCACCGGCAAGGCGCTCAGGCGGCACGACCGCATCGCGGTCTACCCGAAGTCGCATTTCGTGACCTCGCGCGATCGGCTGCGGGAGGCGGTGGAGACGATCAAGGCCGAGCTGGCCGAGCGCCGCAGCGCGCTGGAGGCCGAGGGCAAGCTCCTCGAGGCGCAGCGCCTGCACCAGCGGACGATGTTCGACCTGGAGATGATCCGCGAGATCGGGTACTGCCACGGCATCGAGAACTACTCGCGGCACCTGACGGGCCGCGCGCCCGGGCAGCCGCCGCCGACGCTCCTCGACTACCTGCCGGCCGACGCGCTCGTCATCGTCGACGAGAGTCACCAGACCGTGCCGCAGATCCGCGGCATGTATCACGGCGACCGCTCGCGGAAAGAAGTGCTGGTGGCGTACGGGTTCCGGCTGCCGTCGGCGCTCGACAACCGGCCGCTGAGCTTCGAGGAATGGGAAGCGCGGGTCGGCCAGGTCGTCTACGTCTCGGCCACGCCGGGCCCCTACGAGCTCGCCCAGGCCGGCGGCGTCGTCGTGGAGCAGGTGATTCGCCCGACCGGGCTCATGGACCCGCCGGTGGAGGTCCGCCCCGTCAAGGGCCAGGTGGACGACCTGCTCGGCGAGATCCGGGACCGGGCGTCGCGTCGCGAGCGGGTGCTCGTGACGACGCTCACCAAGCGGATGGCCGAGGATCTGACGCAGTACTACCAGGAGCTCGGCGTGAAGGTCCGCTACCTGCACTCCGACATCGACACGCTCGAGCGCGTCGACATCCTGCGCGACCTCCGGCGCGGCGAGTTCGACGTCCTGGTCGGCATCAACCTGCTCCGAGAAGGCCTGGACCTGCCCGAGGTGTCGCTGGTGGCCATTCTGGATGCCGACAAGGAGGGGTTTCTCCGCTCGGCCGGCGCCCTCGTCCAGACCGCCGGCCGCGCGGCCCGCAACGTCCACGGGCGGGTCATCATGTACGCGGACACGGTGACCGACTCGATGCGGGCCGCGATTCGCGAGACCGAGCGCCGGCGCGCCCGGCAGGAGGCGTACAACGTGGAGCACGGCATCACCCCGACGAGCATCGTCAAGTCGATCGACGATGTCCTGTCCAGCGTCTATGAGCGGGACTACGGCCCGGTGCCCGCCGCCCGCGAGACCGGTCCGGTCTTTCGGTCGCAGGCTGAGCTCGACGCCCACCTGGCGGGTCTCGAGGCCGACATGCGCGCGGCCGCCGCCAACCTCGACTTCGAGCGGGCCGCCGGGCTCCGCGATCGGATTCGTGCGCTGCGGACCCGGGAGCTGGGTCTCGGGGCGCCATCCAGCCGGTAGCCGATGAACGGTCTCATCATCGAGCGGCTCAAGCGGGGCGTCCTCGAGGTTCAGGAGTATGTGCGCCTGGCGCGGAGCACCCTCCTGGGCGTTGTCACGCCCCCGTTCTACTGGCACGACGTCGTCGAGCAATGCGAGGCCATCGGCGTCAGGTCACTCACCGTGGTCGTGCTGACCGGCTTCTTCACCGGAGCGGTCCTGGCGCTCCAGTCGGGCATCACGCTGGATCAGTTCGGCGCGCGGCCGTACGTCGGGCGGCTCATCTCCGCGTCGATGATCAAGGAGCTCGGCCCGGTTCTGACGGCACTGATGCTGGCCGGGCGCGTCGGGTCGGGCATCGCCGCCGAGCTCGGGTCGATGGTGGTGACCGAGCAGATCAATGCGCTCCGCGCGCTCGGCACCGATCCGGTCCGCAAGCTCGTGGTGCCGCGGGTCGTGGCAGGCTTCGCGATGACGCCGCTCCTGACGGCCGTGGCGAACTCCGTGGGCCTGCTGGGCGGCTGGCTGATCGCGGTCTTCCAGCTGCGCGTGGCATCGAGCCTGTACTGGACGTCGGTCGTCGAAGGGCTCTACATGGAAGACGTCTGGATGGGGATCATCAAGCCGTTCTTCCTCGGCTACGTCATCGTGAGCATCGGCTGCCACGTGGGGTTGCGGACCACCGGGGGCACGCAGGGCGTGGGCCGTTCGACGACCAACGCGGTCGTGGCGGCGTCGGTCGTCGTGCTGGCGGTGGACTTCTTCGTCACCCGCCTTCTCATCACGCTGCTGTTCTAGGGGGAGAGGGTGACGAGAGGGGCGGGCAGGCGGAACGAATGATGGACACCACGGCCCCGGCGCCCGCGTTCGTGCCCGGCCCGTCCCGGGACGGCGACGCGGTCATCGTCTTCGAGGACGTGCGGCTGGCCTTCGACGACAAGGTGGTGCTCGACGGCGTGAGCTTCGATGTTCGCCGCGGGCACACCAAGATCCTGCTGGGGGCCAGCGGATCCGGCAAGTCGACCATTCTCAAGATCATCCTCGGGCTGCTGCCGGCCGACTCGGGGCGCGTCTACGTGATGGGCGAGCGGGTGGACGGGATGTCCGAGCGGGAGTGGATGCGGGTGCGGGCCAATCTCGGGATGGTGTTCCAGGAGGGGGCGCTGTTCGATTCGCTGACCGTCGGCGAGAACGTGGGGTTCAAGCTCTACGAAGAGGGCGGCCGGTCGCTGGCCGAGATCCGAGCGCGGGTGGAAGAAGTCCTCGGTTACGTCGACCTCGCGGAGCACATCGACAAGATGCCGGCCGCGCTGTCCGGCGGCCAGCGCCGGCGCGTGGCCATCGCCCGCGCCATGGCGGCGCGGCCCTCGCTGCTCCTGTACGACGAGCCCACGACCGGCCTCGATCCGATGACGGCGCTGACGGTCGACACCGAGATCATCAAGCTCCGCGATCTGCACGCCGTGACGTCGGTGCTCGTCACGCACCAGCTGCGGGATGCGTTCTACGTGGCCACGCACGCCGCGGTCCAGCGCGGCCCGCGGGCCGAGATCGTGGCCGCGACGGCGGCCAAGATGGAAGAGGCGGACTTCGTGATGCTGCGCGAGGGCACGATTGCATTCGAGGGGTCGGCCGCCGAGCTGCGCGCGTCGACCGATCCCTATCTGAGGGCGTTTCTCTCGTGAAGGAAGAGTGAGGCATGCCACGCACACGTTCCCTGGCCTGGGCCGAGCTGAAGATCGGCCTCCTGACCATCTTCGCGCTCGCCGTGACGGCGATGCTCATCTTCGCGGTCGGTGGCGACGGCGGCTTCTTCTGGCAGCGCTATCCGCTGAAGGCCCGCTTCGACAACGTGGCCAGCCTCAAGGCGGGCTCGCCGGTGCGCCTGGCCGGCGTCGAGGTGGGCTCGATCGACTCGGTGCACTTCCAGGGCGTGGGCGTCGACATCTGGTTCTCCATCGACGAGCGGCACCGTCCGCTCGTCACCACCGACTCGGTGGCGTCGATCGGGTCGGTGTCGCTGCTCGGGGAGGGTGCCATCGACCTCCAGCCGGCGAGCACCGGCACGCCCATCCCCGACTGGGGATACGTGCCGACAGGGCCCGCCGAGGGCAGCATCGCCCAGCTCACCGAGCAGGCGGCCCGCAGCCTCGACGAAGCCACCCGGCTGTTCAGGGACATCCGATCCGGCAGGGGCACGATCGGCAGGTTCTTCACCGACGATACCGTCTACCAGGAAGTCGCCAGGTTCGTCGGAGCGGCCCAGCGGGTGACCGACGCCGTCGCCTCGGGTAAAGGCACGCTCGGGCGGCTGACGATCGATCCATCGCTGTACAACGAGCTGCAGGCGTCGATGCAGAACCTCAACGCCATCACCGGGAGCATCCGGCGCGGGGAGGGCAGTCTCGGCCGGCTGATGACCGACCCGGCGTTCGGCCAGTCGGTGACGGCAACGACCGAGAACCTCAGCGGCATCACCGGGAAGATCAACCGCGGCGAGGGCACGCTCGGAAAACTGGTGACCGATGACGCCGTCTACGCGCGGCTCAACGACCTCACCGGACGGCTTGACACGCTGGTCGCCCGCCTCGACGAGGGACAGGGCACGGCCGGGCAACTGCTGCGCGACAAGCAGTTGTATGAGAACATGAATAGTGCGGCTGCCGAGCTGCGCAGCCTGATCGGGGACATCCGGAAGGACCCGAAGAAGTACCTCAACGTCAAGGTGAGTATTTTCTAGGAGTGACTGACATGGCACACGACAACTCGAATGCCGGCAGCGTGATGCTGGCCTTCCTGGTCGGTGCGATGACCGGCGCCGCGGTGGCGTTGCTCTTCGCACCGGCGTCGGGCGACGAGACCCGCGAGTACCTCAGCCAGCGCGCGCGCGAGGGCCGCGATCGGGCCCGCGAGGCCTACGATCAGACCAAGGAGTTCTACCAGCGGCAGCGCGAGGGGCTGTCGAGCGCGATTGAGCGGGGGCGCGAGGCGTTCCAGCAGGCGCGGGAGCGGGGGGAGCAGACCTAGGATGGACGAGGTGCTCCTCGGCGTCATCGCGCTGGCGGTGGCCGTGATGGCGGCCATCCAGGTGGCCGCCATCATTGCCGGGCTGCGCATGGCCCGGCGCGTGGACCGCATTGCCGGGCAGATCGAGCACGATCTGAAGCCCCTCGTGGCCAACCTGACGGCCCTGAGCAGCGAGGCGGCGCGGGCCGCGTCCCTGGCGAGCCAGCAGGTAGAGCGCTTCGATCGGGCGTTCGGCGACCTCATGGAGCGCCTGGACGCCACGGTACGCGTCGCACACCAGATTGTGACGGGGCCGGCGCGCCAGAGCCTGGCGATCGTCGCTGGCGTCCGAGCGGCCGTCTCGGCCTTTCGAGGCATCCAGGCCGCTTCACGGCGGCGCGCGTCCGGACGCGCGAGCCGCGTCGAGGAGGAGGACTCGCTCTTCATCGGTTGATGCGGGCCCGGTTGACCTTCTGGCGCTCCGTCTGATAGACAGTGCAACACGCGGGGGCGAAACTCAGCGCTCCGCGCATCCACGCCTGGGGGTCAGCATGCGTTCCGTCACGCCGTGCACCCGTGCCGCGATCGTCGCGGCGGTCGTTGCGATCGCATCGAGTCTGCCCGCCGAGCTGCGCGCACAGGAGTCGCAGTCGGCGCCGCTCGCCGCGGAACTGGTCAAGCTGCTCGAGGAGAAGAAGCTCGACGCCATCGCGGCCAGGCACCCCGGCGGCCCCGGGGCCTTCACGGCTGCGCTCTACTTTCCCGGGCAGCTGCTGGTGGCCTGGGCCAACTACGAGGCGCCCCGGATTCTCAACGAGAAGCTGATCCGGCGGGAGTACCGGGACATCTACATCGACCTGAACAGCGCGTCGATTCCCGAGAGCCGCGTGCTCATCACCGACATGGGGGCCGACGGCGTGAAGACGGGCCGCGCGGCCGGTGACGCGCTCGACATCCACGACGCGGCGGGCAAGGTGATCCGCTTCGACGGCAACTGGCGTGAGGACCGGATGTCGGAGAAGGAGTACATGCAGCGCTTCGCCGAGGTCGACAAGGCCTACGCCGAGGCTCTGCGCGCGCTCATCGAGGAACTGAAGAAGCCCTCATAGGCCCCGGGGCGGGGGAAAGGGGGAGGTGGTGCGCGCTGGTGGATTCGAACCACCGACCCCCGCCGTGTGAAGGCGGTGCTCTACCGCTGAGCCAAGCGCGCGACCGAATCCCGATCCTAGCAGGTCGTCTTCCGCAGTGTAAAGCGGCCGCCGCCGGCAGCCCTCAGGTGGTGCCGTACAGCCGGTCGCCGAAATCGCCCAGGCCTGGCACGATGAACTTGCGGGCATTCAGCTCGGGATCCACGACGGGCGTGTAGATGGCCACGTCGGGGAAGGCCTTCCGAACGGCGTCCACGCCGGCCTGCGCCGCGACGATGCACACCAAGCGCATGGCGCGAGCGCCGGCGCGGCTCAGGAGATCGAGCGCCGCCACCGCACTGCCGCCCGTCGCGAGCATCGGGTCGAGCAGCACGACCTGACTCTGGTCCAGCGCCTCGGGCAGCTTGGTGTAGTACTGCGACGCCAGCGCCGTTGCCTCATCCCGCTGCAGGCCAATGTAGCCGACCCGCGCCGCCGGCACCAGCCGCAGCATGGCCGGCAGCATGCCGAGGCCCGCCCGCAGCACGGGGACGAAGACCACGCGGGCGCGCAGCCGCCGGCCCGCGGCGGGCCCGAGCGGCGTCTCCACCACCGCGTCCGCGGCCGGCAAGTCGCGCAGCGCCTCGGCTCCCAGGAGCAGCGTCATGCGTTCGGCGAGGTCGCGAAAACGCGCCGCGTCGGTGCGCTGGTCCCGCAGATCGAGCAGGACATCATGGACGAGGGGGTGATCGACGATGTGCAGCACGGGCGAAAGCTTACACGCATTCGCCTGATCACGTACAATCGTGAACCGTGTGCGTTCGCCTCGCCCGGACGACCGGGCTCTCGTGGGCGTGGGCCGCGCTGCTCGCGCTGGCGGCCTGCCAGCAGGCCCCGTCGGGCCTGACGCCCGTCACGCTCGTCGTCACGGGCGGCACGGTCGTCACCGTCGACGCCGGCGGCCGCGTGCTGTCGCCGGGCGCCGTGGCGATCGACGGGCCTCGCATCGTCGCCGTCGACACGCCGGAGGCCATCGCCGGGCGCTACCAGGCGGCCTCCACGATTGACGCGACGGGGCGCGTCGTCCTGCCCGGCCTCATCAACACGCACACGCACGCGCCCATGGTGTTGTACCGCGGGCTCGCCGACGACCTGGCGCTGATGGACTGGCTGCAGAAGTACATCTTCCCGGCCGAGGCGCGGACGGTGACGCCAGCCTTCGTGCGCGCGGGCACGCAGCTGGCGGCGCTCGAGATGATCCGCACGGGCACGACGGCCTACGCGGATATGTACTACTTCGAGGAGGAAGTCGCGCGCGCGACCCGCGAGGCCGGCCTGCGCGGCGTGCTCGGCCAGACGATCATCGAATTTCCGGTGCCCGATGCGCCGACACCCGCCGCGGGGCTGGCCCGCGCCGAGGCCTTCATCACGTCGTTCAAGGACGACGAGCTCGTAACCCCGGCCGTGGCGCCGCATGCGATGTACACGCTCGATGAGGCCGCGCTGCGGGCGTCGCGCGATTTGGCGGCGACGCACGGCGTGCCGATGCTGATTCACCTCGCGGAGACCGAGGACGAGGTGCGGATCATGGCGGAGCGGCACGGGCAGCGGCCCGTGGCGTATCTGGACAGCCGGAGCCTGTGGGCGCCGCGGACCATCGCCGCCCACGGCGTCTGGGTGACGCCCGAAGAGATTGCCGTGCTGGCGGCCCGGGGCGTCGGCGTGGCACACAACCCCGAGAGCAACATGAAACTGGCGAGCGGCACGGCGCCCGTACCGGGGTATCTAGGTGCGGGCCTGCCGCTCGGCCTGGGTACCGACGGCGCGGCCAGCAACAACGACCTGGACATGTTCGAGGCCATGCGCCAGGCGGCGTTCCTGCACAAGCTGGCGACGAAGGACCCGCGGGCCGTGAGCGCGCGCGACGCGCTGCAGATGGCCACCATCGGAGGGGCGCGCGTGCTCGGGCGCGAGCGCGAGCTGGGATCGCTCGAGGCCGGCAAGCTGGCCGACCTCATCGTGGTACGGATGACCCGCCCCGGCCAGACCCCGATGTACGATCCCGTGTCGCATCTCGTGTACGCCACCCACGGGTCGGACGTCGAAACGACCATCGTGCACGGCCGCGTCCTGATGCGCGACGGCCGCGTGCTGACGCTCGACGAGAACGCGGTCCTCGCGGCGGCGCGCCAGGCCGCCGAAGGCGTCCGCGCCGCGGTGGCGTCTACGGCAGCACGCCGATGAAGGGGAGGTTCCGGTAGAGCTCGTCCAGATCGAGGCCGTAGCCGACGACGAACCGGTCTTCGATGGTGAAGCCGATGTAGTCGACGGTCACCTCAATCTGGCGGCGCGAGGGCTTGCTGAGCAGACACGCCGTCCGGAGCGACCGGGGGCCGCGCGCCCGCAGAATGTCCTGCAGGTAATGCAGCGTCAGCCCGGTGTCGACGATGTCCTCGACGATCACGACATGGCGCCCCTCCAGGCCCGTGTCCAGGTCCTTGAGGAGGCGCACTTCGCCGGACGAGGTGGTGCCCTTGCCGTAGCTCGACACGGCGATGAAGTCGACCGTCACCGGACCGTCCATCGCGCGCACGAGGTCGGAGTGGAAGTGAAAGGCGCCTTTGAGGACGCAGATGAAGTGGATGTGCTCACCGGGGAGATCGCGGCGGATGTCCACGGCGAGTTCCGCGACGCGCGCGGCGATCTGCTCACGGGTGATGAGCGGCAGCGGGGCTGACGACGACATGCCGGGCGAGCGTACCACAGGGATCGAGGCGGGATGAAGCGCTACGACATCATCACGGAATCCGACGCCCGGTCGATCGAGCCGGGATCGGTCGTCGAACTCGCGCCCGGCGGCCACGTCACGCCGCTTGCGGCCGATACGCTGCGGGCGCGGCGGGTCACCGTGCAGGCGCCGGTGGCGGACGCGGACGCGGCCAGCCTCGCGCCGGTGGCGGACGTGCGCAGGGTGGCGATCGGCAGCGACCACGCTGGGGTCGCGCTCAAGGCGGTCCTGCGCGACGACCTGCGCGGGCGCGGCCTCCAGGTGCTCGACGTCGGCACCGACGGCTCCGAACCGGTGGACTACCCAGACATCGCCGCCCAGGTGGCGCGTCTCGTGGCGCGCCGCGAGGTGGACGCCGGCATCGTCATCGACGGCGCCGGGCTGGGCTCGGCCATTGCGGCGAACAAGATCGACGGAGTTCGCGCGGCGATGTGCTCCGATCGGACGCTCGCGCGCTACGCGCGTGAGCACAACGGCGCCAACGTGCTGGCGCTCGGCGCCTCGCTCGTGTCGGCTGAGGAGGCGCGCGCCATCGTGCAGACGTGGCTGGCGACGCCGACACGCGAGCCGCGGTACCTCCGGCGGCTGGCCAAGATCCGCGCGCTCGAGAGGACGCGATGACGGAGCTGAGGCGCGTCATCGACATCATCGCGCAGGAGCTGGCGGCGGCCGGTCTGATCGCGCCGCCCCGGTGCGAGTGCCACGGCTTCCAGTTCGACTGCTGTCCCAGGCAGGTGGGCGGCGTCATCGCGGCCGGCGCCTCGCGGCTGGGCCTGCACGCCAAGGGCGGAAGCGCCGGCGACGTGGCGGGCTATATCGACCACACGCTGCTCAAGCCCGACGCGTCCGCGCAGGAGATTGACACGCTCTGCCGGGAAGCCTTGGAGTTCGGCTTCGCCACCGTCTGCCTGAATCCCACCTGGGTGGCGCTCGCGGCGCGGCGGCTTGCCGGGTCGGGCGTCGGCGTCTGCAGCGTCGTGGGCTTTCCGCTCGGCGCCACCACGCCCGACGTGAAGCAATACGAGACGCGCCGGGTGATCTTCGACGGCGCGCGCGAAGTCGACATGGTCATCAACGTGGGAGCGCTCAAGTCGGGCGACTTCCAGCACGTCCATGAGGACATTCATGCCGTCGTGACAGCCTGTCGAGAGGGCGGCGCGGTCAGCAAGGTCATCATCGAGGCTGCACTGCTGACGGACCAGGAGAAGGTCACCGCGTGCACGTTGGCGAAGGCGGCCGGGGCCGACTTCGTGAAGACCTCGACGGGCTTCGGTCCGGGTGGGGCGACGGTCGCCGATGTCGCGCTGATGCGCCAGGTCGTGGGCGAGGACATGGGTGTCAAGGCGGCCGGCGGCGTGCGCGACCTCGAGCAGATGAAGGCCATGGTCGCCGCTGGCGCGACCCGCGTAGGCGCCAGCGCCGGGGTCCGGATCGTGCGCGAATCGCGGGGCGACGCCGCCCTGACCGCGCCCGGGGCCGGGCGCCAGGCCGGGTATTGATATAGGATCGAGCGTTGGTGTCATTCCCCCCGGAGGCACGTGAGTGGCCAATGAACTGAATCGTGACGATATCCGGCGCTTGGCGCGCCTGGGCGCCGAGCGGCGGCTCGAGGAAATCCGTCGAGAAGAGGCCGCCATCCGCGCGGCATTCCCCGACCTTTTCGACGCGCGGCGGGGCGCGAAGGCCAGCGCGTCGGCGCCCGCCCGCCGCCGCGCGGGCCGCTCGCCCATGAGCCCGGCGGCGCGGAAGGCCGTGTCCGAGCGCATGAAGAAGTACTGGGCCAACCGGCGAAAGGCGAAGTCCAAACAGGAATGACGCGGTTTACGCCGGCGATCGCGGTGGTGGCCTGTCTGGCCGCTGGCGCGGCGTCCGCTCAACCCCGGGACCCGGTTTCTCCTTACGTCATCGACGTCCGCGGCGCGACGGTCGGCCTGCCGACGGCCGAAGGCTGGACGCCCGGCGTGCCGTCCGGCGCCGTCGTACCGGCGCGCGGCCTGGGGTTCGACATCAGCGGGCATGTGCTCTTCGTGCGGTCGCGGGTCGTCAGCCTCGGCGGAGGCATGGCCTTCGTCCACGGGCGAGGTACGGGCGCACCGCCGGAGGTGAGCGACGGCACGCCTCGACCGGCCGTGGTCATTCCTGACGTGACGACGCGGATGACCGTGCTGGCGCCGTTCGTGTCGCTCAATTTCGGCCACCGGATGGGATGGAGCTACCTGAGCGCCGGTCCGCTCACCGCCACGGTGGTGAGCGAGGCCACGATCGGGGGCCAGTCGCCCATAAGGGGCGGTCCGGAGGATCGATCCCGCGGGTTTCACTTCGGGGGCGGGGCCCGCTGGTTCCTGAACGACCGCGTCGGCGTGACGTTCGACCTGCGCTGGCACCAGCTCAGCTCGCGCGGGCCGGCGGGAGCCTTCCCGGGCGCGCGGCGCCAGCGGATGCTCGTCGCCGGCGCCGGGCTGTCCGTCCGTTGAGCCTTCCGCCGCGCAACGTGCGGCTCGTGTGCCCGCGCACGCGTGCACCGAGCTCTTAGTGAAAACTGGAGCGGGAGACGGGGATCGAACCCGCGACCAACAGCTTGGGAAGCTGTGACTCTACCACTGAGTTACTCCCGCTCAGCCGGCAGGCGACCCCTACAGTCTACCAGAAGGGGCAGCGCGCCTACAGGCGCGCCGTCCGCAGCCGGAGCGAGTTGGCGACCACGCTGACCGAGCTGAACGCCATCGCCGCGCTCGCCAGCACCGGCGAGAGCAGGATGCCGAAGGCGGGGTACAGCACGCCGGCTGCGACCGGAATGCCCACGACGTTGTAAACGAACGCCCAGAACAGGTTCTGCCGCATCGTCCGCATCGTCCGGCGCGAGAGCGCCATCGCCGCGGCCACGCCGCGCAGGCTGCCGCGCATGAGGGTGAGGTCCGCCGCCTCGATGGCGACGTCGGTGCCGCTGCCCAGGGCGATGCCGATGTCGGCCTGCGCGAGCGCGGGGGCGTCGTTGATGCCGTCGCCCACCATGGCGACCACCTCGCCCGCGTCCTGGAAGCGCCGGATGGCCTCGAGCTTGCCGTCCGGCAGGACGCCCGCGATGACCTCGTCGATGCCCACCTGGGCCGCGACGGCGCGGGCCGTCAGTTCGTGATCGCCCGTCAGCAGGACGGGACGCAGGCCCAGGCGCTTCAACTCCGCGATCGCGGCCGCTGCGTCTGGCTTCACCGGATCGGCGATTCCCAGCAGCGCCACTGCCGCCCCGTCCGCGGCAACGGCGACCAACGTCCGGGCGGCGGCGGCCAGCCGCGCCCGCTCGGCCTCGAACCCGTCGACCTCGACGCCGGCGTCGCGGAGATACGAGAGGCTTCCGACGATCACGCGGTGGCCGTCCACGGTCCCGCGGACGCCCTGCCCCGTGGCCGATTCGAAGTGGGCGACCGCGCGCAGCACGGCGCCACGGTCGCGGGCGGCCGCGACGATGGCGCCGGCGAGCGGGTGTTCGGAGCGGGCCTCCAGGCTCGCGGCAAGGGCCAGCACACCTGCCTCGTCCCGGCTCGATCCGGCCGCGAGGTGCACGTCGGTGACCCGCGGCGTGCCCTCCGTGAGCGTGCCCGTCTTGTCGAACACCACCATGGTGACGTCGCCGGCGCGCTGTAGGGCCTCGCCACCCTTGATGAGCAGTCCCATGGATGCACCGCGGCCCGTCGCCACCATGATGGCGGTGGGCACGGCCAGGCCCATGGCGCAGGGGCAGGCGATGATCAGCACCGCGACGGCCGCGGCGACGGCCTGCACGAGGCTGTCCGTGCCGGCAAACGCCAGCCAGGCGATCAGCGTCAGTCCGGCCAGCACGATGACGACCGGGACGAAGATGGCGCTGATGCGGTCGGCCAGGGCCTGAATCGGGGCGCGGGAGGCCTGCGCGTCTCGCATGAGACGCACGATGCGGGCGAGGACGCTGTCGTCGCCGAGCGTCGTCGCTTCGCAGGTGAGCGCGCCGGTGGTGTTGACCGTGCCGCCGATGACGCTGTCGCCCGTCCGCTTCGGCACCGGGAACGACTCGCCGGTCAGCATCGACTCGTCCACCGCGCTCTGTCCGTCGATGACCCGCCCGTCCACCGGCACGCGCTCGCCGGGACGCACCAGGAATCGCGTGCCCGGCACGAGGCGCTCGACCGGCGTGTCGCGGATGACGTCTCCGTCGACCACGTGCGCCAGCTCCGGCTGCAGGCGGACGAGGGCGCGCAGCGCGTCGGCGGTGCGCCGTTTCGCGCGGGCCTCGAGCGTCCGGCCGCCGAGCACGAGCGCGATGATGATGATGACCGCTTCGTAGTACACGTCCGGCGCCACGCCGCGGGCGCGGAAGAAATCCGGGGCGACCGTGGCCACGAGCGAGTAGAGGAACGCGGCGCCCGTGCCAACGGCGACGAGCGTGTTCATATCGGCGGCGGCGTGCCGGGCGCCGAGCCAGGCCCGCACGTAGAAATGGCGGCCGGCCCAGAGCATGACGACGAGAGTCGCGACCAGGAGCGTCCAGGTGAGCGCGGCAGGCGGCACGGCGTACAGCCAGGGCGCCACCATTGACAGCGCGGGGGTCAGCCGTTCCATGACCCAGCGCATGAACGGGTCCGGCGTCACGCCGTGCGCCGCGTGCTCGCCGCCCATGAGGGGCATCGACAAGGCCATCGCGACCGCGCCGAGGCCGATGCTCACCAGCGCCTTGCGGCGGAGATCGGCGTACTCGCGCACGGCATCCCGATCCCGGGCTTCCTGTTCCTCCCGGACGCTCCGGCGGGGATCGGGCGGGAAGGCCTCGTAGCCGACATTGCGGACGGCATCGAGGAGGGCCGGCACCCCGATGACGGCGGGGTCGTAGCGGACGGTCGCCGTCTTGAGCATCAGGTTGACGCTGGCATCGGTGACGCCCGGCGCGCGCTGGAGCGCCCGCTGGACGTTGGCCTGGCACGCGGCGCAGGTCATGCCCTCGACGGGGAACGTGACCCGCGTTTCGGCGGGCGCGCGGGGTGGTGTCTCGACGGGTACTGGCATGAGGACGCCTCCACCCCCGAAGACGGGCGGGAAGCCGGGCTCTTACACCCATTCTACGACCGGGCGTCGGAGCCCGGCTCAGCCGCGGATGATGCCCAGGACCTCGTCGCGCCGACGCTCCATGATCTCCCTCGTCAGCCCCTCCAGGTTGAGCCGGAGCAGCGGCTCGGTGTTCGAGGGGCGGACGTTGAAATGCCAGTCGTCGAACTCCACCGAGATCCCGTCGAGGCGGCTGACGGTGCCGTGCGCGTACTCGCGCGCGAGGGTCTCCAGCTTCTCGGAAACCTCCTGCATGCTGGGCACCTTGGTGTTGATCTCGCCGGAGATGAAGTACTTCTCCCTGAGCGGCGCGAGGAGGTCGCGGAGCGACTGGCCGCGCTTCGACATGAGTTCGAGCAGGAGCAGCGCCGGAATGAAGCCGTTGTCGGCGTAGAAGTTGTCCCGGAAGTAGTAGTGCCCGGTGACTTCGCCGCCGAACACGGCGTCTTCCTCGCGCATGCGGCGCTTGATGAAGGCGTGTCCGACCCGGTTGATGAGCGCCCGCCCGCCGTAGCGGGCGACGGTGTCCTTGACGGCGTAGCTGGCCCGGACGTCGTAGATGATGGTGGCGCCGGGCGTGCGGAGCAGGAACGCCTCGGCCAGCAGCGCCGTGATGAAGTCGCCGGCGATGAACTCGCCGCTGCCGTCGATGAAGAAACAGCGATCGGCGTCGCCGTCCCAGGCGATGCCGATGTCGGCCCGCTCGGCGACGACCCTCTCGGTGATGTCGCGCCGGTTCTCCTCGATGAGCGGGTTGGCCTCGTGGTTCGGGAATCGGCCGTCGACCTCGAAGCAGAGCCGGGTGGTGCGGCAGGGCAGCCGGTCGAACAGGGGAGGCGCTACGAAGCCCGCCACACCGCTGCCGGCGTCGAGCACGACCGTGAACGGCCGGATGATGGCCGGGTCGACGAACCCCATGACGTGCGCCACGTACCGGTCGAGGATCTCCGCGCGGGTGCGGGTGCCGGGACGAACCGGCGGTGGCGGGATGGCGCCGCCGAGGATCATCTCCTTCATCTCGCGGATGCCCGACTCGCCGCTCAGCGGGAACGCCTCCGCGCGCACCATCTTGCAGCCGTTGTACTCGCCGGGGTTGTGCGATGCCGTAATCTGCGCGCCGCCGTCGAGGCCGTCGGCGGCTACCGCGTAGTACATCATGTCGGTGCCGGCCATGCCGTAGTCGACGATGTCTCCGCCCTGCCGGCAGGCGCCGCCGATGAACGCCTCGGTGAGCGAGGGCGATGACAGGCGCATGTCCCGCGTCACGGCATAGCGGCCGGGGCCGAGATGGGCGACAAAGGCGCGGCCGAGCGCCTCGAACAGCTCTTCGGTGATCTCCGATGGATAGAGGCCGCGGACGTCGTAGGCCTTGAAGACTTCGGGGTTGAAGGGCATCAGATCCTCGTGTAGTCGGTGAGGACGGTCTTGTCGCCGAGCACCGTGTGGCCGCCCACGCTGACGTTGCGACCGAGATGGCAGCTGCGGCCGATGATGGCCCCCGAGAGCTCCGCGTGCTGGCCCACGCGCGTGTTCGGCCAGACAATGCTGTTGAGAACCGTCGCATCGTCCTCGATGACGGCGCCCCGGCCCACGACGGCGTAGGGCCCCACGGTGGCGCCCGCCTTGATCTGGGCGCCGCCGTCCACGAAGACCGGGGCCACGAGCGTGGCGCGGTCGTCGACGCGGGCGTCGGCGGCGACGATGGGCCGCGCGCGATCCGCATGCGCGAACAGCCCGCCGTTGAAACGGCCGTCGAACATGTCGCGGTGCACCAGCATGTACTTCTCGGGCGTCCCGATGTCGATCCAGTATCCGCGGTCGACGTACGCGACGAAGGTCTCGCCGCGCTCCACCAGCGACGGGAAGTAGCCGCGTTCGATCGAGTAGGCCACGTTGGCGGGGATGCGGTCGAAGGTATCGGGCTCGAGGACGTAGATGCCGGCGTTGATCGTGTCGCAGGTGATCTCGTCCGCCTTCGGCTTCTCCAGGAACCGTCGCACGCGCCCGTCGGCCTCGGTCTCGACGAGCCCGTAGGCGGCCGGGTTGTCGACGGGCGTGAGCACGATCGTGGCGCGGGCCTGCCGTTCACGGTGCAGGGCCACGACCGCGTTGACGTCCACCGACGTCATGACGTCGCCGTTGAAGACGACCAGCGTGTCGGTGACGCCCTGCGCGGCGTACCGGATCGCGCCGCCGGTGCCGAGCGGCGCCGGCTCGACGACGTAGCGGATGCGCACGCCGGTGCCGGCGCCGTCGCCGAAGATCTCCTCGATCCGGCGCGGCTGGTAGTTCAGGCTGAGGATGACCTCGTCGATCTCGGGCACCTGCCGGAGCAGATCGATCTGGTAGTGGAGGAACGCCCGGTCGAAGATGGGCACAATCGGTTTGGGCGTGTGGATGGTCAGGGGCCTGAGGCGCGTGCCCTTCCCCCCGGCGAGCAGGATGGCCTTCATGACAAACCTCGATCATACACGGTAGAATGGCCGCCAGCCATCGATGAATCTGCCGAATTCGCTCACCGTCGCGCGGATTTTTCTGGTGCCGATCCTGGTGGTGGTCATGTTGACCGAGTTCCCGGGGCGCCAGGTGCTCGGTCTTCCGGTCGAGCTCGCCGCGGCCGCCATCTTCGGCCTCGCGTCGCTGACCGACTGGCTCGACGGCTACCTCGCCCGGCGGCGGCAGCAGGTGACCTGGCTGGGGCAGGTGCTCGACCCGATTGCGGACAAGCTGCTCATCTCGGCCACGCTGGTGTCGCTGGTACAGCTCGAGCTGGCGCCGGCGTGGATGGTGGCTGTCATCATCGGGCGCGAGTTCGCCGTGACGGCGCTCCGCAGCTTCGCCCATACGCGCGGCATCACGATGCCCGCCTCGGGTCTGGGCAAGCTGAAGATGGTGTCCCAGGTCGTCGCGATCCTGCTGCTGCTGTTCGGCTGGGCGCGCTGGCCGGTGTTCACCGAGCTCGGGCAGGCAGCGCTGTGGCTGGTCGTGGTGACGGCCCTCACCTCGGGCGTCGACTACTACCGGCGCTTCACCCGCGCAATTGCCGCCGGCGCGAAGGTGGCCGACCTGGCGAGCGCGCGGGCGCAGCGCGGCCGCGCGGCCCGCAGAGCGTCCTAGCGGCGGACGGCGACGAGATCCCCGGCGTAGATCGCGTCGCGGGCGCGCGAGACGACGACCCTCGCCGTCGCGGCGGCCACGTCGAGCACCACGCCGTCCCCGAGCTCGACGAGCGGCGTGCCGTTCTTCCGGTCCCGCACGAAGATCACGCGCATGCCCGGTGCCAGCCCGGCGTCCTGCCCGCGATCGATGTTGAGAAGGTCCCCGCCGCCGAAGGCCTCCCGCCGATCCACACCGAACATGACGGCGGCCATGTCGTCGTAGTGCGGCTGCCCGCCCTCGATCGGCTGCGGCAGGACGGGCAGGGCCAGCGGCTCGAGGAAGTCGCCCTCCTCGATGGAGTCACAGGCGTAGTCGATGCGCGCGAGCGCGTGGGCCGCGTCGACGGCCGTCACGGTCAGCCAGCCCGCCGTACGCAGCGCGCCGGGAGCCTGGCGGCTGATCGGCCGGCGGTCGAGGTTGGCGTGGGCGCGCCGCACGAAGAAGCGCTGGCCGGGCTCGAGGGTGGACAGGTCCCCACTGAGCACGACACTCTCGCCCGGCCCGTAGAGGCTTCGGCCGTCCGGGGCGTGGGCCGCCTGGATGTGCAGCGTCGGCGTGGGCGCGGCGTGAAGCGGCACGTCGGTACAGGCGACGAACGCCGGCACGACGGTGGCGTGGGTGTATGGTCCGGCCGAGGGGGCCTGGGCGCCCGCGGGCGCGGTGGCCAGGAGAACGACGAGGTTGATTCCCACGAAGCGCATGGTGACCTGCCTTTGGGCGGGGGCGCTTCGACTTTACCGCGTCACCCGGGGCGGGTAAACGCACGAGCCGCGGATGCCGTCGAGTCGGGTGCGAAGTCGTGCACGGGTGTGCACCGCGCGCCGCTCAGCGCGGCGTGCCGGGGGAGCCGGTCGTGCCCTTCAGCTCGGCGACGCGGCGCCGGGCGTCGTCGAGATGCTCGCTCTGCTCGAACTCCTGCAGCAGCCGCTCGAAGTACGGCAGCGCCTCGGCCTTCTGATCGGTGCGCAGGAGCGACTCGGCCAGGTAGTAGTACACGGCGTCGCGCCGCGTGTACTCCGGGTCGTCGCGGAGCACTTCGCGGAACCGATCGATGGCCCCGGGGTACCACTTGACCCGGTAGTAGTGCAGGCCCACGCGGTAGCTCGCTTCGCTCAGGCGGTCGCGCGCCTCGCGCAGGAGCGCCTTGGCCTCGGCGAGCAGCGGGCTGTTCGGATAGCGCTCGACGAAGACCTGCAGCTCCTTGACGGTGTCCTTCGTGGCCGTCTGGTCGCGTTCGGGCGCAAGCATCTGCTTGCTGTAGGCGAACGCGAGCCGGAACTGGGCGTAGTCGGCCCGCGGGTTGGTCGGATAGAACAGGAGGAACTCGCGGAACTCGTTGACGGCCAGAATCAGCGACTCGGTGCTCCCGTCGCCGATGTAGGAGTCGCCCACTGCGAGCTTCGCGTCCGGACGATACGGGCTTTGTGGGTAGTTGTCGACGATCTGGCGGAAGTACTCGCGCGCGCGGAGCCAGCGCCGCTCGGCCATTTCCTCGGTGCCGCGGTTGAACAGAAACTCGTCGGGATTCGTCGTGCCGGGTGGCAGCACGGCCGACTGCGATGCGCACGCGCCCGCGAAGAAGCTGGCCACCAGGGCGGCCACGACGGCAAGAGCTGTCGGTCTGGTCATTTCGTGATCGCTTCCATCCACTCGAACATCTCGCGGAGGCCTTCGCCCAGCCCGACGCGGGGCGCGAACCCGAGATCGGTTCTCGCGCGGGTCGTATCCGCGTAGGTGTCGCGCATGTCGCCCTTCTGCGGCGCCTGGCGGTCGACGACGACGGGCCGCCCCGACACCTGGCCGATGAGGTCGAAGACCTCCCGCAGCGACACGCGCGAGCCACCCCCGATATTGTAGACGTGCCCCGGGACTCCACGGACGGCGGCGGCCGCCGTGGCCGCGACGGCGTCGGCCACGAAGGTGAAGTCCCGGGTCTGCAGTCCGTCGCCGTACTGGACGAGCGGCCGTCCCGCCAGCTGCGCCGTGAAGAACCGGTGGAAGCCCATGTCGGGCCGCTGCCGGGGCCCGTACACGGTGAAGTACCGCAGGGACACGGTCGGCACCTGGTGGTTGGCGAAGTACAGGTAGCAGAGCTGCTCGGCCGAGAGCTTCGTGACGCCGTACGGAGAGACCGGCTGGGGCAGGGCATCCTCTCGCATCGGCAGGGCGACAGTGTCGCCGTAGACCGAGGAACTCGAGGCGTACACCAGCCGCTCAATCGGACGGCCCACGCACGCCTCGAGCAGCATCTGCGTCGCGTCGACATTGAGCGCGGTGTACACCTGGAACTCGCGGCCCCAGCTCTTCCGCACGCCGGCCTGCGCGGCCAGGTGAAACACGTGTGTGATGCCGTCGAGCAGGGCCGGCAGGTCGACGTCCGCGATGGCGCCCTCGACGAAGCGGTACCGGGGCCGGCCGCGCAGGCCCTCGAGGTTCCGTTCCTTGATGGCGCGCGGGTAGAAGTCGGTGAAGCAGTCGAGCGCGACGACCTCGTGGCCTTCCGCGAGCAGCCGCTCGGAGAGATGCGATCCGATGAATCCCGCGCCGCCGGTTACCAGAGCCCTCATGCGAGCAGTTCCTTCACGCGGGCGGGCAGCCGCACCGGCCGGCCCGTCGCATCGATTGAGGCGTGTACCGTGTGGCCGGTGGCGAGCACCGCCTGGTCCCCACGGCGAACGACCTCGTAGTCGAAGGCGACGCGAACCGGCGAGACCAGCCGCCCGCGCGTCCGCACTTCCAGCTCGTCATCGTACCGCGCGCCCTGGCGGTACTCGCACCGCGTCTCGATGACCGGCAGGCCGAAGCCGTCCGCCTCCATATCGCGGTAGGTCCACCCGGCCTCGCGCAGCCATTCGGTGCGGCCGATCTCGAACCACACGAAGTAGTTCGCGTAGTAGACAACGCCCATCCGGTCGGTCTCGGCGTACCGGACACGCACCACGGGGGCGGCCACTCGCGCGGTCATGAGCGCCGGCCGAGCGCGTCGCGCGCCGCCTGCCGGAGCTGGCGCGTCGTCTCCGCCGGGTCGGCCGATCCGAAGATCGCCTGCCCGGCCACAATCCAGTCCGCACCGGCTGCCACCACATCGCCGACGTTGGCCAGGTCGATGCCGCCATCCACCTCGACGGGCGCGGCGCTGCCGGCCGCGTCGAGCAGCGCGCGGACCCGCCTGATTTTCTCGAGGCTCGCGCGGATGAACTGCTGGCCCCCGAACCCCGGGTTCACCGACATGACGAGCACGAAGTCGACGTCGCGCGCGACTTCCTCGATGGCACTCACCGGCGTCGACGGGTTGAGCACCGCGCCGGCCCGCGCCCCGAGCGCCTTGATCGCCGTGAGGGTCCGGTGGAGATGCGGCAGCACCTCGACGTGCACTGAAAGCATCGCCGCGCCCGCGGCCACGAAGGCCTCGAGATAACGGTCCGGGTCGGCGATCATCAGATGCACGTCGAGCGGACGCGTGGCCACGCGCCGCAGCGCCCGCACGACGGGCGGCCCGATCGTGATGTTGGGGACGAAGTGGCCATCCATGACATCCACGTGGATCTGGTCCGCGCCCGCGCGTTCGACCGCGGCGATGTCGCGGGCCAGGTGTGCGAAGTCAGCCGACAGAATGGACGGCGCCACGCGGATGCTCACCGGCTCACCTCCAGCGAGATCGGATCCCCTGGATGCACCTGGTAGCCGCCCGCGGGCTGCTGGCGCAGGACCACGCCGGGCGGGATGCCGGATGCCGCCTGCTGGGCCACGATGGCCACGCGGAAGCCCTGCGACCGGAGCACCTGGGCGGCGCGCTCGCCGTTGAGCCCGATGAGGTCGGGCATGACATACACGACGCGGTCTTCGCCGCGGTTGACGAGCAGGCGCACCTCGGAGGTCTCGACCGCCGGCGCCGGATCCTGCGCGACGACGACGTCCGGCGGATACAGGCGGGAGCGGATCTCCGCGACCGGGGCAATGCCCAGGCCCTCTTCTGCCAGGCGCATCCGCGCGGCGCGCTCCGACTCGCCCACCAGCGCAGGCGCGACAGCCACCTTCTGGCCGCCGCTCAGCCAGACGCGCACGGCGCGCTGTCGCCGCGTGGTGGCCCCCGGCGGCGGGTCCTGCGCGACGACGTGGCCAACGGGCACGGTCGCGTCGGCGCGCCGCAGGTCGTCCACTCGGAGGGTGAGGCCGTGATCGGCCGCGAGGCGCGTCGCCTCGTCGACGGGACGGCCGACGAGCTCCGGGGTCGGAACCTCCCGCGCGCGGATGGCTACGCGCATCGCGATACTGGCGAAGAGGACGAACGTGGCGAGGAGGGCGCCGGCGATGACCAACAGCCGCCCGAGCCTCCGAACGCGCGTGCCGAAAGGCATGGAAACGCTATATCGTACTACAACTTAACGAGGACCGCCGCGAAGAACGCCTCGAGGCCGTCCCGGTACGGCAGCGTCCGGAGGTATCCCTCCGGCGTCGCCATGGTGCCGACCGACGGGGGCAGGTGGGCCAAGCGGGCGATCGGGCGGACGGCGAACGCCGGGTGGCGCTCGAGGAACGCCGCGATGACCGCCTCGTTCTCTTCGGGTTCGGACGAACAGGTCGCGTACACGAGCTGCCCGCCCCTGGCCACCAGGGCCTGCGCGCGCTCGAGCAGCGCGAGCTGCGCCACGGCCAGCGCCTCCAGGTCTGCAGGCTCACGGCGCCACTTGATGTCGGGGTCGCGCCGCACGGTGCCGAGGCCCGAGCAGGGGGCGTCCAGGAGGATGACGTCGAAGCTCGCGTCGCGAAAGGGAAGGGCCCCCTGTTCGCCGACCTGCAGCACCGGCACGTCCGTCAGGCCCGCCCGATCGAGCGTGCGCCGCAGGAGAGCGACACGCCCGGGGCGCACGTCGGCCGCCACGAGCAGGCGCAGGCGGGCGCGGCCTGCCAGGCCGATCGTCTTGCCGCCTGGCGCGGCGCACGCGTCGTAGACGCGCATGGCGTCGGCCACCTCCGGCACGAGCGCGACGAGCTGCGAGGCTTCATCCTGCACGTGACACCGGCCGTCCCGATAGGCGGCGCTTGCCAGCGCCCGGCCGCGGGTGACGAGGAGTGCGGCGGGCGCGACGCGGGCGGGCGCCGTGTCGATGCCTTCCTCCGCAAGGGCCTCGGCCAGTTCCGCGGGCGTCGTGCGCCGGAGATTGGTGGCCAGGCAGACGGGCGGCGCCAGGTTGTTGAAGGCGAGCCACGCCTCGGTGGCGGGCCGACCATGCCGGCGCAGCCACCGTTCGACGAGCCAGGCCGGGTGGGACGCCGTGACCGCGAGCCACGCCGTCCAGTCGGCGAGCGACGCGTGGTCATCGGGTCGCGGCGGCCACGGCAGCCGGTCGCGCTCGCGCGCGATGCGCCGGAGCACAGCGTTGACGAGGCCGCGCGCGCTCGACTTGCCCGCGCGGTGCACCAGCGTCACCGAGTCGTTCACCACGGCGGCCGGGGGAACGCGGGTGAGGTGAACGATCTGGAACGCGCCCAACCGGAGCACGTCGAGGACTTCGGGATCGAGGCGGGTCACGGGCCGCCCGCTGCAGCGGTCGATCTGATAGTCCAGGGCGGCGCGCGTGCGGAGCGTGCCAGTCACGAGCTCGGTCACGAGCGCCCGATCCCGGTCGTCGCCGAGCCCGGCCCGCGCGCGGGCGAGCGCGGAGCCGAGGTCGAGCCCCTCGCGGCAGACGGCGCGGAGAGCCTGGAACGCCGCGAGCCGGGCCGGAGCCGCCACGGCCGCCTACCCGAGCCGGCGCCCGGCCAGATCGCGGCCGGCGACGAAGTCGCGAGCCGGCAGCACCCGGCGCCCCTCCGCCTGCAGCTCGATCAGGTCGAGCGCGCGCCCGTCGCCGCACGCGACCCGCAGTCCGCCGGGCTCGAGCCCCGCGATGGTGCCGGGCGGGCCCGGCACCGTGCAGTCGGGCAGCTGTGAACGGTGCACGAGCACGCGGGCGCCCTCGAGGTGGGTATAGGCGCCGGGCCACGGCTGAAGGCCGCGGACGCGATTGTGGAGGTCCGCCGCCGGGTGGCGCCAGTCCAACAGCGCTTCTTCCTTCGTGAGGCGTGCCGCGTAGGTCACGGCCGTCTCGTCCTGGGGGTACTCCGGAACCGGGCCCGCCGCGAGCGCATCGACGATGTCGAGGAGGAGGCTGGCGCCGAGGGTCGCGAGATCCCGCTCGACCTCGGCGCTGGTCTCGTCGGGGCCGATCGGCCGCGCCGCCCGGGCCAGCACCGGCCCGGCATCGAGCGCCTTCACCACGCGCATGATCGACACGCCGGTCTGCGTGTCGCCGGCCATGATCGCGCGTTGCACCGGCGCGGCGCCCCGCCACCGCGGCAGCAGCGAAGCGTGGACGTTGATCATGCCCAGCCGCGGCGCGGCCAGCAGCCAGTCGGGCAGCAGCCGGCCGTAGGCGGCGACAACGCCGAGATCGGCGCCGAGTGCTGTGAAGGGCGCGTCGAACGCGTCGCGCGCGAGCCGGGCGGGCTGCAGCACCGGCAGGCCGTGCCCCTCGGCGACCGCCTTGACCGGTCCGGGCGTGACCCGCTGGCCACGCCCGCGAGGCCGATCGGGCTGCGTCACGACGCCGACCACCTCGTGCGCCGAGGCCAGCAGGCGCTCGAGGGAGGGCACGGCGAACGCGGGTGTGCCGAAGTAGGCGATGCGCAGGCCGGGCCTCACCAGCGGCCCTCCCGCGCGAGCTTCCGGATGCGACGCAGGATGAGGTCTCGCTGAAGGCCGCGGAGCCTGTCGACGAACAGCCGGCCGTCGAGATGATCCATCTCGTGCTGGAACGCGCGCGCCAGCAGGCCGTCGCCAGCCACGGTGTGCACCGTCCCCGTGCGATCGAGCCCTCGCACGACGGCACGGGTCGGGCGCGCGACGGTGGCGGTGAACCCGGGCAGACTGAGGCACCCTTCCTCCTCGAGCTGCATGCCGTCCCGCTCGACCCACTCGGGGTTGATCATCACCACCAGCGCAGCGGCGTCCCGGCCCGACGTCAGGTCGACGACGAAGACGCGGAGCGGCACGCCCACCTGCGGCGCGGCCAGACCGATGCCGGGGGCCGCGTACATCGTCTCGATCATGTCGTCCACGAGCCGCTCGATCTCGGGTGTGACGGCCTCGACGGGCCGGGCAGGCTCGTGCAGCACGCCCGCGCCGTGTCGGAGGATTGGTCGGAGCATGACGCGTCAGTGGCCGGGCGGTGCCAGGGCGCGCCGCGTGAGGCGCCGGCGGACCTCGTCGGCGGCGGCGCGGGCGTTGCGCTCGACCTGCGCGAGGGAATCGCCGCCAAAGCGTTCGAGGACGGCGTCGGCCACCGTGAGGCAGACCATGGCTTCGCCGACGACCGCAGCGGCGGGCACCGCGCAGACGTCGGACCGCTCAATCGCCGCGGGCGCCTCCTCCAGCGTCGTCAGGTCGACCGAGCGCAGCGGCTGCATGAGCGTCGAGATCGGCTTCATGAAGGCCGAGAGACGAAGCTCTTCGCCGTTGGTGACGCCCCCTTCGAGCCCGCCCGCGCGATTGGTGGGACGGCCGATACGGACGCCGCCGTCCTCGGAGGAGTCGCGAAGGACGATCTCGTCGTGCACGGCCGAGCCCGGCCGGCGCGCCGCCTCCACGCCCAGCCCGACACCGACGGCCTTGATGGCGTGAATCGACATCAGCGCCTGTGCCAGGCGCCCGTCGAGCTTACGGTCCCATTGGGTGTAGCTGCCCAGGCCCGGCGGCACGCCCGTCACGACGATCTCGAAGGACCCGCCCAGGGTGTCGCCCGCCGCGCGCGCCGAGTCGATGGCGGCCATCATCGCGGCCTCGAGAGCGGCATCGGCGACCCGCACGGGGGCGTCGAGCGGCATCGCGCGGATCCGTTCCGCCGGTACGGGCGGGTCGTCGGGTACGACGACCGATCCGATGCCGGTGACGTGGCTCAGCACCTCGATGCCCAGCCGGCTCAGCAGCTGTCGCGCGACGGCGCCGGCGGCCACCCGCGCCGCCGTCTCGCGCGCGCTCGCGCGCTCGAGGACGTCTCGAATGTCGTCATGGTCGTACTTGAGCACGCCGGCGAGATCGGCGTGCCCCGGTCGTGGGCGGACGACGGGCGCGCGGTTGGCCCCGGTGGCGCCCGGCGGCGGCTCGGGCGCCGCGTGCATGGTCTTCTGCCAGTTGTCCCAGTCCCTGTTCCGAACGAGCAGGGCCAGCGGCGCGCCGGTCGTGCGGCCGCGGCGGACGCCGCCGACGATATCGGCCTGGTCGGCCTCGATGAGCATCCGGCGGCCGCGCCCGTAGCCGCCCTGACGGCGGCGCAGCTCCTGGTTGACGCGGTCGAGGTCGAGCGGCAGACCGGCGGGCACGCCGTCGAGGATGGCGACGAGCGACGGGCCGTGCGACTCGCCGGCTGTCAAAAACCGCAGCATTTGGCGGCCATTTTATCCGAAGTTTCTGCGAGCCCGTTGGTGCGGCGTTGCACGTGGCGCGTGGCCGCGGGGACGCGGGGCGGGCCGCGCGTTTGCACAAGCCTGCCGCGTGTGCGACGAGCCCGGGGCGGCGGCGCGGTGGGTGGCCGGGGCGGTCGAAGCCCGGCTGGCCGCCGCGCGACACGGCGAGCCATCGCTGTTGCGCGTGCCGTGTGACGCCGCGACGCGCGGCGTGGTGCCAGCGGTCTGCCGGGCCGCCCGGCGCGCCGGGTGTATGCCGGTGCGCGCGGACCGGCTGGCGGGCACCCGCGCCGCCCCGATGGCCGCGATGCGCGACCGAACGCTGGTGGTGATGGTCGGCCGGGTCAACCGCCGCGTGCTGGGCGCGCTCGGCGCGCTCGGCGCGCGCGACCCGCGACCACACGTCGTGGTGTGGTTCGGCGGGCGGGATCGGCGATGGCGCCCGGCGCCGGAGGCAGGACCCGTCGATGGCAGCGATGCGCCAGCCGAGGCGCGGCGGCGGTGGGCGGCGATCCTCGCTGCCCTCGCAGGAGGCCCGGGGTCTGCTGCCGACCGAAGTCCGCGCCTGCGGGTGAGTGAGACACGAAAGGCGGAGGACATGAGCGACGAACTGTTGAGCGTCCTGCGAATCTGCCAGGACATCGAGGATGAGCAGACGGCGCTCGCCCGCGTGGGCGCCTACGTGCGCGAGCGCCTCCGCGCATCAACCGTCGCCTTCGTGCTGCGCGACGGCGGCCGGCCGGTGGTGGTGGCACACGCCGGGCCGGAGACCGTCGGTCTCGACGCGGCGATGCGGGCGATGGATACGGGCGTCGAGATTGCGGCAGCAGCTCACGGGAGCGCCGAGCATGCGCTGCCCGTGCGCCACGCGGCAGAGGTCGTCGGCGCGGTCTGGTGTCGATGGGCGGACGAGGCCGGCCGGGACATGGCCCGCGCCGTCCCGCTCCTTGGCGTGGCGGCCGCCGCCGTAGGGCCGAGCCTGCGCCTCGCCGGAGAGCGGCTGCGCGCCGTCCCAGCGGCGAGCGCCGTGCCCGGACTCGTCGGCGAGAGCGCCGGCATGCAGGCGGTGCGCGAGGCGGTGACGCGGGCGGCCCGCTCGCCCTTCCCGGTGCTCATCGAGGGTGAGAGCGGATCCGGCAAAGAGCTGGTGGCCGGGGCCGTGCACGCGCTCAGCGCGCGCCGGACCCGGCGCATGGCCGCCATCAACTGCGCGGCACTGGTCGATGACCTCGTCGAAGCGGAGCTGTTCGGGCACGCGCGAGGCGCGTTCACGGGAGCCGCTCTCGACCGCGCGGGCCTGTTCGAGGAGGCCGACGGCTCGTCGCTGTTCCTCGACGAGGTTGCCGAGCTCGGCGCGCGAGTCCAGGCGAAGCTGCTGCGGACGATTCAGGAGGGGGAGGTGCGCCGGCTGGGGGAGAACCAGCTGCGGCGCGTCGACGTGCGCCTGATCGCGGCCACCAACCGTCCGTTGGCCGAGGAGGTGGCGTGCGGCCGCTTCCGGCGCGACCTCTGGTACCGGCTGGACGTCGTCCGCATCCAGGTGCCGCCCCTGCGCGCACGCCTGGAAGACCTTCCGTCGCTCGCGCGCCACTTCTGGCGCGCGCTGGCGGACCGCACGGGCAGCCGCGCGGTGCTCTCGGCCGCGGCGATCGCCGCGCTGGGGGCGTACGACTGGCCGGGCAACGTGCGCGAGCTGCAGAACGTGCTGGCGTCGATGATGGTGTCGGCGCCGCCGCGCGGCGTCGTGGGCGTCGCGGCCCTCCCGGCCCACGTGACGCGCGTGGCGGCGATGACCCGTACCCCCACGCCAACGCTCGTCGCCGCCCGCCGGCAGTTCGAGGCGCGCTACGTG
>JBFMCA010000039.1:0-33566 GCA_040754955.1 Acidobacteriota bacterium | reverse complement strand
GGTGGGGTGGGCGGGGGGACAAGATGCGAGTCGACCGAAGCGCCATTGACGCGGCCAAGAAGGGCAGCGCGGATCTCTTCATCCTCGCGCTGCTGGAGGAGCAGGACCTGCACGGCTACGACCTGGCCCGGCGCATCGAGGACCGGTCGGGGGCCTCGCTGAGCTTCACCCTGGCGTCGCTGTACGCCACGCTGTACCGGCTCGAGGAGCGCGGGCTCATCCGTGGCCGCTGGGTCGAGCGCGCCGGACAGCGCCGCCGGCGCTACTACCGAATCACGGAGCCCGGCCGCCGCGTGCTGACTGCCGAGCGCACGGACTGGGCCCTGTTCGTCCGCGCGCTCGTCGACGTCGCCGGCGTCCAGGTGGCGGAGATCCGATGAAGATCGACTGGCGCGCCGTCGTCCGCCGCCACTGCAAGGATGCCGGCGTCCGGCTGTCGGATGCGACCATCGCCGAGCTGGCCGAGCACCTCGAGGACGTCTACCTCGCCGCCGTCGACGAGGGCCATCCGCCAGAGGCGGCGCGACGCCGCGCCGACGACGTGCTGCGCGCCGCCTCGCTGGCCACGCTCGAATCGCGCGCCCGCGGGCGCATGGACCTCGTCCTCCCTTCCAGGAGTTTCGCCGCCATGACTGCCCTTCAGGCCGCGGTTCGCCAGTTCCGGCATCACCGCTCCTTTGCCGTCATCACCGTGCTCGTGCTCGGGCTGGCCGTGGGCGCGGCCACCACCGTCTTCACGGTCGTCGATTCCGTGGTCCTTCGGCCGCTTCCGTACAAGGCGCCAGACCGTCTGGTCACCATCTGGGACACGGACGCGGAGAAGGGCCTGTCGCACGAGCCGATCTCGCCGGTGACGTTCATGGACCAGCGCGATCTGCCGGTGTTCGACGACGCCGCCGCGTGGTGGCGGCCGGGCATCAACCTGCTGGACCCGGGCCTCGACCCGGCTCGCGTCAACACCATCGAAGTCAGCGGCAACCTCTTCGACCTGCTCGGCGTGGGGCCGCAAGTGGGCGCCGGCTTCCCGGTCAACGGCCCGCTCTTCGTGCAGAACGAGCTCATCGCCGTCATCAGCGATCGGCTCTGGCGCACGCGGTACAGCGCGGACCCCTCCGTCCTCGGGCGCCCCCTCCTCTTCAACCAGAACGCCTACACCATCGTCGGCGTCATGCCGCCGGGCTTCCACTTCCCCGACGACGTCGACGTGTGGCAGCGCCTCCGGTGGGACCTGACCCAGCACAGCCGGGCGGCGCACTTCATGGAGGCGGTGGCGGTGCTGGCGCCGGGGACGACGCTGGAGCAGGCGCAGAGCGCCGTGGAGACGCTCGGGCTGCGCGTTGCGAAGGAATCGCCGGACACCAACGGCGGGTGGAACTCGCGCCTCATCCCGCTCCTCGACGACCAGCTCGGCTACTACCGGCCCGCGCTCATCGTGCTGTTCGGCGCGGTCGGACTCCTCCTCGTCATCGGCGTGTTCAACGTCGCCTCGCTCCTGCTCACGCGCGCGCTGTCGCGCGAGCGCGAAATCGCGGTGCGGATGGCCATGGGCGCATCGCCGCGCCAGGTCGTCACGCAGCTCTTCGCCGAGAGCCTGGGCCTTTCTGCGGCGGGTGCCGCCGCCGGGCTGCTGGCCGCAACCGCCGCGCTGCCCCTCATCGTCGCCTTCACCCCCGTGGAGATTCCGCGTCTCGAGGAGGCGACCATCAGCGCGCGGGCGCTCGTCGTGGCCACGGGCATCGTGGTGGCCACGACCCTCGTGTTCGGGCTCGTGCCGGCGCTGCTGCTGCTGCGCGGGCAGATCACGTCGCCTCTTCGAGCCGGCGAACGTGGCGCCTCGCGCGGCGCCCGACGGATCTACTCGTTCCTCGTGGCTGGCGAGGTGGCCCTGGCCTGCGCCCTGCTCGTCAGCTCGGCGCTGCTCGTCCGCACGGTCGACGGCATGATGTCCACGCCGACGGGCGTGGACGCGGACGACGTCGTCACCACCACGGTGCAGCTGCCGCGGCGCAGCGCGCAGGGCGACGAGCTCCGCGCCGTGTGGCTCGGCGTCGTCGACACGCACGCGCGGCTGCTCGAGGCCATCGAACGCCAGCCCGGCGTGCAGCGGGCTGGCGGCACCAACTTCCTGCCGTACGGCACGGGATGGCGCAACCCGTTCGGCATCGTGGGCCAGCCGCTGCCGGCCCGGCCCGAGGACGCCCCGCAGGCGCAGATGCACAGCGTCAGCCACGGGTATTTCGAGGCCATGGGCGCCCGGCTCGCGGCGGGCCGCTTCTTCACGGCCTTCGATAGGCCCGAGTCGCAGGCCGTGGTCATCGTCAACGAGGCGTTCGCGCGCCAGCACCTCGGCGGCGAGGCTGTCGGGCGCACCGTTCGCACGTGGTCGGGAGGCATCGGCCCGCTCGGGTGGAACATGAAGTTCGAGGGCCGCATGACCGCCGAGGGCCTCCACGCGGAGGTCGTGGGCGTGGTGGGCGACATCCGGAACGTCGCGCTCGGACTGCCGGTCGAACCGGCCATCTACTTCCCGACGAGCCAGTTCCCGTTCAGCGAGCAGTTCGTGGTGGTGCGCGCGGTCGAGCCGCGGGCGGGCATCGCGGCCGTGCAGGCGGCGCTGCGTGAGGTCGCGCCGGAGATTCCCATGGCAACGGCCGTCACCTGGGGCGAACGCGCCGCGCGCCGGACGGCGGAGCCCCGGCTGCTCATGGCGGTGCTGACCTTTTTTGGCGCCCTGGCGGCAGTGCTCGCCGCCATCGGCGTCTACGGACTGTTCTCGTGGATCGTGGCCATGCGGACTCGCGAGCTGGCGATACGGCTCACGCTCGGCGCGAGCCCCCAGGGCGTAGGCAGGCTCGTCGTCAACCAGTCGGCCCTGCTCGTCGGACTGGGTCTGGTCGTGGGATGGGTGATCGTACAGGCGGCCGACGCGGCGCTGGCCCGGGTGCTGTTCGGCGTGACGCCCTCGGACCCCGGCTCGACGGCCGTGGCCAGCGCCCTGCTCGCCGCAGCGGCCCTGGCCGCCTGCGTCGCCCCGGCAATCCGCGCCATGCGGGTCGACCCGGTGGAAGGCCTGCGCGCGGAATAAGGGATTCGATTTACGGCGGCCATGGGACTCAGAGGGCCGAGATAGGGCATAATGGCCAACCCATGTCTCATTCGAGGCCCGACGGGTCCGGTGGCGACCTGCCGAGCTTTGCGGTTTCTTTCGCCTTTCCGCTGATCTTCACGACATCGCTCTTCCAGCCCGACAACCCGGTCCTGGCCACCACGATGCGGCGACTGGAGCCTGACCGCCGCCACCGGGCGCTCTTCGTGGTGGACGACGCGGTCGCGCGCACCAACCCGGGTCTTCTCGGCGCCATCGCGGGCTACGTCGCGCGGCACGCTGGCGCGCTCGAGCTGGCCGGCCAGCCCATGGTGGTCACCGGCGGGGAAGCGGTCAAGAACGACTTCTCCCACACACTCGAGCTGCTGACGCGCATCAACGAGGTCGGTCTCGATCGCCAGGCGTTCGTGGTCGTCATCGGCGGCGGGGCGGTGCTCGACATGGCATCGTTTGCGGCGGCGATCGCACACCGGGGCATCCGCGTCGTCCGGGTGCCCACGACGGTCCTGGCGCAGGGCGACTCCGGCGTCGGCGTGAAGAACGGCATCAACTTCTTCGGCAAGAAGAACTTCATCGGCTCGTTCGCGCCGCCGTTTGCCGTCATCAACGACATTGCGTTTCTCCACTCACTGCCGCGCCGCGACCGCGTCGCCGGCGCGATCGAAGCCGTGAAGGTCGCGCTGCTCAAGGATCGGCCCTTCTTCGAGTTCCTCGAGGCGCGCGCGGACCGCATCGCCGCGGGCGACCTCGACGTGTTGGCGCCCCTGGTGCGGCGGTCCGCCGAGCTTCACGTCGCCCACATCTGCGGCAACGGTGATCCGTTCGAGCTCGGGAGCGCCCGGCCGCTCGACTTCGGCCACTGGGCCGCCCACCGCCTCGAGTCGATGACGGCGCATCGCCTGCGGCACGGAGAAGCGGTCGCCATCGGCATCGCGCTCGACGTCGTGTACTCGGCGCGTCGCGGCTTCCTTGCCGGCTCCGTGGCCGACCGTATTCTCGACGCGCTCGAACGGATGGGCTTCGCACTGTGGGACGAGGCGCTGCAAGCCACCGACGCCGGCGGACAGTCGCGGCTGCTCGCCGGCCTGCGCGAGTTCCGCGAGCATCTGGGCGGCGAGCTGCACGTCACGCTGCTCCGCGACATCGGCCACGGCTTCGAGGTCACCGCGATGGACGAGGCGGACGTGCTGGCGTCGATGAAGACGCTCGCGGCAAGGCAGACGAGGACGCTCGAGTCCGGAGCCCGATGAAGGTCGCCGGGTTCGACCTGACCTACTGCTCGAACATCCACGCGGGCGAGTCCTGGCCGGAGGTCGCCGCCGCTCTGACCGAGACGCTGCCGGTGATCCGCCACGATCTGGGCGTCGATGGTCCCATCGGGATTGGCCTCCGGCTCTCGGCGCGGGCCGCTGCCGAGCTCGCACAGCCCGGGCACTTCGCGGCCTTCGAGCGATTCCTGCGCGAGGGCAACGGCTACGTCCCTACCATCAACGGCTTTCCGTACGGCGCCTTCCACGGGCAGCGCGTGAAGGAGCGGGTCTACCTGCCCGACTGGCGGAGCGAGGCGCGGCTGGCGTACTCGAACCAGCTCGCCGACCTGCTGGCGCGGCTCATCCCGCCGGACGCGACGGCCAGCGTCAGCACGGTGCCCGGCGGCTTCCGCAGCGAGCTGAGCCACCCGGACGACGTGGCGCGGGTGGCGCGGCAGCTGCTGGCCCACGCCGCGCACCTCGCCGGGCTCCGCGCCGCGACCGGCCGGACGATTACGCTGGCCATCGAGCCCGAGCCGGCATGCCTCTTCGAGACGGTGGCTGAAGCGCTCGCCTTCATCGAAGGCCCCCTCTGGAACCCTGCGGCCATCGCCGCCGCGGGAGCCGGCCTGACGGTGGAGGACGTGCACCGCCACATCGGCCTGTGCCTGGATGCCTGTCACATGGCGGTGGAGTTCGAGGATCTCGACGGCACGCTCGACGCGATCCGCGCCGCCGGCGTCGGCGTGTTCAAGGTCCAGGTGAGTTCCGCGCTGCAGGTGCCCGCGGCGCGTGGGACCTCCGACGGACGCCGCGCGCTCGAGGCCTTCGCCGACGACACCTACCTGCACCAGGTGGTCGTGCGCGACGGCGCTGGCCTCACGCGCTTCACCGACCTGCCCGATGCGCTGGCGGGCGGTGGCGACGGCGAATGGCGCGTGCACTTCCACGTGCCGCTCTTTCTCGCGGAGCTGCCCGGGCTCGAGACGAGCCAGGCATACGTGGCGGCGCTGCTGAGGCGCCTGCGCAACGATCCCGTGTGCACCTGCCTCGAGGTCGAGACCTACACCTGGGACGTTCTGCCGCGCGCGCTCCGCGACATCCCCAAGCCCCACGCCATCGCGCGCGAGCTGGCGTGGGCGCGCCGCGTGCTCCTGCACGGATGATGACGCGATCGCCGCTCGGCGCGTACCTGTTGCTCGCGCGGGTGTCGAACCTCCCGACTGCCTGGTCCAACGTGCTGGCGGGGCTGGCGCTCGCGGGCGCCGGACTCGACAGCTGGCCCTGGCTGGCCCTCGCCGTGTCCGGCTTCTACTCGGGCGGCATGTTCCTCAACGACGCGTTCGATGCCGCGCACGACGCCGCGCATCGACCCGACCGCCCCATTCCCGCCGGCGACGTCCGGCGTGGCGAGGTCGTCGCGATCGGCGCGCTCCTCATCGCCGGCGGCGAGGGGCTGCTCGTCGCCACACCGCGTCCGGCCGCCGCGCTGGCCTGGGGCGCGGCGCTGGCCGTGGCAATTGTCGTCTACAACCGGTGGCACAAAGGCGTGGCGCTGGCGCCGCTCGTCATGGGGCTGTGCCGAGGGCTCGTGTATCTCGTCGCTGCCGCCGCCGTCGCGCCGCTGTCTTCCACCATCGTCATGGCGGCCGCGGGCCTCATGGCGTACGTCGTGGCGCTGACCGTCGTCGCCCGCCAGGCCGGTCCACGCGCCGCCACGCTGATGCCCTGGCTCATCGCCGGCATCTCGCTCGTGGACGCCGCCGTCATCGTCGCCGCGGGCCAGCCGCGGCTCGCCGTCTGGGCCATGGCGGCCTTTGCCGCCACGCGGCTCCTGCAGCGCGTGGTGCCCGGAACGTAGCGGTCAGTCGAAGAGGTGCGCGAGGATGACGTCGCGCACCCCCAGCGACGGCAGGGTGTCGGCGGACACCGCTCCGCGCTCCGACGACAGCAGCACGGGCCCGTCGTCGGGCGACGCGGTCACCCTCCCGTGCGATCCACGGACGAGCGACGCGTCGAGCGGAATGACCTTCATGAGATAGCGGAAGCCCAGCGCCTTGCGCGCGAGCGTCGCCGCGACGCGCACCTGCGGCAGCGTCAGCTGCGGATCCACGAACAGTTCCGCCGGGTCGTAGCCCGGCTTGCGGTGGATGTCCACGGTGCGCGCGAAGTCCGGCGCGACGCGGTCGTCGAGCCAGTAGTAATAGCTGAACCACCGGTCCGGCGCGGCAAGCGCCACGAGGTCGCCGGCCCGGTCGTGATCGAGTCCGACGCCCCGCTGGTCGCGCCGGTCGAGAACCGCGTCCACGCCGGGCACGCCCAGGAGCAGCCGCCCGACCTCCTCGCGCCGGGCCGGGTCCCTGACGTAGACGTGTGCGATCTGGTGGTCGGCCACCGCGAATGCGTCGCTCGCACCGGCGTCGAGCGTCTCGAGGCCCAGTTCGTCACGCACCGCGACCAGGCCGGCCTCGCGCAGTGCCCGGTTGATGTGGACGGGGCCGGAGACCGGCACGAGGCCGTACTCCGACACGACGATCACACGGCGCCCGCCGGCGCGGCAGTGCGCGATGAGCCGGCCGCACACGGCGTCGATGGCGCGGACATCGTCGCGAATCCGCGGGTCGTCGGGGCCCAGCCGCTGCAGGTTGTAGTCGAGATGCGGCAGGTAGACCAGCAGCAGCGTCGGCGCGTGCCAGCGGTCGACGAGCATCGACGCCTCCGCGATCCACTCGCTCGACTTCAGATCCGCGGTCGGCCCCCAGAAGCTGAAGAACGGGAACGCCCCGAGCTCGGCCACCAGACGCGCGCGGAGGTCGGCGGGGTGCGAGTAGGTGTCCACCACCTTGCGGCCGTCGGCGCAGTAGATGGGCCGCGGCGTCACCGACCAGTCGGCGCTGCTGTACATGTTGAACCACCAGAACAGCTTGGCGCACGTGACGGCGGGATCGCGCCGCCGCGCGGTCTCCCAGACCTTCTCGCCGCGCACGAGGTGGTTCGACTGCTTCCAGAAGTGCACCAGCGCCTGCTCGCGGTCGTACCAGCCGTTGCCGACGATGCCATGCTCGCGCGGCAGCGTACCCGTCAGGAAGGTCGCCTGCGCGCTGCACGTGACGGCCGGGGTAACGGCCTCGATCGGCGCGACCGAGCCGTCCGAGGCGAGCGCGTTCAGATGGGGCGTGTCGGGACCAAGGAGCGATCGGGTGAGGCCGACGACGTTGAGGACGGCGGTCGGGTGCATGCGGTCCGTCAGCGCGCTGACGGCACCTGGTCGCCCCGGAGCACCGAGTTGGTCTCGAATTTCTGTGACCGGTCGATGGCGTCCGGCGCGTCGAGATCGCCGAGATCGAGCCGCCCGCTCTGGGCGAAGAACGCGACGGGATTGTCCCACACGATCCTGGCGATGTCCGCGTCGCCGATGCCGCGCGCGCGCATGGCGGCGATGGTCTTCGGAACCTTCAGGGGATCGCTGATGCCCCAGTCGGCCGCGCTGTTCACGATGATGCGGTCGCTGCCGTACGTCTCGACGAGCGCGGCCATCCGCTCCTCGTCCATCTTGGTCTTCGGGTAGATGGTGTGCCCCGCCCAGCACCGCGACTCCAGCACCAGCGGCAGCGTCTCCTCGTTGTTGTGGTCGATGAGCACGCGCTCCTCGGGAAACCCCATGGCGCGGATCGTCGCGATCGACCGGATGGTGCCCTGCTTCTTGTCGCGGTGCGGCGTGTGAATCAGGATCGGCAGGTTGAACTCGGCCGCCAGCGCGATCTGGCGCTCGAACACCCGCTGCTCCTCGTCGGTCTGATCGTCGTAGCCGATCTCGCCGATGGCGACCACGCCGTCCTTGGCGAGGAACCGTGGCAGCAGGGCCAGCACCTCGTCGGCCAGGCGGGCGTTGTTGGCCTCCTTGGGGTTGAGGCCGATGGTGCAGAAGTGGCGGATGCCGAACTGCGAGGCTCGGAACCGCTCCCACCCCAGCAGGCTGTTGAAGTAGTCGACGAAGCTGCCCGCCTGCGTGCGCGGCTGGCCGAGCCAGAAAGCCGGCTCGACGATGGCCACGATGCCGGCTCCCGCCATGGCCTCGTAGTCGTCGGTGGTCCGGGAGGTCATGTGCACGTGGGGGTCGAAGATTCTCATCACGCCATCTCCTGCGCCGCCGGCCCCTCGAGGGCCAGTCCGATGTCGCCCGGCACGCTTCGGCCGGCCGCGCGGCGCTCCGCGGCGTAGTCTCGCGCCATGCGCGCCAGATCGGCATTCCGCCGCTCCGGCAGGCCGACGATGCGCGACAGGGCCACGCCGTTGAACATCGCCTTGAGCACCATCTGGTTGAAGTTGCGCTCGGGGAAGTAGCGCGCCGGATACGGATTCTCGCACGCGACCGCCTCGAAGAGCGGCAGGATGTTGGTGCGGCACGCATCGATGACGACGGCGCGGAGCGCCTCGGCTTCCGGCCACAGGCTCGCGGCGCGCAGCCAGCTCTGTTGCTCGCCGGCGTCGCACAGATCGAAGCACGCGAGGGCGTCGGCGGCGAAGGCCTCGCCCGCGCGGCCGGCGGTTCGGCGCGACGCGAGCAGCACGGCGCGGACCCCGTCGGTGAGCGTCCAGCGATCGAACCCCACACCCGCGAGCGGCGCCGCCGCTGCCAGGGCGGCGGCGTCTGCGGCCGACGCCGCGAGCGGCGCGCGGCCGACCCGCACCGCGGCCGCCGTGTACACCGTGGCCAGGCCGTTGACGTCTCCGCGCGCGGCCTGCGCGCGCGCATCGGCCAGCCACGCGCGGGCATCGTGGGGCAGCCGGGATTCGACCAGGCCGGCCAATAGCTCCATCACCGTGCGATCATGACACGAAACCCGGCCGCCACGCGCGGCCACGCGCCGCGTTTGACACGTTCGCGCGCGGCGCGACAACATGCGGAGGCCGTGCAAAGTGCCGGCCGTCCGGAGAACCGTGCATGCACTCATCGTCGACGACCCCGAACGCCGGACTGCTGATGCAGTTGGCGCTCGCGTACCGTTCCTCCACCATCCTGTTTGCGGCCTCCGACCTCGGGGTCTTCTCCGCCCTCTCGGAGGGCCCGCGCGACCTCGACGCGCTAGCCGCCGTTTCCGGCGGCCGGCGTGAGCCGTTGCGGCTGGTGCTCGACTCGCTCGTCGACCTTGGCCTGCTCGAGCGGACGGAGGGGCGCTACGCCAACTCGGCCACCGCGGACGCGTTCCTCGTACGCGGCCGTTCCGCTTTCATCGGCGACGGCCTCAAGTACGCCGAGCACCTCTACCCGGTCTGGCAGGGGCTCGGCGATCTCGTGCGCTCCGGCCGGCCGCCCATGGCGCCGGACACCATTCTCGGCGACGACAAGGCGAAGACCCGCGCGTTCGTCTACGCGATGCACGAGCGCGCCCGCGGCATCGGGTCGGTCCTGCCCGACGACTTCGTGCTGACCGGGCGCCGCCGCCTGCTCGATGTCGGGGGCGGACCCGGCACCTACTCCATGGCTCTCGTCGGACGGACGCCAGGTCTGACCGCGACTGTGCTGGATCGACCCGGGGTGCTGGAGGTGACGCGCGAGATCGTCGAGGCGCACGGCTTCGCCGATCGGGTGGCCCTCCTCCCCGGCGACTACCTCGCCACGCCCTTCGGGACCGGATACGACGTCGCACTGCTCTCCGGCATGATGCACCGCGAAACGCCGGACAACGTGGCGCTGCTGCTGAGGAAGACCCACGCCGCCCTTGACCCCGGCGGACTTGCCATCGTCAGCGATGTGTTCTTCGACGACGACGCGAAGAACAGCCCGCCGTTTGCCATTTCGTTCGCGCTCAACATGATGCTGACGAGCGCCGATGGGTCGGCACACGCTAAGAGCGAGATGCGGGCGTGGATGGCCGCGGCCGGCTTCGGCGACATCGAGATTCGCGACATGCCGAAGCCCAACCCGCACACGCTCGTCATCGGCACCCGGCGATGACGGCGCCCTCCCCTGTGGCTTCGGCCCGGCCGCCGGCGTGGCTCGTCGTGGCCACGGCGGGCATGGCCGCCGTCCTGCTCGGCCTGGCCGTGGCGGAGACGAGCCTCAAGGCAGGCCACTACCTCATCGACCAGGGCGAGTATCTGAGCCTCGTCGGCCTGGCCTTCATCCTCGTCGCGGGCATCTACCTGCACTGGCGCGACCGGCTGACCGCCTCGTGGCCGCTCATCCTCCCCTGGCTGCTCTATCCGATCATCACGCAGGGCGACCAGATCATCGACCACCTGTCGATCACGTGGATGCGCGTGATCGTGCACGTGCTGCTCGCGCTGATCTTCGCGATGCCCGTGGCGGTGATCGTGCTGGGCGCGCGGCTGCTGCTCCTGCCCGCAGGGCGGCCTCGCAAAGCGCCGGCCTGGACGCGCCTCGTGCCAGGCCTGGCAGCGCTCGCCGCAGGCCGGGGGCGCGAAGGCTCGGCACTGCTCGCCGCCGCTCTGTTCGTCGCCGAGATCTGGCTGGCCCACCAGTATCTCGGCGCGCTGATGATCCTCACGCTGATCGGGATGACTCTCGCCGCGCTCGCGGTGGCGGGCGCGCCGCCGGCTGAGCGGACCGCGCGGGCGGGGGCGATCGGGCGGGGCCTCGCCCTGGCTGGGCTCGTCGCCGGCGTCGCGGTGTCCGGCGGGCTCTATCTCGGCTTCAAGAACCGGCCCGGCGCCTACCAGGGCAGCCCCAGCTACTACATGGACCCCGCGCGCCCCGACGCGGGCTTCGACTTCGCGCGGGTCGCGGTGCCCGCGGGTGGAGCCACGCTGCCGGATGCTCCGTGGGACGTCCGTGATGTCCTGAGCGGCTACGCGCGCCTCCTCGAACAGGTGCTCGCGGGGTATTACATCCTCGACCGCAACTACAACTACCACTTCCACAACGAGCTGTTCCTGCGCGAGACGCCGCTCCTGCCCGAGTACCGCCGGGCGGGGCTCGCGGCGATTGCCGAGGCGGCCCGGCTCCGTGCGGACGTGGACGCCCGCGCCGCCGCCGTCCGCGGCGCGCTGCCGGATGGGCACCCGCTCTCGGCCCTGCTCGACGACATCCGCGCGTACGTCGCGTTCACGTTCGAGCGCGCGGCCACGCTCGAGCGCATGACGGCCGGCTTCGAGCAGACGAAGGCCGGGCTGCAGCACGCGACGCACGTGTACGAAGGCGAAGGCAAGTACCTGGGCGTCCAGCTGGCGCGCCTGCTCGACAAGCATGGCGCCGTGCTGTTCGACCCGGTGCAGGCGCCGGTGACAGGGGACTTCGTCACCCGGTCTCGGGCCGTCCACGATCGGTATGCTGACCGCGTGGTCGGCTTCTGAGGCGCCATGGCCTGGCGGCTCCACGACCGCATCGCCTTCTCGTTTGCCGTCGTCGCGCTCGTCGCGACCGTTCCGGCCGCAAGCGTGGCGCTGCTGGTGATCTCCGACACTTTCGAGGCGCGCATGGTGTCGCAGGCCCTCAACACCGCGGACGTCCTGGGGCGCGGGGGCCTGGCGCTCAACGAGAGCGTCATCGAGAATGCCAAGGCCATCACGGGCGCCGATCTCGTCGCCTTTGACGAGAGCGGGACGGTGATCGCCAGCACCCTCGACGCCGCCCGCGGCGACCTCGCGCGCACGGTGGTCGCCGCCACGCTCGCCAGCCCGCCCGCCGAGGAGCAGGCGGCCACGCTGCGATCCGTGGCCTGCGACGTGCCGTGCCACGTTGCCGTGCGACGCCTCGCGGGCCGGCCCGACCGGCTGCTCGCCATCGTGGCGCAGGCCTCCGACCTGGACGCCGCCATGGCCGCCGTGACGCGCGTCATCGCCGTGGCGACGCTGCTGGCGCTCGCGACGATGGTGATCGTGAGCCGGCTGGTGGCCCGGCGCGTCATCGCGCCGATCGAGGACCTGGCGGCGATCGCCGACTCGGTGGCCGGCGGCGCGCCGCCTCAGCGGGCGCGCGAAGGCCCCGACGAGGTCGGCCGGCTCGGACGCGCCTTCAATCACATGATCGACCGCGTCGAGGAGTCGCAGACCGCGCTGGTGCGCTCGGAGAAGCTCGCGCTGACGGGACTGCTCGCCGCGCGCGTCGCGCACGAGATCCGGAACCCCCTCTCCGCCATCAAGCTGCAGACGCAGCTCCTCGGCCGCGATGTGGCGGGCAGGCCCGACGCGCAGGCGCTCGTCGACGCCGTGCTCCGGGACATCCGCAAGGTCGAGGCGGTGATCGCCGATCTCATCGAGCTCGCCCGGCCGGGCGAGCCGCGGGTCCAGGCCGCGCAGATCAACACGCTCGTCGCCGACGTCCTCGGAGAGATGGAGCCGCAGCTCACCCATCGCCGCATCGTCGTCACGCGGCGCCTGGCCGACGGGCTGCCCGACGTGTCGCTCGATCGGGGGCGGGTCGCGCGGGCGCTCGTCAACCTCATCGCCAACTCCGCCGAGGCGATGCCCGACGGCGGACACCTCACCATCGCCACGGCGCTCGACGAGCCCGCGCGATCCATCGTCCTCGAGGTGTGCGACGATGGCGCGGGTATCGACCCGGCCATGCGGGATCGGCTGTTCAGCCCCTTCGCGACCTCGAAGCCCGACGGCGTGGGCCTCGGGCTCGTCAACGCGAGGGCCATCGTCGAACAGCACGGCGGGACGATTCGCCTGGAGAGCCCCGGCGGCGGCGGCACGCGGGCAATCATTCGTCTGCCATACTCCGGGTGAGCAACACTAATGGCCGACATCCTCGTCGTCGACGATGACCAGTCCGTCGCCACGGCCCTCGAACGCGTCTTCGCGGCGGACGGCCACCGGTGCCGCCTCGCCAGCAGCGCGGCCGAGGCGCGGCGGGCCCTCGACGAGCGGCAGCCCGACCTCGTGCTGATGGACATCCGCATGCCGGGGACCTCGGGCCTCGAGGCGCTGAAGGAGTTCAAAGCCGTCTATCCAGGCCTGCGCGTCATCCTGATGACCGGCTACGGCACGAGCCAGACCTCGATCGAGGCCATCCGCGAAGGCGCGTACGACTACATCACGAAGCCCCCGGACATCGACGACCTGCGCAGCCTCGTCCGCCGCGCGCTGGCCGGGAGCCGCCGCCCGGATCGCACGCCGGTGCCCGACGAGGCCATGGTGAGCCTGGTGGGCCGCGCCCCGGCGATGCAGGACCTGTACAAGATGATCGGCCGGCTCGCCACCAACGACGTCCCGGTGCTCATCGTCGGCGAGCCGGGAACGGGCCGCCGGGCCGTGGCGGCGACGATTCACGAGAACAGCGCGCGCCGGAGTCAGCCGCTGGTCGTACTGGACGCGGGCATCGACGGCGACGTCGTGCTGCAGACGCTCGCGACGTCGGCCGGCACGGTGCACCTGGCCGGCGTCGAGAACCTGGCGCCGCAGCTGCAGGTGCGCCTCGCGCACATGCTGTTGCCGCAGCTCGAGCGCACGCCGGGCGGCGAAACCGCCCTCGCCCGTCTCGTCGCCTCGACCGAGCGCGATCTGGCCGACGCGGTGGCGGCCGGCCAGTTCAACCGTGACCTCCACCATGTGCTGTCGCTCATCACGCTGCGCCTGCCGCCCCTGCGAGAGCGGCGCGAGGACATCCCGCTGCTCGTCGATCACTTCGTGGCGCGGTTCAATCAGGAGCTCCACCGGACCATCAGCGGCGTGGACGAGGCGGCGATGCGTCGGCTCCGGCAGCACGGCTGGCCAGGCAACGTGGGCGAGCTCTGGCGCGTGATCCGCCACGGCGCCATCGTGGCGCCGAGCGACGTCATCACGGAAGACGACCTCGGACCGCTCGGCCGCGAGATCGCGGGGCGGGCGCGGGTCGCTGACGCGACGCTGACGCGCGCGGCGCGCGCCGCGCTCCTGGAGCGGCTCGAAGGCGCCCCGCAGCGGTCGGGTACCTTCTTCCATGAGATCGTCGAGCTCGTCGAGTCCACGCTGGTGAAGGAGGCGCTCGCCATCACGAACGGCAATCAGCTGAGGGCAGCGGAGCTGCTGGGCGTGAACCGCGCCACGCTGCGGAAGAAGGCCGCGGAGGGCTAGCGGGCCGGCGGGGGCGGCGCCAGCCGGTGTCGATACGCCAGCCAGCCGCCCAGGGCGACCGCAATGAGAATGACGACGGCCGGCACCACCGAATCGAGCTGCCGCGACATCACCCCGGCGTACGCGTAGATGACGACGATCGGCGCGGTCCCCGCGGCCGAGGCCAGCAGGAAGGCACGCCGCGACATGCCCGACAGCCCCGCCACGACGGAGACCGTTTCCATCACGACCGGCAGTGCCCGGCTGACGGCGACGACCAGCACGCCGTTGCGGGCGAAGATCCGCTCGAGCCGCGCGACGTCTGCGTCGCCCGCAATGCGCGCCGAGGCCCGGCGGCCGTAGCGGCGCACCAGCTCGAAGCCCAGCCACTCGCCGCCCACCGACCCGACGAACGCCAGCGCCGACCCCCAGACGACGCCGAAGGCGGCGCCGCTCAGGATCATCACCAGGCTGGACGGCACGGGCAGCACGATGTCGGCGGCGAGCAGCCCGACAACGACAAACGCGGCACCGGTGCCGGCCTGCTCGACCCACGCGCGGATGGCCGCCTCGGGCCAGATGGCAAGCGCGTCCTCGAACAGCAGCTTCGATAAGATGACCGCCCCCGCGACGAGGACGATCAACCGTATCGAGCCCGTCATGTCAGTTGAGCACGGCGTCGAGGGCCATCAGCGTGAACGACGTCACGAGCACCCGGTTGTTCTGCATCTCGGCCGGGTTGGCGTTCACCCAGGAGCCGTCGGCGTTCTGCAGTGACAGGAGCTTGCGCGCCAGGTCCTCGCGCCAGTTGTGCCGCTCGCCCTTCGCGTCGACGATGACGGGCTCGCCCACGGCCCGGAGCGCCTTCCCGAAGACCATGTAGTAGTAGTACAGCGCCTTCGTGCCGATGCCGGGGTTCTCCTCGACCGTGTAGTTGTCGCGCACCCACTTCATGACCGACTGCACGCGGCGGTCGTTGGGCTTCAGGTTGGCCCACGAGAAGCTCAGGATGCCCGCGTAGCTCGCGCTGCCGTAGGAGCGCGTCGTGCCTTCCACCTGGCTGTAGCCCGGGTAGTAGACGAAGCCGCCGTCCGACGCCGCCCATTCCTGGTCGTTCGTCTCGGCGAAGTTCTGCGTGCGCTGGAGGAACGCGATGGCCTTCTCCCACGCGGGGTTGTCCTCCGGCAGTCCGGCTTCCTTCATCGCGCGGAGGCCGAACTCGAGGCTGATGATGTCGGCGATGCCGCCGTCGCTCGTGCCGCCGTAGCCCATGCCGCCGTAGAACTTGTTGGCCCTGTCGATGCCCTCGCCCTCGTCGAGCAGGTGCTCGGCCAGGTACGCGCGCGCCTTCTCGATGACCTCGCGATCGCCCGACCGGCCGCCGGCGACGAGCGCCATCGAGGAGACGGCGGTGATGTAGTGCGGGATCATCTTCGCGCTCGTGTAGAGGCCCCCGTCGGGCTTCGCCAGCCCCCGCAGGTAGTCGAGTGCCGGCGAGACGCCCTTCACCCGCGCGGCCGGCGCCACGCCCGGCTCGAGCAGCAGCGCGCTCGTGGCCATGGCCGTGATGCCGGGATGCGGGTCGAAGGTGCCGTCGGCCTTCTGCTGCGCCTTGATGTAGGCGGAACCGCGCCGCATGGCCTGTTCGACCGCGGCGCGCGTCGCCGACGACAGCCCGCCGCGGTCGGTATCCGGCGCCGGCGCCTGTCGCGCCTCGGGCGCGGGCGCGAGCAACAGGACGGTGACGGTGGCCAGGACGATGAGTCGTGACATGAAGACCTCGTGGTGAGCGGTTAGCGGCCCGACGGGCGCGGGAGGGCCGTGACTATGAGCGTGACGCGCGTGCCCGGAGGCGCACCGGCCTTCGGGTTGAGCACGATGTGGCCGAAGCCATCGACCACGTCGTCGCGGGGGTTCTCGATCAAGGCCGCGGGTCCGCGCATCAGGCCCAGCAGCACGCCGTCGATTTCGGCCAGGAAGCCCCGCTCATTGCCGGTGTCGATGAACGTGGAGCCGGTATAGACCCAGGGGCCATCCTCGACGGTTCGCCCGGTTCGACGGTCGAGCAGCAGCTCCTCGACGGGCACCCGCTTGGTTTTTCCGGCCTGTTGCCACTCCACGGCGATCGCTACCGGATCTCCGCCGGGCGTGGCGGGATCGAACTGGCGCGTCGGCTTCTTCGCCCGGGCGGGGTCGAGGCCCAGCAGGAGCAGCGCGGCATTGAAGGTGATGGCGTTGCTGTCGACCGTGAGCAGGCTTTCGTACGCCTTGGCGCCGTTCCGTGTATTCGCGGCGAACTCGATGGTCATCACGTCGTTCACTTCGGCGGGAACCCTCAGCTCGCGCCGCTCGCTGTCGACCGTGATGGCGCCCAGGCGATACCGGTGCGGACCCAGGCGCTCGGTGTCGGCCGGAGTTGTGGGTCGCACGGCCGGCGGGGCAGGCGGAACCACCGCCGGCCGTTGAACAGGTGAGCCGGCGACGAGTAGTGCGGAATACAGGAACGACACGAGTGCGAGGATGCGCGGTGTCACGGGTTCGACATGTCACTATACCCACTGTGAGGCGACGACATGGCGGTCTTTGAGCCTTTGCAGACATCAGGACGGGCACGGTCTCGTCATAATTTTGTTATTTATTCGTTTTTTGTTCGTTGTATTTTCGTATTTGAGCAATCAGCATACAATCGTGTCGCTTTGTTGACCACTTTGGGTTGACACGCGCCAGGATTGGGTGCAGATTACGAAGTCGTTCGAGCGATCACACATTCGGAGGGCGCTCCCAACATGACGAGACGCACCAGCGTTCTGAAGAACTTTGCTCTGGCACTAGGCCTGCTGGCGTGTGCCGGGCCCGCCGAGGCACAACAGGTTTCCGCCGACCTGCAGGCCTCGCAGGTGGCTGTCACCAACGGCATCGCCGACGCGACGTTCACCATCACCATCGCCAATGGCAGCGATGCAGCCCTGCAGAATGTCTGGGTCGTCTTCGACGATGGCACGGAGGTGCAGGTCGGTGACGTCGCAGCCGGCGGCTCGGCGGCAAGCGCGGAGCAACAGCGTGCATTCGACGTCTCCTCTTCGCCGAGCCGCAACGTGCCGGTGCCGGTGACGCTGAAGTTCACCGCCGATGGCGACACAGCCGAAATCCGCAGCACAGTCGTGCTGCACCTTCCCTGATCGGCCATCCACGAGGTTGACGATGATGATGCGGATGCTTCGTTCGATGGCGCGCCGGGCCGTGACGGCTGCGGCGCTGACTGGCTCGATTCTCGTCTGGACCTCGGCGGCGTCGGCGGAAACGCTGATGATGCCGAAGCGCGACGCTCTGACCGGAAGTGCAGTCGTTGTCTGGGGCGTATCGACGCTCGCCAATGGCACGGCGTTCACGCTCGACTACGGCGACGGGTCCCTAGCGACGACGGGTACCGTGACCGATCGCTCCTATATCGCCTTCCCGCACACGTATGCGACCCAGGGCACGTATACGGCGACGCTGACGGTCGGCAGCGAGACGGCGACGGTTGAGATTCGCGTGTTCGACGCGGCGCTGCTCCCAGGCGGTGTGACGGGCGAGAACTACCGGGGACTGCGCATCAACATGGCCATTCAGGATGGGCTTCGATGGCTCTGGTACGCGCAGTTCAACCGGGCAGGCAACTTCCCGGCCGGGCTGACGACCAACTGGGGAGGCTACTACTCCGAGTCCCACGCGGCGCTCGTGACGCTTGCGTTCGAGAACCATGGATTCACGCTCTCGAACGACATTGCAGCCCCAACGGGCCTGTACGAGAAGTACATCGTCGCGCGTGGCTTGAACTACGTGCTGGCCGGCCTGTCGAAGTACACCCTGACCTCCCAGACGGCGGGCTCGCCGTGCGTGGGCGCCGGCATCGAAGTCGCGCCGTGCGTGGGCTTCGGGATGGATAGAGGCCGGGGTCATTCGGCCTACGAGACGCCTGTCGCGATGCTGCCATTCGCCGCGAGCGGCGCGCTCGCCCGCGTGAACGGCGCCGTGGGCATCACCGACCTTCATGGCAAGACGTACGGCGAGATCCTGCAGCGCATGGCCAACACGGTCGTGTGGGGCCAGAACGAGAACGGCAACGGGCGGGGCGGCTGGGGCTACGTGCTCAACAACCAGGCCAACTCCGATGGTTCGACGGTCGGGTGGGCGCTCCTCTCGCTACTCGACTCGGAGGCAGCCGGCATCACCGTGCCCGCGTTCGTGAAGACCGAGTTCGCGTTTCAGTTGACCAAGTCGCACAACAGCAACGGGTCCCTGGACTATCAGTCCGACGGCAACGCAGCCGCCCTGAACTCCGTAGGTATGGAGAAGGCCGGCATCGCCCTGCAGGGGCTCTTCTTCACCGGTCAGACGTACCCATTCGTAGCCGGTTCCGCGGCTGAGGCAACGGTCAAGTACATCAGCGATCGCTGGCTGTCAGGCCGTATCGGCGGGGATGCCAACTGGGGCTGCGGCACCATTCCCAACAAGGGTTGCGGGTATTCGATGTTCAACAACTTCAAGGGACTGAAGTTGCAGGGCATCAACACCTTGACGGGCGTCACCCGGCCGGCGGGCCCTGGTGCCATTCCGGCCGGCGATTGGTACGCGGACTACCAGGACTGGCTCATTGCCAACCAGACGTCTCCGGCGAGCACCACGGGCGGCAACTGGGGAGGCATGAGCTTCTCATGCTGTGAAAGCAGCCAGGCTGCAATCGCGGCCCTGGCCGAGCTCATCCTCTCGCCGGTTGCGCTCGTCCTGCCGGACGCCGACAAGTTCTCCACGGTCGGCCTCAGCCCGCCGACGCGCACCGACATCGAAGGCGGCACGCACACCGTGATCGCCAAGGCCGAGAGCACCGGCGGCACGCCGGTGCCGGGAGCCACCGTCACCTTCACCATCATCAGCGGTCCGAATGCGGGAGTGACCGGGAGCGGCGTGACCAACGCCTCCGGCGAGGCCACGTTCACCTACACCGACGCCGGGCCCGACGGCACCTACGGCACCGACCGGATCCAGGCCAGCATCGGCTCGCTCAACTCGAACATCGTCGAGATGATCTGGACGCCGAAGAACCGCCCGCCGGTGGCGACCGACAACGCCTACACCACCGATGAGGACACCCTCCTCGCCGGCAACGTGGTCACCGACGCGCCGCCCGACAGCGACGACGACGGCGACACGCTGGTTGCCTCCCTGGTGTCCGGCACCGCGAACGGCTCGCTCACGCTCAACGCGGACGGCAGCTTCACCTACTCGCCCAACGCCAACTACTGCGGGCCGGACGGGTTCACCTACACGGTGAACGACGGGCTGGTCGACAGCAACGTCGCGACGGTGAGCATCGACGTCACCTGCGTCAACGACCCGCCGGTGGCGGAGGACGATGCGGTGTCGACGAACGAGGACACGCCGGTCAGCGGTGACGTCACCGGGAACGACACCTCCGTCGACGTGGACGGAGACACGCTGAGCTGGGCGAAGACCTCCGACCCCGCCAACGGTTCGGTGATCTTCAATGCCGATGGCACGTTCACCTACACGCCGGCGGCGAACTTCTGCGGCACCGATTCGTTCGGCTACGCGATCTCGGATGGCACCGCGAGCGATCCGGCGACGGTCACCATCGCGGTGGCTTGCGTCAACGACCCGCCGGTGGCCACCGACAACGCCTACGCCACCAACGAGGACACGCCGGTCTCCGGCAACGCCATGACCGACGGCGTGGCGGACTCCGACGTGGACGGTGACGCGCTCACGGCGGCGCTCGTCAGCGGCACCTCGAACGGCACGCTGACCTTCAATGCCGACGGCTCGTTCACCTACTCGCCGAACCTCAACTACTTCGGCGCCGACAGCTTCACCTACAAGGTGAACGACGGCCAGGTCGACAGCAACGTCGCCACCGTCACCATCACCATCGCGCCGGTCAACGACGTGCCGGTGTGCTCGGCGGCGGCGCCCAGCATCGGCCAGATCTGGCCGCCCAACCACCGGCTGGTCAACGTCAACGTGCTTGGCGTCACCGACATCGAGGGCGGCATCACCATCCGGATCGACAGCATCTTCCAGGATGAGCCGACCAACACCCAGGGCGACGGCAACACGCCCATCGACGGGTACGGCGTCGGCACCTCCACCGCGCAGGTCCGCGCCGAGCGCTCGGGCAGCCCGCGCGTGCCCGGCAACGGCCGCGTCTACCACATCTCGTTCACGGGCACCGACAACGAGGGCGCCACGTGCACGGGCACGGTCAAGGTCGGCGTCCCGCACGACCAGGGCCAGCGCCGCATCCCCGTGGATGACGGCCCGCTCTTCAAGTCGACGGGCAGCTAGTCCAACCGCCCGGCTCGGAAAACTCGACTACGGGGCACGCCCTTCGGGGCGTGCCCGTTTTTTTGGGGAGGTGCGACAAACGACCATCGTGGCAGAAGGGCTGGGGTATGATGGCGGCTCCGTGTCGTCAGTCGTTCTCCTAACGGCGTTTCTGTCCGCTGCCCAGATCCCCCCGCCTGCAGCCGCCGTTTCCGGCCGTGTCTTCGACTCGACAGCCAGCGCCGTCGTCGGCGCCCGCGTGCGCGTGGTCTGCGACGGGCTCACGCGCGAGACGCGCACCGACGCGGACGGGCGCTACCAGCTTCCCGGCCTGCCGTCCGCCGTGCCGTGCGAGGTCGTCGCCTCCGCGCCGGGGTTTCTGTCGGCCCGCCGGCGCATCGACACGGCGAAGTCGGGCGCGGCCATCGACGTCCAGCTGAGCCTTCAGCCGTACACGTCGGAAATCGTGGTGACACCGGCACGGGGCCGGGCGGAAGACACCGCGCGCGTCGCGCAGATGGCCACCGTCGTAGACCGTTCGAGCCTTCACCAGCGGCCCTTCACCGTCGTCACGCAGGCGCTGCGCGAGGAGGTGGGCGTCCTGGCGCAGCAGACCACCTCGGCACAGGGGTCGCCGATCCTGCGCGGCTTCACGGGCCAGCGCAACGGCTACCTGCTCGACGGCATCCGCTTCAACACGGCCGCCTGGCGCGACGGCCCGAGCCAGTATCTGGCGTGGATTCCCGGCGCGCATCTCGACCGGATCGAGGTCGTGCGGGGCCCCGGCTCGGCCCAGTACGGGAGCGACGCGCTCGGCGGCACGATCTCGCTGTTCTCGCGCCCGGCCGCCTTCACCCGTGAGCCGTCGGTATCGGGCCAGGCATCGGTGACGCTGGCCGCCGCCAACGCCCTGCGGGCGGCGGACGTCGGGCTGTCGATGGCACGCGCAGGGGTGGCCGGCAACGTATCCGCCAGCGTGCTTGACGCGGGTGACCTGCGACCGGGCCGGGGCATCGATTCGCACGCCGCGGTCACCCGCTACCTCGGCATCTCCTCGGCCGCGGTGGGCGAGCGCCTCGAACACACCGGCTTCCGCCAGTCGTCGGCCAGCGGCGCCCTCGCGTGGCAGGCGGGCGCGGGCCTCGTGACCGCGAGCTTTCTCCACGCGCAGCAGGTGGGCGCCCGGCGGTACGACCAGGAGATCGGGGGCAACGGACGGTACCGCAGCGAATTCGGACCGCAGCGGCTCGACTTCGGCTTCCTCCGTTACAGTCGGCCGCGGATGGGCGGGCTCGAGGACGTGTCGGCCACGCTCTCGATCAACCGCCAGGACGATGGGCGGCTCGAACAGCTGCGTCCGGGCCTGCGGGTTGATGAACAGTCGAACACGACGACGGCCATCGGGTATCAGGCACAAGCCCGGCGGTCGGTCGGCGCCCGCGCCGTGTCCACCTTCGGCGTGGAGCTCTTCGACGAGTTCATCGCCGGCGAGCGGCTGCTGGCCGAGCCCGACGGCCGCCGTGTGCCCGCGCGGCCGGACATCCCGGATGGCACGCGCTATCGCACCGCGGCCATCTACTGGCAGCAGGGCGTGGACGTCGCGCCCGGGCGCCTCTCCGTCTCAGGCGGCCTGCGCGCCGGACGCCACTCGCTCGAGATGCGGGCCAACCCGGCGTTCGGCGTCACCGGCGACACGGTCACGACGGGCGATGTCTCGTTCAACGCCGGCGCCGTCGTCGCGCTCACGCCGTCGCTGAACGCCACGGTATCGATCGGCCGGGGCTTCCGCGCGGCCAACGCCTTCGATTTCGGATCCATCGGGTTCAACGGCGGTGCCGGGTTCGAGATTGCGCCCGGCCGCGCGGCCGAGCTCGGGGCGCAGCGGGGCACGACGGATGGCGCGACGGCCGTGGGCACGGGCCAGCCCATCGAGCACCTGCGGCCAGAGGAACTCTACGCGTACGAGGCGGGCCTTCGCTGGCGGTCGGGGGCCCTGAGCGGATCGGTCACTGCATTCCATCTGGACTTTCACGACGCGATCGAGCGCCGCACGCTGATCTTCCCCGCCGGCATCGTAGGCACGGACATCGCCGGGTACGCCGTCGTGCGCCAGGACGAGGCAGGGCGGGCGTACGTGGCGGGCGAGGCGCGGCCGATCGTGACGCGCGTCAACGTCAGCCGGTCTCGTATCCGCGGCGTCGAGGCCGACGCCACCGCGCGGCTCTCAGCGGCCTGGCGGGCGCGGGCCTGGGCGTCGATGGCGAACGGGCGGGAGATCGAGTCGGGCGCGTTCCGGCGCCGGATGCCGCCGGCAATGGGCGGCGCGGCGCTCACGTGGCAGCGCCCGGCGTCGCGGGCCTGGGTGGAAGGCGTGCTCCTGTTCGCGCGGGCCCAGACGCGGCTGAGCGACGGTGACCTCGGCGACGCCCGCATCGGCGCGCGGCGGAATGCCGCCGCCATCGCGGCGTTCTTCAACGGCACCGCGACCGATCGTGGTCTCGTGTCCAACGGCGTGCTGCGGGCGACCGGCGAAACGCTGGCCCAGGTGACGGCGCGCGTGCTGCCGGCCGGCGGCAACGTGGAGCTGTTCGATCGCACGCCCGGCTTCGCCGTGGTGGGCCTCCGAGCAGGCATCCCGCTGGCCCGCCGGGTGGACCTCGTCCTGCTGGGTGAGAACCTCACCGACCGCAACTACCGCCTGCACGGCTCAGGCCTGGACGAGCCCGGCCTCAACATCCAGGCCCGCCTCACCGTCCGCTTCTGAGCACGCGGGCACCCAGGCACCCAGGCACCCGGGCACCCAGGCACCCAGGCACCAGGCACCCAGGCACCCGGGCACCCAGGCACCCAGGCACCCAGGCACCCGAGCACCCAGGCACCCCAGGCACCCAGGCACCCCAGGCACCCAGGCACCCTATCGAAACCGCTGCTGCAGCTTCTCCAGCGCGCCCGCGCCGGGGCACAGCTGATCGTACGGCAGGTCGATGAGCGGCGTGCTCACCGTCTCGAGATGGTCGTGCATCTCGTGCGAGCCGGGAGAGATGTGCAGCAGGCCCGTGACCACCTCGCCGGCCCGCTGGCGCTCGCGGATGTAGGCGTCCGCCACGTCCCGGTCCGTGGGGTCGTAGTCCTCGGCAACCTTGCGCAGCGTCACCCAGCTGCCGTCGTGCAGCATCACGCGGCGCATCGTGCCGGCCTCGTACTCCGCGGTAATCGCGTCCCGCGGCGGGATGAAATCCGCCTGCACGACCTCGACGTTGCGCTCGCGCGTGTACGCGTAGCTCTTGGTCGATCCCTCGTGGTCGTTGAACGTGACGCACGGCGAGATGACGTCGATGAACGCAAAGCCCCGGTGGGCCAGGCCCGCCTGGATGAGCGGGACGAGCTGATCCTTGTCGCCCGAGAAGCTGCGCGCGACGAAGGTGGCGCCCAGCGTGAGCGCCAGCCGGCAGCCGTCGATGGCCTCCATCACGTTCGCCTCGCCCTTCTTGCTGATCGAGCCCGGGTCGGCCGACGCCGAGAACTGCCCTTTGGTGAGGCCGTAGACGCCGTTGTTCTCGAGCACGTAGAGCACGTTCAGGTTGCGCCGGATGGCGTGGCAGAGCTGCCCGAGGCCAATCGACAGCGAGTCGCCGTCGCCCGACACGCCGATGTAGATGAGATCCCGGTTGGCGGCGTTGGCGCCGGTGGCAATGGCCGGCATGCGGCCGTGCACGCTGTTGAACCCGTGCGCCTCGCGCAGGAAGTAGGCCGGCGTCTTCGACGAGCACCCGATGCCCGAGAGCTTCGCCACCCGATGCGGCGGAATCGACAGCTCCCAGAACGCCTGGACGATGGCCGCCGTGATCGAGTCGTGCCCGCAGCCCGCGCAGAGCGTGGACATCGAGCCCTCGTAGTCGCGCCGCGTCAGGCCGAGCGCGTTCTTCCGGAGCGAGGGGTGGTGGACCTTCGGTTTCGCGATGTACGTCATGCCGCCCTCTCCAGCTTCGCCTTCACGCCCGAGACGACATGGTGCGCGCTCATCGGGAACCCGCCGTAGTAGCGCACCGACTCCATCCGCTCGCTCGACACGCCCGTGTCGAGCATCAGCAGGCTCCGGAGCTGCGCGTCGCGGTTCTGCTCGACGACGAAGTTCACCTCGTGCGACTCGAGGAACTGGCGGACCTCGTCGCCGAACGGGAACCCCCGCACGCGCATGTAGTCGAACGCCAGCCCGTTGTCGCGCGCCATCACGTCCATGGCCTCGATGCACGCGCCGTGGCAGCCGCCGACGGTGACGATGCCCATCGTGGCACCGGGCGCGAGCCGCGTGACGGGCGCCGGCACGGCCCGCGCGGCGCCCTGAATTTTCCGGCCCACGCGATCGATGACGTCCGTGTACTCCTCGGCGTCCTCCGTGTAGACGCCGTAGCGGTTGTGGCCCGACCCACGCGTGAAGTACGCGCCCTTCGGGTGCACGCCTGGCAGCGTGCGCGCGGGGATGCCATCGCCGTCCGCGTCGAGATACCGGTAGAACGTCTTGATGCGCTCCAGTTCCTCGGCCGTGAGCACCTTGCCCCGGTCCGGCCGGTAGGCATCGTCCCAGGTGAGCTTCGGGACCATCCAGTCGTTCATGCCGATGTCGAGATCGGTGAGGACGAAGACCGGCGTCTGGAAGCGCTCGGCCAGGTCGAAGGCCTTGACGGCGAACTCGAAGGCCTCGCGCGGGTCCGCGGGGTACAGGCAGATGTGGCGCGTGTCCCCGTGCGAGGCGTAGGCGCACAGGAGGAGGTCGCCCTGCTGCGTCCGCGTCGGCATCCCGGTGGACGGCCCCGTGCGCTGCACGTCGAAGACAACGGCCGGCACCTCGGCGTAGTACGCGAGGCCGATGAACTCGTTCATCAGCGAGATGCCCGGCCCCGACGTCGGCGTGAACGCCCGCGCCCCCGCCCAGCTCGCGCCGATGACCATGCCGATGGCCGCCAGCTCGTCCTCGGCCTGGATGATGGCGTACCGGTTCTTCTTCGTCTCCGGGTCCACGCGGTACTTCGCGCAGAAGGTCTTGAACGCCTCCATCAGCGACGTCGACGGCGTGATCGGATACCACGCGCCCACCGTGGCTCCGGCGTAGACGCACCCGAGGCCGGCGGCCGTGTTGCCGTCGATGAGAATCGCGTCCTTCGTCGCATCCATCGGCGCCACGCGGATGGGCAGCGGGCACTCCAAGTGGTCCTTCGCGTAGCGGTAGCCCAGATCGACCGCCGTCTGGTTCGACGCCATCAACGCCGGCTTGCGGCCGAACTTCTCCTCGAGGAGGGCGCGCAGCACGTCGGCGTCCAGATCGAGGAGCGCCGCCAGCGCGCCGGCGTACGCGATGTTCTTCATCAGGATGCGCTCGCGCACGCCCGTGAAGGCGGCGTTGCACATCTCGGCGAACGGCACGCCCAGGTAACTGACGTCCGGCCGCCGCAGCCGCTCGTCCAGCGGCCACGTCGAGTCGTGCAGCAGCCACCCCCCGGACACCACCTCGGCCACGTCCTTGTCGTAGGTGGCCGGGTTGAGGGCCACCATCAGGTCGAAGTGCGGCGTCCGGGCCGTGTAGCCGTCCTTGTTGACCCGGATCTCGTACCAGGTCGGCAGGCCCTGGATGTTGGAAGGGAACACGTTCTTGCCGCACACCGGCACGCCCATGCGGAAGATGGTCTGCATGATGAGCGAGTTGGCGGACGCGGAACCCGTGCCGTTGGCCGTGGCGATCTTGAACGCGAAGTCGTTGACGCGAGTCATGCAGTAGCCAGTAGTCAGTCGTCAGTCGTCAGTAACCAGAGCCGAGAGCCCGGAGCCCGGAGCCGAGGGGCTTACGATCAAGCCCCGCAGCCCGTCCTTACGCCGTCGCGAGCGTCGCCACCCCCGCGTACGGGATGTGAATCACCGACCGGCGCATGTCCCAGGCGTAGGTCGGGCACCGCTCGGCGCACAGGCCGCAGTGCAGGCAGACGTTCTCGTCCTTCACCATCACCCGGCCGGTCTGCTTGAGCGGGCCAGATACGAAGAGCGGCTGGTCGGTGTTCTCGGCCGGCGCGCGGAGCATCGTGCGCAGCACGGGCTCGTCCGCGTTCGCCACGATGGTCAGGCAGTCGGTCGGGCAGATGTCGAGGCACGCGTCGCACTCGATGCAGAGCTGCTCGGTGAAGTGCGTCTGGACGTCGCAGTTGAGGCAGCGCTGCACCTCGGCGCGGGTCTGCTCGGGCGTGAACCCGGTCTCGACCTCGATGGTCATCTTCGAGAAGCGGACGGGCAGCTCGACGTGCACCATCTTCTGGCGCGCCACCGGGTTGTAGTCGTTGCTGTACGCCCACTCGTGCAGGCCCATCTTGGTGCTCGTGAGCGTCACGCCCTGCGGCGGGCGGTCGGCGACGGGCACGCCCTGGCAGTAGTGGTGGATCGAGATGGCCGCCTGGTGGCCGTGCTCGACCGCCCAGATGATGTTCGCCGGCCCGAACGCCGCGTCGCCGCCGAAGAAGACGCCCGGGCGCGTGGACATGAACGTCGTCTTGTCCACGACCGGCATGTCCCACTTGTCGAACTCGATCCCCATGTCGCGCTCGATCCAGGGGAAGGCGTTGTCCTGCCCGATGGCCAGGATGACCGTGTCGCACGGGATGACTTCGCGCCCGATGACCTCCTGGCGGAGTGTGCCGTCGGTCTCGGTGGACCTGAACTTGTCGAACTCGAGCCCGGTGAGCGTCCCGTTCTCCACCACGAAGCGCACGGGCTGGAGGTTCTCGAGGATCTGGACGCCCTCTTCCTCGGCATCCTCGAGCTCCCACGGCGAGGCCTTGAAGTACTTGCGCGTCTTGCGGGCGATGACCTTCACGTCCTCGGCCCCGAGACGCTTCGCCGAGCGGCAGCAGTCCATGGCGGTGTTGCCGACGCCGATGATCAGCACGCGCCGGCCGACCGAGTCGATGTGGCCGAAGTGGATCGACTCGAGCCACTCGATGCCGATGAACACCTGGTCGGAGTCCCGCCGGCCGGGAAGGTCGAGCTCCTTCCCTTTCGGCGCGCCGCTGCCGACGAACACGGCATCGTACTCGTTCGACTCGACCAGCGCCTTCAGGCTCGTGACCGGCGTCCCGAAGCGCGCGTCGACGCCCATGTCGAGGATGTACCCGATCTCTTCGTCCAGCACGTCCTCGGGCAGCCGGAACGCGGGGATGTTGATGCGCATCAGCCCCCCGGGACGCGGCTGCTTCTCGAAGAGCGTCACCTCGTAGCCGAGCGGCATCAGGTCGTTCGCCACCGTCAGCGACGCCGGGCCCGCGCCGATGAGCGCCACCTTCCTGCCATTCTTCCGCTCGGGCGCCCGCGGCAGCAGGTGCTTCACCTCGTCGCGGTGATCCGCGGCGACGCGCTTCAGCCGGCAGATGGCCACGGGCTTGCCGTCCACGCGGCCCCGCCGGCACGCCGGCTCGCACGGCCGATCGCACGTGCGTCCCAGGATGCCCGGAAACACGTTCGACTGCCGGTTGAGCAGGTAGGCGTCGGTGAACCGGCCCTGCGCGATGAGGCGGATGTACTCCGGCACGTTGGTGTGCGCAGGGCACGCCCACTGGCAGTCGACTACCCGGTGGAAGTAGTCGGGGTTCCCGACGTCCGTACGGTGCATATAGACGAATTATAAGGCGGAGGAACCACAGGGGTTGTGAGGGGTTCCGGACGGGTTCGACACACGCGTGCCCCACGTGGTTCAGAGCACCTCGTGAGGAACCCTCGTCAAACCAGCCTGCGTTGTCCCCTCTCGAGGTCCAGCAGGGCCTGTTTGATGGCCAGCCCGCCCCCGTAGCCGGTCAGCGTCCCGTCCCGACCGATGACCCGGTGGCATGGAACGATGATGGAAATTGGATTGGATCCGTTGGCCAGCCCCACGGCTCGCACGGCCGCGGGACGGCCGATGCGGCGCGCGAGCTCGCTGTAGCTCACCGTGTCGCCGTACGGGATGTCGACGAGGCCGCGCCACACCGCGCGCTGGAACGCGGTGCCCCGCGCGTCCACCGGCACCGTGAAGCGCGTCAGCGCGCCGCGGAAGTACGCCGACAGCTCGTCGGCAGCCGCCGCGAGCACGTCCGTCGTGCCCTCCACCCACGACGCCTCGGGCGCGGGCGCCCGTACGCCGCCGGCGAACGCAAGCACGCGCAGCGCTCGGTCGTCCGCGGCGAGGAGCAGACGTCCGACGGGGCTGTCGAGCAGCCGGTAGGTCATCGCGCGTACCTTACTTCAGTCCGCGGACGCTCGTGGTACAAGATGTAGGAACGGTCTTCCCACCACCCATGATGGACACAACCGCCCCGCAGTCGCTGCCCGTGTTTCCCCTGCCGCTCGATCAGTACCCCGCGGTCGAGGGCGGGATCTCGGACGTGCTCCTCGCGCGCATCGATCATCTGCCGTTCAACGCCGTGGCAACGGCGATCTTCCTGCTTGCCGTGCTCCACACGTTCTTCGCCAACAGGTTCCGCGCCCTGGCCCACCACGCACAGCACGAGCACGACGCGCGGCGCAGGGCGCTCGGCCTCGAACCGGAGCCCAGCTTCAAGGCCGAGATGCTGCACTTCCTCGGCGAAGTCGAGGTCATCTTCGGCCTGTGGGTGCTCGTGCTCATGGCCGCCATCACCGGCTACTTCGACTGGGAGACGGCCAAGCATTACGTGGGCGAGACGGTCAACTACACCGAAGCGCTCTTCGTCGTCGTCATCATGGCGATCGCCTCGACGCAGCCCGTGGTGGGCCTGGCCGAGTCGCTCCTCCGCCGCGTGGCCGCGGTCGCCGGCGGGACGCCCGCGGCGTGGTGGCTGGCCATCCTCACCTTCGGGCCCGTCCTCGGGTCGTTCATCACCGAGCCGGCCGCCATGACCATCTGCGCGCTGCTCCTCGGCCGGCAGTTCTTCGCCTGCCAGGTCAGCCGGCGCCTCCAGTACGCCACGCTGGGCCTGCTCTTCGTCAACGTCTCCATCGGTGGGACGCTGACCCATTTCGCCGCGCCCCCCGTGCTGATGGTGGCGCGTCCGTGGGACTGGAACCTCGCGTTCATGTCCGCGAACTTCGGGTGGAAGGCGGTGGTGTCGATCCTGACGGCGAACGCGGTGTACTTCGTGGTGTTTCGCCGCGAGCTGGCGACGCTCGCCGGCCGGTCGGCGGCGCTCGCGGCCGAGCACCCTCTCGACGCGCCGGAGGTCCGCGTGGTGCCGTCGTGGGTCACGGGCGTGCACCTGCTGTTCCTGGCCTGGACCGTCGCCATGGCGCACTACCCGGTCCTCTTCCTCGGCGGCTTCATGTTCTTCCTGGGGTTTGCCATCGCCACGGCGCCGTACCAGACGCCCATCGATCTCAAGCCGCCGCTGCTCGTGGGTTTCTTCCTGGCGGGCCTCGTCACGCACGGCGGGCTGCAGGGCTGGTGGATTGCGCCCGTGCTGGGCAGCCTCACGGATCTGCCGCTGTTTGCCGGCGCGGTGGTTCTGACCGCGTTCAACGACAACGCCCTCATCACTTACCTGGCGACGCTCGTGCCCGGCCTCAGTGACTCGCTCAAGTACGCCGTGGTCGCCGGCGCCGTCACCGGCGGCGGGCTGACCGTCATCGCCAACGCCCCCAACCCGGCCGGCCAGGCGCTGCTCGGGCGGTTCTTCGAGGGCGGCGTCTCGCCGGCGTGGCTGCTGGCAGGGGCCCTCGTCCCCACCGGCATCGCCACTGCCTGCTTCCTGCTGCTGCCCTGAGCGCATCGACCCGTGTCGAAGGGCTGCTGCCCTGAGCGCATCGACCCGTGTCGAAGGGCTGCTGCCCTGAGCGCCGGGACTCTATGTCGAAGGGCTGCTGCCCTGAGGAACGATCGACCGCCGCCGAGCTTGCGCCTGGCTCGGCGTTCGACTCACCATTGAGACCGTGCAGCCACGCGTGTACGCGGCGGTCTTCGCCGCGCTCCTCGGCCTGGCGGCGGTCACCTCCGCGCTCTCGGGCTATTTCCACGACGCCAAGGAGGCGCGGGCGGCCAGCCTCTTCGAACGCGGTCGCGCGGCCGTGGCCACCGGGCGTGCCGGCGCAGGCATCGAGGACCTGCGCGCCGCGCGGGAGCTCGATCGCGGCAACCCGCGCTATTCGCTGCTGCTCGCGACGGCCCTGTACGAGGCCGATCGCCCCCTCGAGGCGGAGTCGTACCTCGAGCTTGCCATGCGGGCCGATCCCACGAGCGGGCCGGCCAACCTGCTGCGCGCCCGCATCGCGCGCGCCCTCGGCCAGCCCGGCGCCGACGCGTGGTACGAGCGGGCCATGACGGGTGCCTGGCCCGAACCGGACGACGACGCCCGCCTGGACGCGGGCATCGAGCTCGCGGGGTACCTGCTCGGCATCGACGACGCACCGCGGGCGCGGGCGGTGCTGGTGCGACTGGCCGTGGATGCCGACGATCCGCCGCGCGCGAAGCAGGTGGCGTCCCTGCTCCTCGCCGCCGGCGGCCCCGACGACGCGGCGCGCGTGGCGCGGGCGCTCACGACGGCACAGCCGCACGACGACGAGGCGTGGCGCCTGCTGGCGGACGCCGAGTTCGCGGCCGGACGGGATGCGGAGGCCGCCGCCGCCGCCCGCCGTGCGCTCGCGATCGACAGGAGCAACGCGCGGGCGCAGGTCATTGCGCAGGTGGCGAGCGCGGTCGTCGCGCTCGACCCGTCCGCGCGTCGCCTCACCGCCGCCGAGCGCCTGCGGCGCGCCCGGGAGCTCCTGCGCCGCATCATCGACGCCTACGACGCGTGTGTTCCCGAGGCCGAGCGGATGGAGGGCGACCCGCTCGCGGCCGCGCGCCGCGTGGTGGCGCGGCGGACGCGGGAGACCGTCGACGTCGACGCCGTCATCGAGCTCGCCATCGCGGCCTGGACGGCGCGCGCCGCGCGCTGTGGCCCGCCCACGGCGGATCTCGCCGCGATCGCGCGCCTGCTCTCGCGCTTCGAGGCCGCCGGGGCACGGCCGTGACCGACACGCAGCGCTTCCTCCTGCTGTCGATCCTCATCGGCGCGTTCGCCGGGCTGCTGGTCACGGCGTTTCACATCGCCATCGAGCTCGTGTCGTGGTCCGCGCTCGGGCTGCCCACCGGCGCGCGACGCTGGTCCACCGTGCTCTCGCCGTGCCTCGGCGCGGGGCTCGCCGGCCTCTTCGTCCGGTGGGTGGCGCCGTCCGCCCGCGGCTCGGGCATCATCTACACGAAGAGCGCCATCTACGTCTCCGACGGCTACATCCCGGCGACGAGCATCGCGGGCAAGTTCACCGCGTGCGTGGCATCGATCGGATCGGGCGCGCCGCTCGGCCCCGAAGACCCGGCGCTGCAGATGGGCGCGGGCGTCGCGTCGGTGCTGGGCCGCGTCTTCACGCTCGCGCGCGACGACATGCGCCACATTGCCCCGGTCGGCGCCGCCGCCGGCATCGCCGCCGCGTTCAACACGCCGATCACGGCCGTGCTCTTCGTCATCGAGGAAGTGCTGTCGGGCTGGAGCGCCGGCGTGTTCGGGTCGATTGTGCTGTCCGCCGCTTCGGCGTCGGTCGTGAGCCGCGCGTTTCTGGGCGACGACCCGCTCTTCACGGTACCCGACATGGCGCTCCGCGCGCCGGCGGAGCTCGTCATCGCGGCCGGTATCGGACTCGTGGCTGGCGTGCTGAGCCGCGTATATGCGGGGTCGCTGCTCTCGCTCAAGGAGCGCGCCAAGAGCTGGCCGGCCGGCGTCGCGCCGGCGCTGCCGTTCGTGGCGGGTCTGCTCACCGGGCTCGTCGCCCTCGTGCTGCCCGGGGTGCTGGGCGCAGGCTACCGCGGCATCGACGCCGCGCTGCACAGCGAGTTCCCCTGGCTGACGCTTATCGCGCTCGCCCTCGCCAAGACGGCGCTCACGGCAGTCTCGTTCGGGTCTGGGGTGCCCGGCGGCTTGTTCGCGCCGACGCTGTTCGTCGGCGCCATGCTGGGCGGCGGCCTCGGCGGCCTCGCGGCGTTCTACTGGCCGCTCGCGCCGGGCGCCATGAGCGCGTACGTGCTCATTGGCATGGGCGCGTTCTTCGCGGCCGTCTTCCGCACCCCGATGACGTCCATCTTCATGGTCTTCGAGGTGAGCGCCACCTACGTGATCATCCTCCCGGTGATGATCGCCAACACCGTGGCATACCTGGTGTCGCGCGCGCTGATGCGCCACTCGCTGTTCGAGTCGCTGGGCACCGAGGAGGGCGTGCGGTTCCCGTCGGTCCAGGAGATGCGGGCGCGGCGGGCGCCGCGCGTGGAAGACATCATGCAGCCCCTCGACGGCCGCGACGTGTCGGGCCTCGACGAGGTCCATCCTGACGAGCCCATCGACGCCGCGCTGCTGAAGCTCCGCGCCGCGCAGGCCCTGGCCGTCGTCAGCCGCGGTGCCCCCCCGGTGGTGCTGGGCATCATTTCGCGCGACGATGTCCGGAAATGGCTCTGGCCCGACCCGGCCGAACACCGCCCCGCCGGGACGCCGGGGTCAGCCGAAGAACCAGGCTGATCCGTTCATTCGTCCTTTCGTCATTCGTCATTCGTCATTTGTCATTCCCCTACCCCCTCCCCCGCACCTTTGCGACCCACCAGCGCAGCCCCACGAAGAGGAACCGCCAGTCGCTGAAGAACTCCGGCGGCTTGCCCTCCACCGCGTGGCCCACGAACTGGAGCATCCACCCCGCGACGAAGAGGGCGGCCGCCGGGAGGAGCAGGTCGGGCACCGCGATGCCGGCTGCGGCCATGGCGATCGCCACGACGATCATCGGGATGCCCAGCGTGTGCAGCGTCCGGTTCACCGGATGCTGATGGCTCTTCGAATACTGCGCGATCCACTCGCTCATCGGCCGATTGCCCAGCATGAGTC
>JBFMCA010000038.1:0-33692 GCA_040754955.1 Acidobacteriota bacterium | reverse complement strand
CCCCTCGTGCGGGCCGGCGTGCGCTTCGTCGACGGCGTGCAGCAGAAAGCGAAAACCACCAAGGGAGAGATGAACGAGACCGCCGCCTAACTCACGCGGCCGATCCACAACATTTGACAATTTCTCCGCCCCCAGAGGTGCAGCCGCACAACGACTTCGTCGCAGCGGCTGGACTTGAGCCACAAGTCAGCTTCGCATTGAGCGCTTTCGCTCACGCCTGGCGGCCTTCCTTGTTGCGCCCTTGCCGGGAGTGCGCGCAGCGCCGCCCGTACGCACCGTCGCTGGACGGCGGGCTCGCGCTTCGGCGCGCTTCGGCAAGCGTTCTGGCGGAACAAACGTCTTGATGTCGCAACTCTTCCCGTAGTTGCGTTCAGTGCAATGCAGTACGAGCTGACTGCCGACGCTCTCAAGGTCTGCTCCCCAACGCAGCCTTGTTACGCCACCGGTCGAGTACGACCGATCAGGATCCGGCACCATAGACTTGGTGACCAAGTCAACGGAGTAAAGCACGAGTCTGTCGAAGTAGGGGAAATTACCTCGGTTTAAGCCGGCCGCGAACACGCGGTTGGACGAGTCGGTGAACAACAGCAGCGCTTGGTGATGCTTCTCGTCCACCTTGATCGGAGAGGACAGAATTGGATGGAACGGCGCCCCGCCTGGCAAATCGGGGGACTCGTAGAAGTCGACGGAGCCGCTGTCGTAGACACCGCAAAGCCACGCATTGTGGCCGTTCCTGGTGATAGTCGTAATGCCAACGGCCGCTGCGTCTCGCTGCGTGCGCACGATGCGAAGCGACGCGTGCAGCTCACGGATCCTCAAGGGATTGGAGATGTCGAAGAACGCCACCACCGACGAGTTGCGGCCGCTTTCTGAAGGCACGGCTAGCACGTCCCCGATCGCTTGGCATCCACCCGCGTGATTCAAAGGTGGGCCGTAATCATCCAGCGCCGGGAGACGATACTCGGTCACAAACTTCCGCTGTTCGGGCCGACGATCCACTACGAGGATCCGGCCAGCTTTGTCACTCTTGTCGCTGTGCGTGAGCAGGAAGTAATTACCAGACCCTGCGACGCCTTGGATGTGCGAACCGCCGTCTTTGTCCGAACGCACGGGCCCAGCATAAGTCACCTTGCGGCCCCGCTTAGGCAGGGCATCGATGGCGCGTCGTATGTCAAGGCTCACAGCATTCTTGGCATCAACGACCAGCGCGGGTGGCGCAATGGCTTCGGGTTCGAATGTCCTCCTGAAGTCTTTGGTCTCTAGCTGGATGACGATGCGAGACTTGGTTGCCAGGGTTTGGATCGGCGGCTGAAGCATCGTCAGAACATCGGCGGTCGTTGCACCGCGGAGGGCAGCCAGCGTCACATCGAGGAGGATGTGCGGTAGCCCAAACCCGCCGCCGGCCTCCTGATAGCCACCGGCCAGTTCGTAGAACGCGTTCTTATGTGCGAACGCGCCACCTAAATTGTAGGTCAAGCCGACATTTAGAAGTCCTTCTAGCGAGCCGTCATCCCGGCGGTTGCGCCGGCCGATCGGAAACGGAGCAAGCATCCAAGCAGGGGTGGGGATAACGTAAGGATTCAGGTTGATCCGTACGTTTCCCGGTATGCCGTTCGGCTCACCGAGGTCGTCGATCGTTTGGACGCTGTCGTGCGTGCAGAGGAGGTCGACGGTCACTCTCTTCGTTTCCAGTGACCGCGCGATACTCACCGCAGCCGCCCCACCATTGCTGTGGCCGACAAGGACGAGCGGGGAGGGCCTGAGTACCTCTAACGCTTTCGCCACCTTGCGCCACTGGGCTTGATGAATGTGTGGATGAGCTTGCTTGCTAAGCAGCTTGAAGGTTAGCCCTTTTCCGTTCGTGTGGGCTTGCACGTATGGGTCTGCGTTGATGTCCGCGATGTACTGGTCCATCCGATCGCGGACCTCCGGCGGATTCATGACATCAACGAACCCGCCAGAGAGCACGACAATCACTCCCCTGCGAAGATCGCCGGATCCAGCGGCGCGCCGATTGCTACGTGCCCGCCCTGTCATGACAACGGTCGCTCCTGCGGTACGTTCCCTTTCCGGCGGCAGGTAACGGGTACGGTGAACCCCTTCCGATGAGGCCAGCTGAGCGGTTGCAGTGTCGCAGACGGCGGAACTGAAAGTCAATGCCCGACCGATAGGGCAATCGCACTAGTTCGCCGTTGGGTCGGTGGCAAGAAGGACGCGGTCTCGATGAGATCGCGTCGCTGAACGCACTTTCGCAACCAACTCGCGAACGGTCCATGGCGGCTGGCATCGAGCGTTCCAATCGGAGAGCAGGTGCATCGCCTCGTCTTCCGTGAGTCCGAACCGATCGATCAGCCGGCAGCACACACAGAACGTCCTGGCGTCGCCCCGCTGCCCCTCAATTGCCGGCGGCGTCGCAGCCAGGTAGCGACGCGCCCGTTCGACCATGGGCATGCCGCTCCGTCGCCGAGTCCGCTTTGCCGCGACCGGCGCCGGCGGTTCGACTGGCGCCAGGGCACCCGGGAAGTCGAGAACGCCGTACGACGAGGGCGCCTCGCCGTAGGCGACCTCGACGAACTGCGGAGGGCTGTACTTATGGTTGAAGAATCCCGGCACTCGCGTCATCTGCGCGGCAGATGTCGCGGCCACATCGGTGCCGAGCTCACGCGCCAAGTGCTTCTGTAGTACCTCGGCCCGCTGAAGCCCGAAGCCCTCGACACGCCACAGCACGTGCGCGCGGCCCTTCGATGACCCGACAACGTAGGACGGCAACGGCAGATCGGGTCGCGCTGCAATCGCGTCAAGGACGCGGTCCGCGTCCTGGTCTGCATCGAGGAACACATGCCGCACGGCGCCGACGGACTCTCGCGTCCGCGTTCGCCGGCCCGGCGTGATGGCGTTCACGCCCACGAAGAGGCTGAAGCGACGCGCGTTCTTGAAGCGGAGCCAGCTCTGGAACCGTGGGGCCAGCACCATGCTCACCGGCCCGACGCGCTGCACGACATCACCGGTGTCGTGCGACTTCAGGAGCACGGCGATCCAGTCGTCCCACAGGAACGCCGTCCTGAGGAACCGCAGCGGCGCGTCGCGGTCGATCTGCACAGCACCCTCACTGCTTCGTAAGCACCAGCGTGCCAGAGAACGTGGCGAGCTGGCAGTCGCTGCCGTTGAAGTCGGCCTCGATGCGCGTTGCCTGCGCCGTGCCGATGCTGGCGAAGGTGCCTCGACAGCCGCGCGGCGAATTGTACTCGCCCTGCGTGCTGATCTGCGTGGGCGGTGTGTTGCTGGGCGTCAACGCCGTGGACGCCGTCGTTTCCATCGTCAACCACGGATCCTGGGACCGGATCGTGGTCGTGAACGTCCGCAGGTCCGTCTGCGGCACGACGGCGAACGTCCAGGTCATCGGTCCGGTAGTCGGCGGCGGCGCATCGGGGTCACCGGGATTGACCTGAATCGTGACCGTTCCGGCCACGTTCCCGTCAGGAACGAGGTTGGCGACGGCGATGTCGGCGACGGTGACCGGCCATCACAGCCTGCCAGCAGCAGGAACAGGGCGATCGGTATCGCTTGGGTTCCTCGCGCACGCACCTTCATGGCAGACTCCTTCTCCGTTCCTCACGCGCCGGCCGGCCACGCCTCCAGCTCGAACTGCTCGTTCTGGGCGTCGTACCGACGGAGGCCAACGACTTCAGTGACCGCGCGACGCCCGTCGTGACGCGCGATATGCACGACCAGATGAATCGCGAGCGCGATGGCCTCGCGCGTGCTGCGGTGCGGCAGGCCGACGTTCGCAGTGAGCACGCAGTGCGCGAGCCGCGTGAGGGCCTGCTCCGCAGAATTCGCGTGGATCGTGCTGAGGCTCCCCAGATGGCCCGTATTGAGCCCTTGCAGCAAGTCGAACGCCTCCGGACCACGCAACAAGGCCAGGAAATTATTTCACGCTGCAATCCCGCGCTCCTCGTCGTCGACGAGATCGGCTATCTGCCGATCAGCCGCACCGGCGCGATGCACTTCTTTCAGCTGATGACCCGCCGGTACGAGCAGGCGGCGACCGTGCTGACCTCGAATAAGGGTTTCGAGGAATGGGGTGACATCTTCGGCGATGACGTCATGGCCGCCGCGCTGATCGATCGCCTCGTCCACCACTGCCATCTGGTGACGATCCGCGGTAACAGCTATCGCATGCGCCAGCACACCGAGCTGTGGCAGACCCTCCACACCGCGCGCGAGCCGGAATCCGGCACCGGCGCGCGCCGCCGCCGGACTCCGGCTCGTCAGGAGGTCACGACGACCTGAGGCTCGTCCCCTCGCCGATCTGTCGGATTTTCAACCGGCGGAACTGTCGGATTTTGGACCGGCGTTGACACTGCCGGCACGTGCGATGGCGTCACACCCGAAGCCCGCTGCTGAGGCCTGGCTCGAACCACGTCCCGGAACGAGGCACACAGCCGAAACCGACGCTGCTCAAGGAGGGCGTCGGCGTCCTCTACTGACACTGGGATCATGCCAATGCGTGACCGCGACCCGAAGAGGCCCCCCTTTGACCGACGCGGCCCTACCGGAGGGCTTGACACGAGACTCGTGTAGCACGAAAATCGTGTCGTGAGGAAACTGAAGAACGTCACCATCACCCTCGACGATAAGGTGGCGCGGTGGGCGCGTCTGGAGGCCGCGCGCGAGAACACCAGTGTCTCCCGGTTCGTAGGCGAGCTGCTTGCCGAGCGAATGCGCGGCAGCGAAGCCTACGAGGCGGCGATGGAACGCTACCTTTCGGTCCCGCCCAGAGCCATCAGCGGTGGTCGCCTCTATCCGACGCGTGACGAACTCCACGACCGCGCCAGTCTTCGTTGATAGCAATGTGCTGATCTACGTCCGCGATACGGCGGATGGAGACAAGCAAGCGCAGGCTGCTGCCTGGATGGCGGAGCTGTGGCGTTCGCGCCGAGGCCGGCTGAGTAGTCAGGTCCTTTCCGAGTTCTACGTGAACGTCACGCAGAAGCTTCGGCCCGGCCTTGACCGCGACATCGCCCGGGCAGATGTGCGTGCACTTTCAGCGTGGCAACCGGTCCCGCTCACCGAGCAGGTCTTCGATGAGGCGTGGCACATCCAGGATCGCTACGGCCTCAGCTTCTGGGATGCATTGATCGTCGGTGCGGCCCGGGTCTGCGAATGCGCGTATGTGTTGACCGAGGATTTGCAGGACGGCCAGGAACTCGCTGGTGTCCGAGTCGTGAACCCGTTCGTACACCAACCAAGTGGCATCAAGTAGGCATCCGGTCGTGGTGAGCGGACGTCGCACGCGAGCTCGTGACACGCACGCAAACGAGCCAAGAGGGAAATCGCCCTTAACGATGAACACGAGAACACGGAGACGCACGCACCGTCGGAAACCTATTGCCGTAGATCTCTTCGCGGGCTGTGGCGGCCTGACGGAAGGGCTCAAACAAGCGGGATTCCGTGTCGTGGGTGCCGTTGAAGTCCACGAGCTAGCCGCCAAGAGCTATCGTCTCAATCACCCCCGTGTGCGGCTCTGGAACGACGACATCCGCAACGTAGATGCCGTTGCGTTGATGGAGGCACTGAGGATAACCAGGGGCGACCTTCACCTCCTGGCAGGCTGCCCGCCGTGCCAAGGCTTCTCGAGTCTCAGGACGTTGAACGGGAAACGCGACGTCCGAGACCGGCGGAATCTGTTGACCGACGACTTTCTGCGATTCGTGGAGGCCCTCGAGCCGCAAGCCGTGATGCTTGAGAACGTTCCCGGCCTAGCCGAGCGACGACGATTCCACGAGCTGGCAGCAAGACTGAGGTCGATGGGCTATACCGTGACCTGGGCGGTGTTGGACGCCGCTCGATTCGGGGTTCCCCAGCGGCGCCGGCGCCTGATCCTCTTAGCGGCAAAGGCTGCAAAGGTCGACTTCGCTCTGCCGGCTGCCCAGGTGACAACGGTCGCGCAAGCCATTCGGCATCTGCCCGCCCCGGGATCCACCGACGATCCCCTTCACCGCATAATCGGGAAGCGATCGGAGAGAATCCTTGCGCTGATCAAGGCGATTCCGAAAGACGGAGGAAGCCGAAGCGATCTCGGCGAGGACCAACAGCTTGAGTGCCACAAGAAGTGTGACGGCTTCAGCGACGTGTACGGACGGATGCGCTGGGACGCGGTGGCGCCGACCATCACAGGAGGATGCCTCAACCCGTCTAAGGGACGCTTCCTGCATCCATCCCAGGACCGAGCCATCACGGCACGCGAGGCTGCGCTGCTCCAGACATTTCCGCCGACCTACCGGTTCGCGACGGATGGCGGTCTGTACGTCGTGGCCGAGATGATCGGCAACGCGTTGCCGCCCGAGTTGATCCGCCGTCACGCACTTCAGGTCTTGGCGGTACTCCGGGGCGTCAGCGAGCAGCGTTTGGCGTAGACGCCTCATCAGGAGTGTTCACCGTGCCTCGACGAACTCAAGCCGTTGTGGATGCCGAAGAGGTCCTACCGTTCAGGATCCACCCGCGCGCTTTCAAGGCCCTTGGCGCGGATCTCGTCACGAACGACGTCGTCGCCATCATTGAGCTCGTCAAGAATGCCTACGACGCTTATGCGACACGCGTCGATGTTCGCTTTGGTGAGGATGATGCGGGCGATCCGTTCATCGAAGTGCAAGACGATGGCTCGGGCATGGATCGAAGGACCATCCAAGATGCGTGGACAACAGTAGCCACCCCGTATCGACAGAAACATCGCATCGCATCGCGCTCCGGAAGAAAGGATCGGCGTGCGTCCGGGGAGAAGGGCTTGGGGCGGCTCTCCGCCTCGCGGTTAGGGGACCAGCTTGAGATGCTGACACAGGCGCGCCGTCAGCCCTGCTGGCGCGTGCGGGTGAACTGGGCCGCCCTGGCAAACGCCCACGACCTTCAGGAATGCAGGGCCGCGATCTCAGTCGCTCCCAGCTCGCCGTTCAGGATATCGGGGACCCTGATACGCATTCAGTCGCTGAATTCGGCCTGGGACGACGCGAAGCTTTCAGATCTGCGCGACAACCTTGCGCGTTTGCTGCCTCCGTTTGCAACCGCGGACGATTTTCAGATCCATCTCTCCTCGCAGGGAGAATCCGAGCCGATTCGGATCGTATCGGCCGAGTTCCTCAGGCATCCCAAGTACGTCATCAAGGGGAATGTCGATTCAGCTGGGAAGGCGACCTACACCTACAAGTACCGAGCAATGCAAGGTGATGGGCGGCGGGACAATCGCGGCACGCTGACTTGGTCGCAGGTTCAGGAACAGGCTGATGATCCGGCGCTGAAGGCCATCGATCGTCCGGAATGCGGCCCGTTCTCCTTCGAGGTGCGTGCGTGGGACATTGCCCCGCAGGATACCCACGAAATCGCAGAGCGATTCGACCTCAAGAAGTCATCTATTCGCAGAGACATACGCGCGTACAAGGGCATCTCTGTCTATCGAGACGGCGTTCTCGTCCTGCCGAAATCCGAGCAGGCGCGCGATTGGTTAGGACTAGATCTACGCCGCGTCGGCCGCGTCGGGCCGAGACTCAGCACGCCTCAGATCGTAGGTCACGTCGCCATCACCGCCGACGAGAACCCGCGGATCGAGGATACGAGTGACCGCGAACGCCTCGCTGCTACGCCCGAGGTGACGGCATTCGAGGAGATCCTGCGAGCGGTCATCTCCGTCTTGGAGAACGAACGAGACAAGGATCGCCGAGCCGTCACGAAGGAGAAACGCGTCGTGGAGCTATTCCGACAGCTTAGTGCTCGGGAGCTCGTCGCTGGCGTTGGCCAAGTCGTCGAAGAGGGTGGGTCGGCAGAAGAAGCGTTGCCGCTCGTTCGGGAGTTCAGCGAGAGACTCGACAAGGCCAGGGAGGAAATCGAGACGCGCTTCGTGTACTACAGCAGACTTGCCACTGTTGGCACGATTGCTCAGATGCTGATTCATGAAGTGCGGAATCGCACGACGGTTCTCGCACACACGTTGCAGATGATCAAGAAGACTCTCGGGGATCAAGCTTCGGCGGACATAGCCAGACGGTTGAGCCTTGCGGAAGGAGCGGTCGCTGCCCTCGACAAGCTCGCGGATACTTTCGCCCCTCTGGCAAATCGCTCGTTCCGTCGCAAGATGCGAACCTGTGTCGTCGAAGAGAGCATTCTCCGCAGTGTGTCCATGCTCGATGGCGAGATCAAGTCGAAGAGGATCCGGGTCAGCGCACCGAGCCACGGCGCAACAGTCGTAGGTGTCGATCCGGGTGAGCTTGATGCCGTGTTGCTGAACCTTCTGACAAACGCCACCTATTGGCTCGGGCAGGCAACGGAGGGCGACCGGAACCTCGAAGTGCGAACCTCTTTGATCGACAGCGGCCGGCGCGTGCGCGTGGCGATTCACGATTCGGGACCGGGAGTGCCCGAAGACGATTCCGAGCGAATCTTCTGGCCCGGTGTAACCAACAAGCCGGGCGGCATCGGAATGGGCCTCACGGTGGCCGCCGAACTCGTCTCCGAGTACGGCGGAAGGCTGGCTCTGGTCAGACCGGGAAGATTGGGAGGCGCGACGTTCACCTTTGACGTGCCTGTGAAGGTGTCTTGATCGCTGGCGGTCGATACCATGCGCACCGTTCTCATAATCGACGACGATCAAGGCATTGTCGATCTCCTCAAAGAGGAGATCGAGCGCGGCATTGCCGGCGTGACTTGTCTGTTTGAGTTGAACTTCGACGATGCTCTGGCTCGTGTCGAGGCGGCCCGACCGGACGCTGTCGTGCTCGATCTCCTCGAGAACGGCGGCATCGTTGCCGACCCTCCGGGGCAGCGCACTTGGCAATCGATTTGGACTGGCCGGTTCTGTCCCGTCATCGTCTACACGGCGTTCGATGGTCCGCTCGACCCGCCGGTTCCAGACGACCACCCATTCGTTAAGCGCGTCGTCAAGGGCGCCGGTACCGAAGCGCAGATCATTCAACACCTTCAGGCATTCGGGCCGCTCGTTGCTGCCATCCAATCGGTCCATCGCGAGGTCGACACCGTGTTGCAGCGTGTTCTGCGCGACACTGTCGGCGCCGCCGTGATTGCAGGCACGGAGGCTGCGCATCTCGTCCACGCCGCACGAAGGCGCGTGGCAGCTTTGATGGACGAGAAGACAGCAACCGAAGGGCGCGAGCTGTTCAGTTGGGAGCAGTACCTTGTCCCTGCTCTCGGCGCTGATCCCCTGACGGGCGACATCCTCCGACGTCGGGCGGCTCACTCAGACGATCCTACCGCCTACCGCTTGATCCTGTCGCCGTCCTGCGACTTGGTGGAGGGGCGCAACGAGTCATCGGTGCTCGTGGCGAAATGCGCTTCGGTCGACGTAATGAGGCGTCGACTCAACCCGCCGCAACAAGCCGCGAGAGCTGCAGAACGAGTTCGGAGCCAAGTGCTCACGCAAGGGTTTTGGAACGGCTACCTGCCGTTGCCACGTTTCCCGAATCGCGTTCCTTTGATGGTGGCACTGCTGAAGGAGCTAGAAGTGGTTTCCTACGCTGCAATCAGGGCGCCGGATGGCGGAGAGGCCGAGTACGAACGCGTCGCCTCGATCGACAGCCCCTTCAGAGAGCAGGTGACGTGGGCATTCCTCAGTACTATCGCCAGGCCGGGGATGCCCGACCGGGACTTGGCACCGTGGTCACAGGAGATTGCAGAGGCACCTGCCGACCCGCCAGCCGCCGCAGGAGGAGGGAGCTGACCCGTGAGCGATGGGCTGTCTCGGACCGAACGTTCGGAACTGATGTCGCGAATCCGAGACCGCGACACGACCCCCGAACGGAAGCTTCGCGCGATTGTCCGACGCTTGGGCTTCAAGGCGCGCCTTCACGTAACCCGCCTACCGGGTTCGCCGGACATCGTTGTTGATGCCGCTCGCACTGCTATCTTCGCCCACGGTTGCTTCTGGCATCGACACTCCTGCGCTCGTGGCGAAAGCCGGCCGACAACTCGGGCGGCGTTCTGGTCCGCGAAGTTTCAGGACAATGTGCGTCGCGATCGTCGCGCTGCTCGCGCGCTTCGTCGCCTTGGTTGGAGGGTCATCGTTGTTTGGGAATGCCGACTCAGACGGGCGGAGATCCCTCGACTCGAGCGCCGGCTGGGGCGTCTTCTTCGCACCGCACTCGCCTTGAGACGAACTCCCGTCCAGGCGACGGGCACGCGGTGCCCATCGAGCGCACGCGGCTCAGTTCACCTGAGTTGTGTCTCTACGAGCAGATGACCGGCATTCCGCTACACCGCAAGGCTGACACCGCTGCTTTCGCGCGGCTTGCAGCCTACGCCCTCGCCGCCACCGGCGAACGAACTGGATTGGCCCTGGCCCACCTCGCCTCGGACGGCGGTCGTGGCGTCGACGTCCTTCAGGGGCCACACTCGTGCTCCGGGCTGAGCCGGGTGGGTGTGTAACGCCACTTCAGACCTCCTTCAGCCGGCCCGACGCGTACTTGTGCAGCAGGCTGGAGATCAGCGTCTGGTACGGCAACCCCTCCGCGAGCGCCCGCTTCTGGATCGCCTCCAGGTCCTTGCTCGACAGCCGGATGTTCAGCCGGCGGTCCTTGCGGAACGTCGCCTTGGCGTACCGCGAGCAGCGCGTCCGCTCGCGCTTTCCGCCGCCGGCCGACTTCCACTCGCCTCGCTCGACGGACTCGAGCAGCTCCTTCTCGTCGGCATCAAGTTTCGTCGCCGTCTTCTTCACCGAGGTACTCCTTCGTGGCCTTCCGGCTCGGGATGATCGTCTTCAGGAAGACCGTGTGCTCGTCCTCGACGAACGGCACCAGGTACACGTAGTCCTCGCGTCGGACGACGAAGATGCGCTGGCCAGGGTAACGGCTGGGGTTCGGATGCTCGAGGATGTCGAGCAGGTCGCCGCGCTCGATGTGGAACACGATATCCTCGAACCCGATGCCGCGCTCCTTCCTGAGCTTCGCGTTCTTCGCGTCGTCCCAGGCGAAGTACTTCACCGGCTTTCAGGATATCACGATGTGTGCCTAAAGGGCACACGACGGCATCGGCGCGAGTGTGCCCGTCAGTGTGCCCGAACGGGGCCCGATACCCATCATTCAGCAGCCAACGCCAGCCAAGTTCGTACGCAAAAACAGGCCGAAAACCTTGCGATTTCCGGCCTGTTCCTGTAGTTCCGCTGGCCTTAGCAAACCGCCGCCTTCAGCCGCTCGGCCACCTCACCGCAGACTGTAAGTGTACGTGAAATCAGGACTTGCATGGTCCAACTTTTTCTCTCGGCCAGGCGCGGCTTCTTCGTGGGTGCTGTAACCCACCCCGTTTCAGGCTGGCAGCAGCGTCCCGACGCCTTGCACCTGCTCGAGCATCTCGAACGAGCGCGTCGGCCCGCTCGCGACGGGCCGTCGGGGCATACACGCTCGCGGCGTACTGCGCGACGCACGCCCGCACGTCGGCGCGAATGACTTCGTCGACACGCTCGTGCTGGCCGAGGTCGATCTCGCCGAGAACGACCGGGCACACGATCGCGTCGAAGACAACTCGCGCGCTCGCGAGCGCCGGCAGAATCGTTGTCCCCGAGCGTGCAGGACACGCCGAACCGGAAAGCCCGGTCGCATGGCGCAGATGTTCGGTCACATCGTCCGGATCCGCCCAGCCGATCCGAACGCGCGGCGTTCGAGAAACGACCCCGCCTCCTCGACGAGTCGCGGTGTGGGGCCGCCGTGGCTCCTCGCGCCAGTAGTGCATCCTTGACCGAGTCCTTCACGCCCTCATCGGGCTGGTCCAGAACAACACGGATGGCCCCTCGGGAGCTCGGGCGCGCTCATGGCGTCGAGCGCCTGATCGACGCCGGTCTCCCCCAGTGGCCTTCCTGGGAGTCCCGGAGCCTGGCTCGTCCACCAGCAGGGATGGTGACTGCCACCGGTCCGTTCGGCTCGCGGCGGACGCCAAGTCGCTGTACGCGCAGTATCAGCACGGGCGTTTTCAACGCGCCGGCACGGACCGATCGCCTGATCGTTCTTCCCTCCCGCAGGTCGCACCGTGGCTGCATACTGGAGGTAGTATTCGGTCCCATGGCCACACCTGGTCGCAACGAACCGTGTCCGTGCGGCAGCGGGCGGAAGTACAAGCACTGCTGCCTTCGAGCCCGGGCGGAAGAAGACAGCCTGCGCGTCCGGCTGCGGTCCGCCGAAGGGGTGCTCGTGCCCGCGCTCTTCTCCTACGCCGTGCAGGAGTTCGGCGAGGAGTTCTTCGACGAGGCGTGGGACGAGTTCTTCCTGTGGAACGACGCGCCCGAAGACGTCCACGACTCCAGGGAGTTCGGGACCACCTTCGATCCCTTCTTCGTGTTCGCGTTCGTGCCGGAGTCCGCCGAGGACGAGCTGCCGGCCGGATGGCCGACCGAGCCCGTCGCCCTGCACTTCCTGCATCACGAGGTGGAGTCGGCCCCGGCGTTCCACGTGGAGTTCATCGAGCAGGCATGCAAGAGCCCGGCAAGCTTCTTCGTCGTCGAGGCGGTGGCGCCGGGCCGGTCGATCGACGTCAAGGACATCTTCACCGGCCGGCGCTTTCACGTGCTCGAACAGAGCGCCTCGCGGTCGCTGGAGGTCGGCGACCTGACGTTCACCAGGGTGGTGACCGCCGGCGGCGCCAGCATCCTGATCGGCGCCTGCCCCTGGGTCATTCCGGCGTCGTGGCACATTCCGCTCATCGACATGAGGGAGCGGTTCCGGCCGAAGGGGCTGCTCACGCGGGAGGATCTGCAGGACTACGACTTCGAGCTTCGGGAGGCCTACCACGGCATCGTCGATGCCCTGCTGCACCCGACGCTCCCGGTACTCCAGAACACGGACGGCGATCCCCTCGAGCTGACCACGCTCACCTACCAACTCGCGGTGTCGGCGGCAGAGGCCGTCGAGCGGTTGACACCCCTGGCCACCCTGCGAGGCGAGACGCACGTCACCGACGAGGCCCGCGACGCCGCCGGCGCGATCCGTTCCGCGACCTTGACGTGGATCAAGGCGGGCAACCGGAAGATGAAGGAGTGGGACAACACGACGCTCGGGACGCTGCGGATCGACGAATCCCGGCTCGTCGTGGAGGTCAATTCCGCGCGGCGGAGGCGGCGTATCGAGAAAGAGATTGCCAAGCGCCTTGGCCCGGCGGCCACGCTCCTCGACACGTCGGTCACCGATATCGCCGAGGCCCTCGAGGACCGGCGATCGTCCTCCTCTCCATCAGTCGCCAGCGAAGAGCCGCCGGACACTCCCCCGCCGTCGCCAGAGCTTGCCGCAATCGAGGCCGAGCTTGCACGCAGGCACTGGGAGGCGTGGTTCGATACGAAGATCCCGGCCCTCGGCAACAAGACGCCGCGACAGGCCGCCAGGAGTGCGTCCGGCCGCGAGCGGCTCGAGGCACTGCTTGCGGCCTACGGCCAGCACCGCGCGGGTGGAAGCAACGTGTTCGAACCGGACGTCGCCGCGTTGAAGCGGAGGCTGGGCTTGACCTGAGAACGCCACCTCTTTGACAGCTCCCAGGCGGTCATGCTATCGTCAATCGACGATAGACGATGACCAAGGCCATTCTCGCCATCGAATCGGCTCCGTGCACGGACGACCCGCTCTGCTGCCCACCAGAGCACGGCCAGACGGTCGAGCTTCCCACGGCGCCGCTCGAGGGACCCGCCGCAGACCAGGAGCTGGCCGCCTACGCCAAGGCGATCGCCCATCCGGTACGGGTGCGCATCCTGCGGATGCTCGCCAGAAAAGAAGCGCGGATGTGCAGTCACATCGTCGACGAACTGCCGCTGGCCCAGTCGACCGTCTCGGAGCATCTGCGGATTCTGCGAACGGCCGGCCTGGTGCGCGCCAACGAGAACGGCCCCCGCGTGAGCTACTGCATCGAGCCCGCGGCGCTCAGGCGGCTGAAGGCGCTCCTCGAGGCGGTGTGAGGTGCTGCGATGACTCGAATCGATGTGTTCGATCCGCCGATGTGCTGTTCGAGCGGCGTGTGCGGTCCGCAGGTGGACCCGCTGCTCGCGGCCTTCGCGGCCGACGTGGATTGGCTGGGAACGCAGGGCGTGGCGGTGACGCGCCACAACCTGGCGCAGGAGCCGGAGGCGTTCGTGTCGAACCCGCTGGTGCAACAGACGCTGCTGCGTGAAGGCGACGCGTGCCTTCCGCTGGTCCTGGTCAACGGCGAGATCGCCGCGCGGGGCGCGTACCCGCGCCGCGACGAGCTCGCGCGCATGGCCGGGCTCGCCGCGACGGCTTCAACGACCAAGCCAAGGATCCGCCTGACGGCGGCCGGCTGCTGCACGCCCGGCTCGGGGTGCTGCTGATGAGCGCCCTGCCGTTTCCGCCGACCCGCGTGATGTTCTTCACCGGCAAGGGCGGGGTCGGAAAGACCTCGCTCGCCTGCGCCACCGCGGTGGCCCTCGCCGATGGCGGGCGTCGTGTGCTCCTCGTCTCAACCGACCCCGCGTCGAACCTGGACGAGGTGCTCGGCGTCACGCTCTCGTCGCGTCCGACGCCGGTTCCCGGCGTGCCGCGACTCTCTGCCTTGAACATCAATCCCGACAGCGCCGCGCGCGACTATCGCGAGCGCGTCATCGGGCCCTATCGATCGCTGCTGCCGGCCTCCGCGGTGGCGCGCATGGAGGAGCAACTCTCCGGCGCGTGCACCGTGGAGATCGCCGCCTTCGATGAGTTCACGACGCTGCTGGCCGACGCGCGAACCGGCACCGACTTCGACCACGTGATCTTCGACACGGCCCCGACGGGACACACCCTGCGTCTGCTGAAGCTCCCCGCGGCGTGGACCGGGTTCATCGACACGAACACGACCGGCACGTCCTGTCTGGGCCCGCTGGCCGGACTGCAGGGCAAGGTCGACGTCTACCGCAACAGTCTCGCCGCGCTCGGCGATCGCGAGGCGACCACCGTTGTCCTCGTCACCCGCGCCGACACTTCGGCGCTGGCGGAGGCCGCCCGCACGAGCGGCGAGCTCGCCACACTCGGCATCACCAACCAGCGGCTGATCGTGAATGGCGTGTTCACGGCGCGCGACCGCACGGACCGCGTCGCCTGCGCGCTCGAGGCGCGAGGCCTCGAGGCCTTGGCGCGGCTGCCGAAGGCGCTCGCCGCGCTTCCGCGCACCGACGTCCCCCTGCATCCGTTTGCTCTGGTCGGCGCCGACGGCCTCAGGCGGGCGCTGACCGAGCCGACGTCTCCGCCGGCGGCCGCAGCCGTCTGCTCGTTCGCGCATCCCGGCCGGCTCGGCACGCTCATCGACGACCTCGAGCGAGCCGGCCGTGGCGTCATCCTCACGATGGGCAAGGGCGGAGTCGGCAAGACCACGACGGCGGCCGCGATCGCCGTGGAGCTGGCCGCGCGCGGCCACGAGGTGCTGCTGAGCACCACCGATCCTGCGGCGCACGTCGCCGAGACGATTGGCGGCACGGTGCCGCACCTGCAGGTCACGCGGATCGATCCCGTGGCGGAAACGCGTGCGTACAGCGACGAGGTCATCGCGGCGGCGGCGCCCACGCTGGACGCCCGCGGGCGGGACCTCCTCGAAGAAGACCTGCGATCGCCCTGCACCGAGGAGATCGCGGTCTTCCGCGCCTTCGCCCAGGCGGTCGCCCAGGGTGAGCACGGGTTCGTGATCCTGGATACGGCGCCGACCGGTCACACGCTCCTGTTGCTCGACGCCGCCGAGGCGTACCATCGCGACGTGTCACGCACGCAGGGCGCGGTGCCGGAGAGCGTGCGACAGCTGCTCCCGCGGCTGCGGGATCGCGACTTCACGAAGGTGCTGCTGGTCACGCTGCCGGAGGCCACGCCCGTGCACGAAGCGGCGCAGCTCCAGGACGACCTGCGGCGCGCCGGCATCGAGCCGTTCGCGTGGGTCGTGAACCAGAGCTTTGCCGACGCCGGCATCACCGATCCGGTGCTTCGCGAACGCGGCGCACGGGAACAGCCGTACCTGACGGAGGTGCGGGAGCGGCACGCGCGCCGCGTGGCCTGGGTGCCGTGGTATCCGGATCCGCCCGTCGGCCGCGCCCGCCTCCTCGAGTTCGCGCAGGGAGGCACACCACCGGCCCGGCGCGTGCCCACCGACTGCGGGGCGCAGAAGGTGGCCCTCGCATAGCGCGAGCGGCGTGCGCGCGCACGCTTGCCGCCTTTGGGACTTCCACTCGCCGCGTTCGACCGGCTCGAGGAGCCTCCGTTCGTCAGCGTCCGTCTTCACAGGCACACGTTGGCGTCACTCCCGGAGGGCCCCGGTTCCGTCCGCCGCGGGCGCGTGCCGTGTCAGCGCGGCGTCCGGCTCGCCAGCCACCACCTCATCGTCGTCGTCACCAGGTCGGCCGCGTCCTGCTGCACGAAGTGGCCCGCCTCGGGCACCGTGACCAGCGTCAGATCCTTCGCCACCCAGTTCCACGTGCCCGAGAGCCCGTCGGCGTGGAGCGCGGTGTCGCGCAGCCCGTGGAACATCAGGACGCTGGCCGTGACCGGCGGCATCTCGGGCGGCGGCGGCGCGTCGGGGCCCGACTGCCGCGGGTAGTTGCGCTTGTAGTAGTTGAGCATCGCCTCGAAGTCGGACTGCCTGAACGCCTCGATGTAGCGCGCACGGGCGGCGGGATCCCGTACCCAGCCGGCGAGGGTCTCGGCGGTCATCGGCCGGCCGAAGAACACCGTGGGATCGTCGGGCGACTTCTCCTGGAAGGTGCGCGCGTACGCGCTGTTCCTGATCTGCTCGGGGTTGATGCGCAGCTCGCGCGAGAGGCCCCGCGGATGCGGCAGGTTGAGGACGATGAGGCGCTCGGTCATCTGCGGCAGGTTCATGGCGAACTGCCACGCGACGATGCCGCCCCAGTCGTGGCCCACGATCGTGGCGCGCTCGCGGCCGAGGTGGCGGACGACCGCGGCGACGTCCCCGACGAGGAGCGTGATGTCGTAGCGCTCGACGCCCTTCGGCTTGTCGCTCAGGTTGTAGCCGCGCTGATCGATGGCGACCACCTGGAAGCTCTCGGCGAGCGCCGCCATCTGGTGCCGCCACGAGTACCAGAAGTCCGGAAACCCGTGGATCATCACCACGAGCGGTCCCTTGCCGAGCGAGGCGTAGTGAATCTTCACGCCGTCGGCCGAGGTGACATACCCGTGGGTCACGCGATCGAACACGTCGGCCTGGCCGCCCTGAGCGCTCGGGCTGGCCGCGCCGGGCCCGGCAACAGCCGTCGCGACGAGCAGGCCACAGGCGGCCGCCAGGGCCGCGGAAGACTTCTGCATTGGGGGACGCCTCCGGGCGTGCCCGCATGATAGCGTGAGGCCGCTGCCCTCTGGAAAGGAGCCCGATCATGTTGCGTCCAGCCCTTCGACCGCTTCGGCTGCTCGTGGCCGGCGCCGCCGTCGCCGTCGTCGCGGCGTCGTGGGCGCGGTCGGCGGTCCTCACCCTGCGCGCTGCCGATGAGCAGCAGGCCGCGGCGACGACGCGCACGTACCCGGATCAGCGCCTCGTCGCGCCCGTCAACGACCTGCCCGGGCCCTACACGCGCGTGCACCCGTGGGCGCTGCCGTACGACGCCAACGACTACGATTCGCGAGCCTCGGTGATCGGCATCGCGGAGGGGCCGGACAGGAACATCTACGTGCTCACCCGCTGCAACCGCAACTCGTGCGCGGGACGCCCGGAGGCGCCGATCCTCAAGTTCAACCCCGAGGGCCAGCTCCTTGCTTCGTGGGGCGTCGGGCTCTTCGAGTTCCCGCACAACCTCACCATCGACCGCGACGGCCACGTGTGGACCACCGACGAGGGCAACCACGTCGTCCGGAAGTTCACGCCTGCTGGCGAGCTGCTGATGACGATCGGCGAGCCCGGGAAGGCCGGCGACCCGCCTCGTCTGCTGACCTCGCCGACGGGCGTGGTCGTGGGCGACGGCGGGCATGTGTTCGTCACCGAGGGCCACGACAACAGCCCCACCGCACCCGTGGCGCGCGTGACCAAGTGGGCGGCAGACGGCACGTTCGTGAAGACGTGGGGTCGCACGGGAAGCGCGCCCGGCGAGTTCAGCTCGCCGCACGTGATAGCACTCGACTCGCGCGGCCGGCTCTTCGTCGGCGATCGCAACAACAACCGCATTCAGATCTTCGACCAGGACGGGAACTTCCTCGACCTCTGGTACCAGTTCGGCCGCCCGAGCGGCATCGTCATCACGCCCGACGATCGCATCTACGTGGCCGATTCGGAGTCGAACGACTTCCACAATCCCGGGTGGGACAAGGGCATCCGCATCGGCAGCGCACGCACCGGCGAGGTGCAGTACTTCATCCGCGACATCGAGCCGTGGACGATCTCGCACAGCGGCGCCGAGGGCATCGGCGTCGACTCGCGCGGCAACATCTACGGCGGCGTCGTCCGGCGGCGCATGCTGGAGAAGTTCGTGCCGCGCACCGACGCGGGCTCGGCCGCGGCTTCGCGCTCCATGCCGGGCCCACCGGCGCCGAGCTGGACGCCCGCCGGCCAGGCGCAGACGCACTTCGGGCACGTCGCGCGAGGCTTCGAGGGCGCGCCCGAGGGCCGCGGCCTGTCGGTGACGGCCGCCATCGAGGTCAATGCCGCGATGCGGCACGCGAACCTGGCCGCGGGACACGCGTCGCTCGCGGACATCCAGATGCACACGCGGCACGTGCTGCAGGCGCTGGCCCCGCCTGCGGGAGCGGCCAGCGGCAGCGACGATCCCGGCCTCGGCTTCGGCGTCACGCGCGCGGCCGAGGCCATCGCCGCGCACATCGAGCTCGCCGCCGGCGCCGCCGACGCGTCGCCGACGATGCGCAAGCTGGGGCCGACCGTCGCGCTGTCGGCCCGGGCGCTGGCCGCGCGCGCACGCGCCATGGTCGATCTCGGCAACCGCGTGCTCGCGGCCCCCACGGCCGTCGAGGCCGCGCCGCTCGCCGAGGCACTCCGCAAGATGGCGCTCGAGCTCGACACCGGCGCGGACGCTGACGGCAACGGACGCATCGAGGTGAACGCGAGCGAGCCGGGCATGAACCAGCTCGAGGCCGCCGTGTACGCCATCCTGGAGGGCGAGCGGCTGCCGCGCATGCTCAGGTAGGTCGCGTGGGCATATGCTTTACGGCATATGATCTATACTGATTCGTATGCGCACGACGCTCATCCTCCCCGAGGCGCTCATCGATGAGGCCCGCGAGACGCTCGGCTTCACCTCGAAGACCGACACCGTCGTCTACGCGCTCCGCGAGGTCGTGCGGCGTGGCCGCCGTGACGAGCTGAAGGCGCTGCTGGGCCGCGTCACCTTCGAGTTCGATCCCACCGACATCCGCACGCGCGATCGGCGGCGCCGTGATCGTCGTTGACACCTCGGTCTGGATCGAGGCCCATCGGCGGCCCTCCGGCGCGACGGCCGCCGCGCTCAACAGCCTGCTGGACGCCGACGAAGTCGCCCTGGCGTTGCCCGTGCGCCTCGAACTTCTGGCCGGAGTGTCCCGGCGCGACCGGGCGGCGCTCGCGCGCGGGCTGTCGGCGCTCCCCGTGCTGCGCCCCTCACCGGACACGTGGACGCAGATTGAGCGGTGGGTGCCGATGGCGGCCGACAAGGGGAAGCGGTTCGGCCTGTCCGACTGGCTGATTGCGGCGCTCGCCCACGAGATCGACGCGCTCGTCTGGTCGCTCGACCGCGACTTCGCGGAGCTCGAGAGCCTGCGGATCGCCCGGCGCTACTCCATCTGACGGGTGTCATGCCTCCAACGGCACTTGCGCGGACGCCGCTGGTCCGCGAGGCCGTGCGCAGGTGGCCGACTCACGATCCGACCGCGCGAGAAGCCTGGGGGGACCCGCGAGCTTTGAAGGGCCCCCAAGAACGCACGGGCGCGTTCTTGGGGGCTCGCGTCACGCGGCCGTGGCGGGCATCGCAGCGCGGACCGGCCACCGGAGCCCGGCCTCCGCGGGCCGGCGGCGTCAGCGCAAGTGCCGTTTGAACCTAATCTTAGGCGCCACGTGCCCGCGCCTCGAGGAACGCGATGTCCTGGGCGTCGGTGGCGAGGCCGCGGTCGGCGTACGCCAGTCGCTTGAGCTGCAGCAGGTCGGCATCGCTGGCGATGTGCAGGCGCCACGACCGGATGGTCCGTCGCGCCGACCGTTCCGCGAGCTCGGCGGCGAGGATCGGGAAGTCGAAGAGCAGATCCACGCGAAGTCGTGTGGCCCGGTTCAGAAACGACGCGTTGACCGGCGCGTCGAGGCGCAGGCGGACCGACGCGACCCGGGGATTGTCGATGGTCGCGGTGACCTCGCCGCGGTCGTCCAGCCGCGCCGCCAGCTCGAAGTCTCTCTCGTAGAACAGCTCGACCAGCGCGGCGAGTCGATCGCCAGGATGGGCGACGACGAAGTCCACGTCCCGAGTGACCCGCGTGGACCCGAGCACGACGAGCGCCATGCCTCCGACCAGCACCGGCTGTGCCCCGAAGTCGGCCAGCGCCGCGGCGACCTCGCCCAGGCGATCGAGGAGGTCACCGCCGTTCACCGCGCGGGTCTCCCGCGCAGGGCGGGCAGCGGTTCCGGGCACTCCGACAGACGCTCGATCGTGTGCGGAGCGCCCCGGAGCGCCTCCATCATCGCTGCGTACAGGAAGTTGTCGGCCACGCGGCGCGCCGCGGCGATCGACTCGCGCCGCGCGGCGCCGCCCATGGACGCGATCTGGCGGCGGCGGTCGGCGGAGAGCCGGCGCGCGCGAACCCGCCCGCCGCGCCGGCCGAGGACTCTGGCCGCCTGACTGGAGTTCATGGAGACATTATACTTGTCGCTAAGTATAGTTTGACAGCTCAACCGCAGGCGGTGACGATGGCAGCCGCATGCGCCGCGCGCCGGTCATCGCCGCCCTCCTCATGCTGACCCCCCTGGGCGGGCTCGCCGCGCTCGACCAGGAGCAGGTGACGCTCCGCGTCACGGTGACGGCAGCCGACGAGGCCGGGCAGCCCGTGCCCGTCCCGCGCCACGCGCTCCTCGTCAGCGAGAACCCGGCCTCGGCCGAACCCCGCCGCGTCCTCACCGGCGCCGACGGCACGGTCACGCTGCGGCTGCGCCCCGGCAGCTACACCATCGAGTCGGATCGGCCCGTCGTGATCGGCGGCCGGCCGTACCAGTGGACGCAGATGGTGGAGGTCGCCGCGGGCCGCGAGCTGACGCTCTCGCTGACGGCGGAGAACGCGGATGACCCGGCGATCACGGCAGCGCCCGCGACGCCCGAATCAGGCGACGCGCGCCGTGCCGCCAACGACCCGTCCGAGCTCATGACCAGGTGGCAGGAGAGCGTCGTCGCCGTGTGGTCGCCGACGGCTCGCGCGTCGGGGTTCGTCATCGACGCGCGCGGGCTCATCGCCACGAGCGGCAGTGCCGTGGGCGACGCGACGGCCGTGGCGGTGCAGGTGTCGGGCGCGCTGGCCGTGGACGGCCGCGTGGTCGCGTCGCAGGCTGACGGCGCCGCGGTGGTGCGCGTGCATCCGGATGCGATTGCCGGGCGACGACCGCTGCCGCTGCCCTGTCCGCCTGCGAAGGTCCCGTCGCTCGACGAGGGCGACGAGATCGTGGCCATGAGCGCGCCGCATCCCTTCTCGCGCGACGCCATCTGGGGCGAGGTGCGGGGCCTCGCGCCCCGCGCGATCGACACGGACCTCTCCATGCCGTTTGGCGGCGCGGGTGGACCGGTGTTCGACACGGCCGGTGTCGTGGCGGGGCTCACGGCGGAGCGGCCGGAGGATGGCGGGCGCGGGCGGAGCGATGTCATCGTCGTACGAGGCGTGTTCCTCTGCGAGGCCTACGCCGCCGCGCAGGCGGCGCTGGCGAACACGTCAGCCCCGTCGCCGGCGGCCCGCCCGGTGGATCCCACGGCGCGCCTGCCTCTCGAGCGGCTGTTTCCGGATCCGAATGCGAGCGCGCCGGCACCGGTGGCATTGGCCTCGGACGACTTCGACGTCGCGTTCGTGACGCCGCCGATGATGGCGCGCGCGCGGCAGCGCGCCGGCTGGACCGGCGGCCCGCCGACGCGCTGGCCCGAGGCCGAGGCGCGGCTCGGCCCCATCACGGACTTCGGATCCTGGTCGCCGTACTTCGCGGATGCGCCGCCGGTGGTGGTCGTGCGCGTCACGCCCCGGCTGGTCGAGGGCTTCTGGCGGCGGCTGGGCCGCGAAGCGGCGCGGACGCAGGGCGCGGTGCTGCCGCCGCTCACGCGCTTCGCCGGCAACTTCCTGCGCCTCGAAGCGACGTGCGGCCGCAAGGACGTAACGCCGCTACACCCCTTCGTGCTCGAGCACCGGCCCGACGCGCGCGTGCTGGTACGGGAAGGGCTGTACGTATTCGATCCCGCGGCGTTCGCGCCGGCGTGCGGGCAGGTGACGCTGACCATCTACAGCGAGAGGTCGCCGGACCGAGGGCAGACGGTCACCATCGCCTCCGACACGCTGGAGCGGGTGTGGCAGGACTTCGCCGCGTTCCGGACGACCGCCCGCTAGCGCAGGGTTAGACGAGGATCAGACGCCCTTGACGGTGAGCCCGCGCGAGAGCGCGGCGAGCCGCTGGCGATCGTCATGCGTCCAGAACTCGACGTCGATGCCCTCGGCCACCAGCGTCTCCGCCGTTGCCACGTGAATGGCGTCGATCGTGCGCACGTTGACGGCAAAGGTAGCCTTGGCGCGGTCGATGACGGCCCGATCGACCCGCATCAGGTCGAGCATGGCGACGAGATCGACGAGCTCCTTGCGCTTGACCGCGGTCTGCCGGTCGTCGAGCCGGCCGACGAGCCGCTCGCGGTCGACGGCGCGGAAGACCTCCACCTCGAGCAGCTCGGACGAGACCACGACGTCGCCGCGCGCGAGCGGGACGCGAGGCCCGGGCTCGGCGAAGAGCACCCGCAGCACCGCGCTGGCGTCGACGTACTTCACCGGGCACGGCCTTCGGCCGGCTCCTCGCGCACGGCCTGGAGCGACGCCTGGATATCGACGGGGCCGGACACGGGGCTGATGGTGAGCGCACCCCATCGCTGGGTTCCGCGCCGGAGCCGGCCGTCGCGGGCGAGCCGGTCGCGGCTCGATCCGCCGGCGGGCGCGGGAGGCCCGAGCTCGGCCACCGGCTCGTCGCGGTCGCGGACCACGATGCGCGCCCCGCGCGCGGCGAGCCGGAGGTACTCGCTCAGGTGCGCCTTGAGCTCCGTGACGTTGATGGACTTCATGGTCTCATTATAAGACCATGATAGTCACGAGTCACTGCCCCGTGCGGCGCGCCGGGCCGCCCTCGTACGCCTTGAGCTTCCGGTAGAGCGTCGCGGCGCCGATGCCGAGCGTCGCGGCGGCCTTCGTCCGGTTGCCGCCCGCGGCCCGGAGCACGGCCTGGATGTAGTCGCGCTCCACCTCGGCCAGCGTGCGCGCCTCGCCCGGCGCGAAGGCGTCCGGCACGGCCAGGCGCACTTCCGGCGGCAGGTCGCCAACGTCGATGCGGCTCCTCGTCGCCAGCACGGTCGCGCGCTCGATGGCGTTCTCGAGCTCCCGGACGTTGCCCGGCCAGGCGTAGCGCAGCATCTGCTGCGCAGCCGCCGGCGTGAAGCCGGTAACCTTGCGCCTCATGCGCGCGGCGGTCGCCTCGAGGAACGCGCGCGCCAGCGGCAGGATGTCGTCGCGCCGCTCGCGGAGCGCGGGCACGCGGATCTCGACCACGCGCAGGCGGTAGTAGAGATCCTGACGGAAGCGCGCGGCGTGGATCTCCGCGGTCAGGTCGCGGTTGGTCGCGGCCAGCAGCCGCACGTTCACCGGGCGGCCGCGGTTCTCCCCCACCCGCCGCACCTCGCGCTCCTGGATCACGCGCAGGAGCTTGACCTGCACGGCCGGCGGCACCTCGCCGATCTCGTCGAGGAGCAGCGTCCCGCCGTGCGCCGCCTCGAAGAGACCCGGACGATCCTGCGTCGCGCCTGTGAACGCGCCGCGCGCGTGGCCGAAGAGCTCCGATTCGAGCAGCGTCTCGGGCACGGCCCCGCAGTTGACGGCGACGAACGGGCCCGCGGCGCGCGCCGATTCGTGATGGATGAGCCGCGCGATGCGCTCCTTGCCCACGCCGCTCTCGCCCGTGATGAGCACGGTGGAATCCACCTGCGCGACGCGGCGCGCCAGCTCCACCACCTGCCGCATCTCCGCGCTCTGCACCACCATGCCCGACACGCGCGCGGCGTCGGGCGTCCCGAGCGCCTGGCGCCGCGAGCGGAGACGCCGCTCCACCTTCTTCAGCTCATCGGTCGCCTGCGCGAGCGCCGCGTCGAGACACGCGCTGCGGTAGAACGGCAGGTGGGCCGCAATGTCCTCGCCCCACTCCTCCACCGGACGCCCGACGAGGCGGCACACCGCGTCGCCCTTGCCGCGGCAGCGCTCCTCGAGGCAGTAGATGTCGCGCCCGTAGGCGCGCGACAGGTAACCGCTCGCAAAGCCGGTGAGCGTCCAGCAGACGGGCTCGTCGGCACGCCCCAGATGCAGCAGGTGCTGCTCCGCCTCGTAGGAGTCGTGCCACACGGAGTTGCCGACGGGCTGCGGCCGCCCGCCAACCGCCGCGTCGGCCGCCGCCGGCTCCACGCGCACGAGGCCTTGCAGCGTGTGCAGCCGCCCGCCGGCCTTGCGCCACTCGTCGTCACTGTCCCAGGGAAACCCGCGCTTCAGCGTCTCGGCCGTGCGCCACCCGTGCGCGTAGCCAAAGCGCGTCAGGAGCGCGCGCGCGCCGGTCATGCCCAGCGTCTCGATCAGCTCCGTGCGGAGGATCCCCATCGCCACCGCGTCGATGAGCAGCGCCCGCTCGCTCGCGAAGCGCAGGATGCCGCCGGACGGCTCGAACGCCAGCAGTTCACGCAGGTCGAGGTCGCTTGCTCGCATGGGCTCGGCTCCGTACCGTCATTGTGAGAGCCCAGTCTATCAATTTGAGAGCGCGCGTCCAGGGCCGCTGGTCAGCGCTCCCCCTAAGTGATTGAAAACAAGTAATCGACGCCCTGGCACCCCCGTTGCTCCAGGCCGGGACAGGGCCCATGGAGGGCTCGACGGATTTCACGGAGCGGCATCATGGCCAACACGCAGCGGTGGGAGATCGACCCGAGCCACTCAGGCATTTACTTCTCGGTCCGTCACCTCGTGATCGCGAAGGTGCGCGGGCAGTTCACGCGCTGGAGCGGCGCGCTCGAGGTGCCCGACGGCGACTTCGCGAAGGCGTCGGTCAGGGTGGTCATCGACGCGTCGAGCATCGACACGGGCGTCGCCGACCGCGACGCGCACCTGCGCTCGGCGGACTTCTTCGACGTCGAGCGCTATCCTGAGGTGACCTTCACGGCCGCGGGCTTCCACGGGCGCGGCGACCGCGGCACGGTGACGGGGCAGCTCACCATCAAGGGCACCACGCGCGACGTCGTGCTCGACGTCGAGCGGCTCGGCGAGGCCACCGATCCGTGGGGCAACCACCGGGCGGCGTTCGCGGCGAAGACCGCCATCGATCGCAAGGACTTCGGCCTCGCCTGGAACCAGGTGCTCGAGACCGGCGGCGTCATGGTGGGCGAGCGCGTGGATCTCGAGATCGAGATCGAGGCCGTGCGCCAGGCTGCGGAACAGGCCGCGTGATCATGGAGGGCGTGGGCGTGAGCGAGGCGATCACCTCGTCCGGGAGCCGTCTTCCGGACGAGACCCGCGTCGGCGGCGTAACGCTGCAGGTGGCCGACCTCGGCCGGTCCGTGGACTACTACCGCGAGGTCATCGGGCTCCGCGTGCTCGATGCGAGCGGTGACCCGGCGGCCCTCGGCGCGCCCGGGTCGGCCGAGCCGCTCGTCACGCTCCGCGCCGTGCCCGGCACGCGCCCGGCGCCCAGGCGCGGCGCCTTCGGCCTCTTCCACTTCGCCATCCTCCTGCCCGATCGCGGCGCGCTCGCGCGCTTCGTGGGGCACATCGGGCTCGCAGGCTCTCGGCTCTCGGCTCTCAGCTCTGGGGCGTCGGGGTTCACGGGGATGGCCGACCATCTCGTCAGCGAGGCCATCTATCTCAGCGATCCCGACGGGCTCGGCATCGAGGTGTACGCGGATCGGCCGCGCGACACGTGGCGCTACCGCGACCGAGAGCTCGTGATGGCCACCAACCCGCTCGACGTGGAGGACCTGCTCTCGGCGGCAGGAGACGCCGCGTGGGACGGGGTGCCCGCAGGCACGACGATGGGGCACGTGCATCTGCACGTGGGCCATCTGGGTGAGGCCGCGGCGTTCTACCAGCGGACGTTGGGGCTCGACATCACGGTGTCGGGCTACCCCGGCGCGCTCTTCTACGCGGCCGGGGGCTATCACCACCATCTCGGGACCAACACGTGGTCACCGGGTCCCGCGCCGGCGCCCGACCAGGCGCAGCTCCTGGAGTGGTCGCTCATCGTCCCCAGCCCCGCGGACGCGGACGCCGCCGGGCAGCGCCTGCTGAACGCCGGCTATCGGGCCGCGGCCGACGGCGGCGCCTGGTTGGCGCGCGATCCCTGGGGGACGCCCGTGCGGGTTACTGCGGGTCCTTCTTAGCCGCCTCCGCCCGCTCGAGCGCGCGGGCGCCGGAGAGGATGTTCGACATCGCGTAGTTCCCCTCGTGGCACGCGTACTCGAAGATCGGCTCCTCAATCCGGTTGAACGGCAGCTCGCCGATCACCGGCGCGGTGAAGCTCACCGGATCGTCCATGCGGAACCGGTAGAGGATCGTGTCGGGTCCGGTCCGCGCGAACCACTCGGTCACCTTGAGCTGCTCGCTCGCGCCGCGGTACGGCCAGAGGATGCTCGTCTGCGCGAGCTGCTGCGGGTGGATGTTGGTCGTCTCGACGACGAGCGTGTCGCCCTCCCACCGGCCGATGGAATCGCCCATCCAGGGGCGCACGTGCGGCGGCAGGTGCTCGGTGGCATTGAGGCGGATGATGCGCGCGTCGTGCACCATCTCGGTGAGGATCATCACGTGATCCCTCGTCTGCACGATGGTGTAGTTGTTGTTGTAGAAGTAGTTCGGCAGCATCGGCGGGCCGGCGTTCGACCCGAACGACAGCAGGCACCGGTCCGACAGGGGCCGCACCTCGGGGTGATCGAACTCGCCGAACCGCTTCGAGGCGGCCGCGAGCTCCGCCAAGCGCTTCTTGCCGGCCTCGGTGAGCGGCGGCATCCGGCCGTTGGGCGGGTCCACGATGATCGAGCTGCGCGCGACGCCATCGATGCGGATGACCTTCATGCCCGGTTCGAGCCAGAAGCCGTTGTAGCCGCCCACGGCGCCGCCCGCCACGGCCGCGATCTGCTCGACGAAGGACGGCTGGCCCGGCGCCACCAGCGCGCGCGGATCGCCGCCGGCCGGCGGGGCCGGGCGGTTGGGGTCGCTGTCCTTGTCGCGGTACTCCTCCACGAGCTGCGCGCGCTGCTCGATGGCCGCCGCCTGCTCGTCGGTGAGCGTGAGCGGCCCGCCGCCGAGCCGCTCGAAAGGCGTCTGCGTCTCGTTGGTCCAGTTGCCCTGCAGATCGGGCTTGCCGTCGGCCGCGCGCGGCACGACCCACGACGGGCTGCCGGGCTTCTGCGCCTGTGCGACGACGGCTGGCGCGCTGAACGCCGCCAGGCTCAGCCCCACAACCACGGTTGCGCCGCCGAGTCGAACGAAGACTGGGGACATTGGTCTCTCTCCTGGCTGGGTCGACTGCCGACGCGGAGGATGTTACCACCCGGCGGCCGCGCGCGCGCCCCGGGTTGCCGCCGCCCGTCGCTTGTCACTCCCGGCCGCCTTTGAGTACAAACGCTGAATGCGCAACCCGATCGCCGTCGTCCTCGCGGCCCTGGCTCTCGCTGCCGCCGCCGTCATCCACGCCCAGGCCCCGCAGCCCGCCGCAGGCGGCGCGAAGCCGTTCGTCGCCGGCGAACCGCTCAAGGTCCAGCCGAACGTCAAGACGTACGGCGGCTTCCGCTTCGCCGAGAGCGTGTCGTACGACGCCGAGCGCGACCTCTACGTCGCGGTCAACGCCGGCATGCCGCAGGAGATGGCGCCCAACGACGGCTACGTCTCGCTCGTCAACCCCGACGGCACGGCGCACACGCTGAAGTGGATCGGCGTCAACCGAAACGGCCTCACGCTCAACCACCCGCTCGGCAGCGACATCGCCCGCGGCTTCCTCTATGTCGTCGACATCGACACGGTGCGCTGGTTCGACATGAAGACGGGCGAGCCGCGCGGCAGCCTGACGGTGACCGGCGCCACGCGGCTGAACGACCTCGAGGTGGCCGACGATGGGACGATCTACGCGACGCAGACGGGGACGCTCGACCCGGCGTCGTGGCGGGTCTACAAGGTCACGCCGGCCGGCGAGAGCTCGGTCTTCGCGAGCGGCGCGCCCCTCAACCTCCCGAACGGCGTCGCCTTCGACCCGAAGGGCAACATCGTCGTCGTCAACGTGGGATCGAGCGCGGTGCTCACCTACGCGCCGTCGGGTGAGCTGCTGACGACGGAGCAGTCGAGCGATCCCGGCAACGATGGCCTGGTGATTCTGCCCGACGGGACGAAGTACGTGAGCAGCGTGCGGCTGGGCACCATCGCGCGCATCCGGCCCGGCCAGCCGGCCGAGCGCATCGCGGACGGCATTCCGACGGCGGCGTCGATGGGCTACGACTCGAAGCGGAACCGGCTCGTCATTCCGATGAACGACTGGAACGCCATCACGATCGTGGAGCTGGGGCCGCAGAAGTAGCCGCGGCCCAACCTCGACCCCCGGCACTCCGCGCTGGTCGCGGCCTCAGGGGCCTGCCGGGGCCTTCAGTGCTTCACGAGGAGGATGCGTGCCGATAGTCCGGCGGCGCGCGACAGCGGGCGGTCGCAGGTCAGGAGCACCGCGTCGAGGGCCTCGGCGAGGGCGACATACACGGCGTCGTACGCCGTCAGGTTTCTGCGCAGGGCCCACACGCGATCGAGGAGTGGCTCGTGCGCATGTCGCTGGAGGTCGAGGTCGCGGAGGTCCTGCAGCGCGACCTCCGCGTCCGCGTCGGTGATGGCGCCCTCCCTCGCATACCGCCGGAGCGCCTGCGCGACCTCGACGTCGGCCAGATGCGGAACGTGCACGCCAATGGCCGGATCCGCGATGCGCTCGGCCACCTCACGCCCCGCCCGCGTTTCGAGCAGGAGCTCAACGAGCGCGGAGGCGTCGAGGACGATCACCGCGCGTTCCGCTCCGCGCGGATGACGTCAGCGGCCCTCACAGCCAGCTTCCGCGCCGGCCGCCGTCGGAGGCGATCGAGCACCTCGGCCCGCGTCGGACGGTCCAGGGCCTTGCCGACCTCGCGCAGCACGTAGTCGGACATCGACATGCCTTCGACCGCGGCCCGCGCCTTCAGCCGCCGGTGGAACTCCGCCGGGACGTTGCGGATCTGGACCATCTTCGACATGTCATCAGCATACTTTCATCGCTTTTTCATGTCGAGACCGACGCCCGAACGCCGAGGCCCAGGCGCACACCGCCAGGTTCACCACCAGGCCGACGAGCCCGTCGTGCACGCCGAACGGCCGGCTGACGGGCGTGAACGGCAGCGCCAGCGCCACCGCCGCGCCCGCCAGGAGGCCCCAGAGCGCCGCGCGTCCGTGAATGGCGCGCAGGTGCAGGCCCAGGATGAACGCCGGCGCCACCTGCACCAGCAGCTCCATCTTGAACTCGGTCAGCCCCCACAGCGTGATCCGCGGCTGCAGCGCGACGCCGACGAGCACGGCCACCACGACCCACGACAGCGTCTTGCCCGCCCGCGTCAGCCGCTCGCTGGTCTCGCCCGCGAGCACGGTCTTGCCCAGGAAGTCCTTCGCCAGCATGGACGAGAGCGTGAGCAGGACGGAGTCGGCGGTGGACATGATGGCCGCGATGACCGCGACGATGACCACGACAGCGAGCGCGTGCAGCACCACCGACTCCGCCGCCCACTGCCGGAGCAGCAGCGGCACCACCTGGTCCGCCGCCACGCCCTCGAGCCCCGACAGCTGCTGGATGCCGACGATGCCCAGCAGCAGCACGGGGAGCATGGTCACGATGGGCATGAAGGCCATGACGGTGATGCCGCGGCGGAGCGCATGGATCGACTTCGCCGCGTAGATGCGCTGAATGGCCTGCGGGTACACCGCCGCCGAGAGCGGGACGATGATGAGCGTGCTGAGCCACGTGGCCGACACGGCCAGCGGCGGCACGGCCGTCTTCTCGGGCGCCTGCGCCGCGACCCAGGCCGTGATTTCGCCGAGGCGGTCGGGCGTGGGCGCAATCCAGGCGATCACGCCGGCCAGTCCCAGCAGCAGCAGGCTGCCTTGCACGCCGTCGGTCCACGCCACGGCGTGCATGCCACCCACGGTCTCGTACACGAGGATGACGAGCGTGAGCCCCACGACGCCAACCCAGTACGGCACGGCGCCCCCCGAGAGGCCGGCCACGATGTGCCCCATCGCCATGAGCTGCGCGAGCAGGTAGTTGGCGATGGCCACGACGGTGAGCGTGTTGGCGGTCCACGTCAGCGCCGGCAGCCCGTAGCGGTGGTCCAGCCAGTCGCCCGGCGTGACGTACCCGTGCCGGCGCGCGATGAGGTACAGCCGCGGCGCGACGAGCAGGTACGCCACGATGATGCCCATCATGAAGCCGAGGCTCATCACCCAGGCGAAGCCGATGCGGTACGCCTCCCCCGGATAGCCCAGGAGCGAGTTGCCGCTGTACTGCGTGGCGTAGAGCGTCGCGAAGAGCACGAAGGGGCCGAGGCTGCGGCCCGCGAGGTAGAAGGAGCTGAGCGAGTCGTCGCCGCGGGCCGCGCGGGCGCGCCAGGCCACGGCGAGCAGCAGGCCGAGGTAGGCGAGGACGGCGGCGAGCGCCGCCAGGCCCAGAGGCGACTCGCTCACCGCGCCTCCCGCCCATGATCGGCCTCGTCGAGGGGCACCGGCTCGTCCGCCACCCACCACCGTCGCGCGACCCAGCACGTGAAAATCGCCACGCACACGAGCGACACGATGGAGACGACCACCCAGTGCGGCAGCCCGAGCCACACCCGCGCGGGGCCCGGGGACCAGTACCAGGGAATGGAGAGGCCGTACAGGACGATGTAGACGGCCCAGATCCACCAGGCGCGGTCCGGCGATCGCGCGGGCTCGCCGTCGGCCAGCAGGCGCGCGACGCGTTCGTCTTCGGTCACGGCCGCCTCAGTAGTAGTCCTCGTACTGCCGCTGCTCGTCCGAGCGCGCGTCGAGGGCCACGCCCAGCGTCTCCAGCTTCATCCGCGCCACCTGCTCGTCGAGCGCGTCCGGCACGGTGTAGAACCGCGGCTCGAGCGTGCCGCGGTGGTCGAGCAGGTACTTCGGCGCGAGCGACTGCAGCGCGAAGGTGAGGTCCATGATCTCGGCCGGGTGCCCCTGGCCGACGGCGATGTTCACCAGCTCGCCGTTGGCCAGCAGGTACACCCGGCGTCCGCCCTCCAGCGTGAACTCCTCCACGTCGGGCCGCACGACCCTCGCCCCGGTTGCCATCCGCCGGAGCGCCGGAATGTTGATCTCGCGGCTGAAGTGCCCGACGTTGGCCAGGATGCACTGGTCCTTCATCACCTCCAGGTGCGGCGCATCGACGATGTGGAGGCTGCCGGTGGTGGTGATGATGCAGTCGGAGATGGCCGCGGCGTCGATCATGCGCATGACGCGGAAGCCTTCCATGCGCGCGTCGAGCGCCTTGATGGGATCGACCTCGGTGACGATCACCTCGGCCCCCAGGCCCCGCATGCGGAGCGCCACGCCCTTCCCCACCCACCCGTAGCCGGCGACGGTCACCACCTTGCCGCACACGGTGAGGTTGGTCGCGACGAGCAGCCCCTCGATGGTGCTCTGCCCGGTGCCGTAGCGGTTGTCGAACAGGTGCTTCATCAGCCCCGTGTTGACGCCGATGCACGGAAACCTGAGGCCCTCTTTCCGCTCGATGGCGCGGATGATGTTCACGCCGCCGGTGGTTTCCTCCGAGAGGCCGACGATCTTCTCGAGATCCCGCGGCCGCTCCCTGTGCAGCGTCGACAGCAGCTGCGCCCCGTCGTCCACGACCAGGTCGGGCGCGTGGTCGAGCGTCTCGTGGAAGTGGCGCCGGTACGACGCCTCGTCCTCGCCACGGCGCCCGAAGCACGTGAGGTGCTTCTGCAGGTACGCAACCGTGGAGTCCTGCGTCGAGAGCGGGTTGCTCGGGCACATCACCACCGTCGCGCCCCCGGCCTTGATGGTGAGTCCGAGGTTGGCCGTCTTGGGCTCGAGGTGCAGGCAGATGGCGACGGTGAGCCCCTCGAAGGGCCGCGTGCGCGCGTAGTCGGCCCGGATGCGCTGCATCACGGGCATGTGCGCGTAGACCCAGTCGACGCGCTTCTCGCCGAGCTCGTAGTCGGTCATGGCAGGCGGGGCCGATCCTAGCACTGGCGGTCGCGCCCTTGCGGCGGAGGAACGGCTGCGCTAGCGTGTCGCGGCATCAGCGGGCCGGCGGGCATGCGGCCTGCGCGGGAGGGGGCGTCATGAGACGGGCGACCATGGGCGCGGTCGTGGCGGCAGTGATGGCGGCGGTCGCGTGGGCGGGACTCGGGACATCGGCGGCCGGGCAGCCCGCCGCGGCCCCTGTGAATCCCACGCGGGCCGAGGTCGTCGCCATGATGAAGCAAATCTCCAACTGGGGCCGCTGGGGTCCCGCCGACGAGCTCGGCACCATCAACCTCATCACGCCCGCCGTGCGGAAGGCCGCCGCGGCGCTCGTGCGCGAGGGCATCTCCGTGTCGCTCGCCCACACCCTCGACAAGGAGGTGTTCGCCGACAACCCCACGCCCTTCAAGCAGGAGTTCTTCATGGGGCCGGACGGCAAGATGCGCTCCGGCGCGGTGATGGACGTCATCTCGTCCACCTACCACGCGACGACGACCACGCACATGGACGGGCTCTGCCACTACATCTTCGAGGGAAAGACGTACAACGGGTGGGATATCGAGAAATACCACCACGCGACGCCCACGCGTGAGGGTTTCGGCGAGGGGCCGGGCTGCATGAAGAACAGCATCCTGGGGTTCAAGGACGGCGTCCTCACGCGCGGCATCCTCATCGACCTGCCGCTCATGAAGGGCGTGAAGTGGCTGGAGCCGGGGACGCCCGTCACCATCGCGGACCTCGAGGCGTGGGAGACGTTCGCGGGCATCCGCATCGGCAGCGGCGACGCGCTGTTCCTGCGCACGGGCCGCTTCGCGCGCCGCGCGGCGCTGGGCCCGTGGCCGTCGGCCCGCGAGTCGGCGGGGTTCCACGTCTCGGTGATGCCGTGGTTCAAGGCCCGCGACGTGTCGCTCATCGCGAGCGACTCGGTGCAGGACGTGCAGCCCTCGAACATCGAGGGCTTCCCGCGGCCCATTCACATGCTGTCGATCAACACCCTGGGGATGCCGATGATCGACGTGGCCGATCTCGAGGCCGTGGCGGTCGTGGCCGCGAGGCTGAAGCGGTGGGCGTTCATGCTGACGGTGGCGCCGCTGCCGGCGCCGGGCGGCTCGGGTTCGCCGGTGAACCCGACGGCCACGTTCTGACACGATCCGCGCGGGGGCGATAGAATCAGGGGATGCGCCCTCGCACACATCTCTCGCTGCCGGGCCCGGCGCTCGCCGCGTCCTTCCTGCTCGTTTCCGCCCG
>JBFMCA010000037.1:0-33700 GCA_040754955.1 Acidobacteriota bacterium | reverse complement strand
TACGTGCGCGCCGCGCTGGCGCGCGCCGGCGGGCGGCTTCGGCCCGCGGCCCGCGAGCTCGGGCTCTCGCGGCAGGGCCTGACAAAGGCCCTCACACGGCTTGGCATCGACACGCGCCCGGTGGATCTTCCCGGGCCCGCACCTGCCGAATGACGGGCTCCACCGACCGCGCCGCGGTGCCGAGCGCCGGAGGGCCTCGGGCGATCGGGTGGCTGAGGGTCGTGCCTCTACTGGACCGGTGGACGGCCGGCGCGCTCGGCACGCTGGTCGGTCGCGTCCGCGTCGCGCCTGATCGAGGCGAGGCGCCGCGCGAGGGTCTGGAGCGCTCGGTTGCGGGGATCGAGCGACAGACCGTCGCTGACCGCGCGGTCGGCGCGGTCGAGCTCGCCCGCCTGCAGCGCGGCATCCGCGAGGCCCGCGAGGAGCACCGGCGTGGGGCCGGCTTCGTCGAGGGCCCGCTCGTACCAGCGCACGGCGCGCCGCGGCTCCCCGAGGCGCAGGTTCAGGTCGGCGATGTGCGCCTGAAGGCCCGCCACGGGCCGACTGTCGCCGACCAGGGCGGCGTATCGCACCAGGAGGTCGCGCGCCCCCTGGAGGTTGCCGCTCCGCTCGACGATGGCCGCGAGGTCCCGATAGGCGTCCGGTGGCACCGGCAGCCGCTCCACCGCCTGCCGGAGCGTCCGCTCGGCGGCAGTCTCGTCGCCGGCCAGTATCCAGGCACGGCCGAGATTGGTGAGGGTCTCGCCGGTGGCGTCGGGATGGGCAGCGGCGGTCGTCAGGGCCTCGATCGCCTTGCCGAGGGCGATGCGATCGCCGCGCGCGTCGGCGACCGCGAGCCACACGCGGCCGAGCGCCGCGTAGACCTGGGGTGAATCGGGGAACCGCTCGAGTGCGCGCCCGAGGGCGAGGACGGCGGCGTCGTGGGCACCGCCGCGGGCGTGGGCCAGGCCGATCGCGACGTGCCGCTCGGGCCGGCCGGGGTCGAGGGCCGCCAGGGCTTCCAGCTGATCGAGGGCCCGCCGCCGTTCGCCGAGTGCTTCGTAGAGCTGCGCGAGCGCTTCGCGCGGCGCGGTGGATGCCGGTGCCGCCGCCGAGGCGGTCTCGAGCGCGGCGCGGGCCTCGGGAAGCCGGCCCAGGTCGCGCCAGCACAGGCCGAGCAGGTAGGTGGCTTCAGCCAGGGATCTGTCCAGCGCCACGGCCCGTTCGAGCGATTCGACCGCCGGTCCGGGCCGGCCGGCGCGGTACAGGGCCAGCCCGAGCTTGTACAGCACGGTGGCCGATCGGTCGTCGGCCGCGACGTAGGCGGCGTAGTGTTCGGCTGCCCGATCGAAGCGCCCCGCGGCAGCGGCGACGTCGCCCAGCGCCTCGCGGGCCCGAATGGCCGCCGGGTCGAGCGCCACGGCGCGCGCGAGGTCGCGTGTGGCCGCCTCGGCCTCGCCGCGCTTCTGGTACACCAGCCCGCGGCGGAGGTAGCCGAGCATCGAGTCGGGCTTGAGGGCGATGGCGCCCGAGTAGGCTTCGAGCGCCTCGAACGGCCGGCCGGCCGCCTCCGCATCGGCACCGGCCGCGACAAGGGTGCGAAACTCCTGCTCGCGGGCGTATGCGTCGTAGAGCGCGGCGCCGGCCGCCGCGGCGGCCGCGAGAAACGCCAGCAGGAGCAGGCCCCGACGCATGAGGCGATCCTCGCACGAAACGCCCGTCCCGGAACAAACGGGCCGGGGCGGGTTCTAATCAGGAATGAGGGTGTAGACTGGGTGCCAACGTCCTTTTCCGGGCAGCTCGTGAAAGAGGCAGGGGCAGGAGCCCTCGGGTGGTCTGAGGTCGGGAGCCAGGAGGCGGCTCTCGTCCACCGGTGCGTCGCCGGCGAGGAACCGGCATGCGCGGAGCTCGTGGCGGGCCACGAGCGGATGGTCTTCCAGCTCGCGGTGCACCTGCTGGGCGATGCCGACGAGGCGCGCGACCTGTCCCAGGAAGTCTTCCTCCGAGTGTTCCGGACGCTGCACGCCTTCCGCGGGCAGTCCGCCCTCCGGACGTGGATCTACCGCATCGTCATCAACCAGGCCCGCAACCGGCAGCGCTTCTGGCGGCGCCGACGGCGGGCCGACCAGATTTCGCTCGACCAGCACCTGCAGGATCACGGCGAAGCGCGGCTGCCTGCGGACCGCACGTCACCGGACCGCGTGCTCGCGCGCAAGGAGCTGGCGGCGCGGCTCTGGCGGGCGCTCGAGGAACTGCCGTTCGACCAGCGCACCATCATCGTGCTCCGGGAGATCGATGGGCTGAGCTACGACGAGATTGCCTTCTCGCTCGGCGTGGCCGTCGGGACGGTGAAGTCGCGACTGACCCGTGCGCGGCAGGTGCTGCGCGCGCGGCTGCGGGAGGCGCGGCCATGATGCACGTGCTCAGCTGTGATCACGTGCGCGAGCACCTGCAGGCATGGTACGACGGCGAGCTGCCGGTCGAGGACCAGGTGCTCATCCAGGCGCACCTGCGCGACTGCGTCGCGTGCGCGCTCGAGGCCGACGCGATCGAGGAACTCGGCGAGGCCCTGCGTGAGATGGCGGCGGCGCTGCCGGCGCGCGCGGCGGCCGATCTGGGTCGCCTGCCGGCCGCGGTGCTCGAGCGGCTGCGGATCGAGGAGCAGTTCTCGCTGCGGATGCGGCTGCGCGATCTCTTCGAGGACATGCACCTGGTCTGGGCGGCGCTCGGGGCCACCGCGGCGACAGTGGTCTGCCTCATGGCGTCGATGGGCGTCCTCCAGGCGGCCAACCGGGAGAACCCCGAGTCGCTGGCTGGCGTGATCAGCGTGCTGGCCAATCCCGGGTCGAACGCCAATCCGGTGCGCCTCAACGGCTACATGGAAGCGCCGCGCGCCGTTGACGACCTCGAAATCCCCGTCCCCGGCGGTGAGGCCGTGTTCGCGATGCAGGCCGTGGTGTCGCGCGAGGGGCGTGTCCAGAACATCGAACTGCTGCTCGAACAACAGGCCCGGACGCTCAAGGTGAAGCCGGAGGTGCTGCTGGCGATGCTCGAGGCGGCGTCGCGGACGCGGTTCGTGCCGGCCCAGGCGGGCGGCGCGCCCGTCGCGGTGAGCGTCGTCTGGCTCGTGGCGAACACCACGGTCACCGGCAGCCGGAACTTCGACATCTTCCGCGCCGCGCCGGCGCGTTGGTCGCCGGAGATGCTCGGGCCGGAGCTGGAGCGACCGAAACCAGTCGGGCCGGTCGGCGCCGCCACGAAGCCGGCCGAGCCTTCCACGGAGGCGTGAGCGGCCCGATCGCGCCCGTCCCTCAGCGCAGCCGCGCTTCGGCGGTGCCCGCATTGGCCATCGCGTCGAGCGCCCGCACGACCACCGTGCGCCCCGTTGCGCCCGCGTCGACCCTGATCTCGAATCGCTCCTGGCGGCTGTCGAGAATGCCGTCGAGCGGGAAGGCCGTCTGCCAGCGCTGCGCGTCGAGGGAGAACTCCACGCGCGAGACCGGCGAGTCGGCGTCGCGCACCTCGACGGGCACCACGAACGCTCCACCGTCCCGCCTGACCTCGCCGATGGTCACGAGGGGCGGGGAGTTGTCGATCTCGAAGCTCGCGCTCTCCAGCTCGCCGCGCAGTGCGGCGGTCGCGGGATGCGAGCGCTCATCGGTCGCGACAACCTTGAGCACGTAGGTGCCGTTCGGGACCGATGAGGTATCCCACACCAGAATGGTGTCCGTGATGCCGCTCTTGAGGCTCTTCCAGGTCGTGTCGCCTTCGCGGCGATAGAGCACGTCGTAGAGCAGCTCGTCGCCGTTCTCGTCGTCGGCCTTCCAGGCAAAGGTCTGCAGGCCTCTCTGAAACGTGCGTCGTCCCAGCGCGGGCGCGCCGCTCGCGGCCTGCGCGACGCGTCGCTCCATCGTCTCCGCGTCGTAGCCCGCGATTTCCGTCTCGCCGGACGAGAACGGCTTCTGGAAGACCACGCCGGGCGGGTGGACCGTGATGGACTCGACGCGGGGGCGGACGTTGCGCTGCAGGTAGGCCGCCGAGAGCGATGTCAGCACCGGCGTGTCGCCCGTGGCCGTGAGGGTCACGCGAATCTGGAGGTAGCGCGCCTTCGGGCTGACGATGGCCGAGCCCGTCGCGGTGTCGTACGGCGCGCTCCAGTCGCTCCACGTGTCGTCGGGCGTACGCGTGTTGCCCGACCGCGTCTGCAACTGCACGGCTGCGCCGCTCGGCGACGCCGAGCGCCAGGCCAGGGTGCCCCAGGTGGCCACGAGGCGGGCGTCCTTGACGTCGGAGGTCCACGTGCCGCGCTCGGCGCGGCCGGCGGACATGGAGAGGAGCAGGCCCGGGTTGGCGGTGCCGATCCACGTGCGGTCGCTGCCCTTGATGAGGATGGTGGCCTGCTGCGCCGTCAACCGCGTGAGCAGCGTCGCGCGCACCGGCTCGCCGCTCAGCCGGAAGATGCGCCCACGGCGCCCCGTGGCTACGATCAGCCCGTCTCCGTCTACCAGCAGATCGTACGGAGCGTCTTCCCGCGATTCCCAGACCTGGTCCCAGAGCCCATCGGGGAGCACGCGGTAGACCGCCCCGGTGGGCGCGCGTCCCGGGGCACTCGTGCCCGCGGTGGCAGGAGCCGCGGGGGAGACCTGCGCATCCACGATCGCGATGGAGGTGATCTCGGTTGAGACCGACGGCACGGGCACTGGCGCTGGCGGCGGCGGAGGCGCGTCCGACGTGGCGGCGTCGCTGCCGCCGCCCGCCGGAGCGCTCTGCGCCGCGACATACAGGGTGCCCTTCGGGTCGAGCCGGAGGGCCCGGACCTCCTGGTACGCCGTATCCAGCAGCAGGAATCCCCTGCCGTTGCCGTCGACGCGGAAGACGCGGCCCGGCGAGCCGGTGCCGACGAGCAGCTGCCCCTGCGGGTCGACCGCCAGGCTGATCGCGTGGGTCGTCCGCGTCGAGAAGAACGGCGCACCCGTGCCGTCCGGCAGGATGCGGTACACCACGCCCTTGTCGCCGGTGCCGGCGTAGACGACGCCGGCGCGATCGACGGCGAGCGACCAGATGTACTTGTCCTCGGGATCGAAGAACGGCGTGGCCGCCCCGCTCGCGTCGATCCGGTAGATGCGGCCATCCGGGGACGTGCCGGCATAGAGCGCGCCGCCGGGCGCGAGGGCCAGCGCGTGCACTTCCATCTCAGCGCTGTCGAAGACGACCGACGCCGCGCCGCCGGGGGGTACCTTGATCACCTTCCCGTCGTTCCCAGTGCCGAGGTAGAACGCGCCATCGCGGCCCTGGACGGCCGTCCACACGAACGGCGCGTCCGCGTCGTGCACGCGGTCGACGCGCGGCCCGAGCAGCAGCCGGCCATGCTCGTCGACCGAGAGATGCTCGATGTCCCCGCGCAGGAAGTCGGCGAGGGTGGCCACCTGCCAGAAGCCGGGCGTGGCCGTGAGGGAAACAGTCATCCACGCAAGCGCCAGCGTGGCGGCGGTGCCGAGACGAAGTGGGATCATGCGATCAGCGTTCCAGTTGAATCGTCAGCTGGCGGGCGCCGGTGATGGCGAACTCGGCGGGCACCGACCACTCGCCGCGGGTAGCCGAGCGCAAGGCGCTGAAGCTGCCAGACTGGCGGTCGGCCTCCAGGACCGCGAGCACCGACGGCGGGAGCGCCGCCATGGGCTCGCCGTTGACGACGGCGCCCTGGTCGGGGGCCGACAGGCGGACGTACAGGCGGTTGCCGCGGCGCGCGCGATTCAGCGTGCGGATGATCTGCGGAATAGGCTGATTCTCCATGCCCGCGGTACCGCGCCGGTCCTCGGCGCCGAGCCGCGTGGCGTCCGCCACCAGCAGCTGAAGTGAGCCGGCGGCGTTGACCGGAATCTGCACCGGCACGCTCGTGACGATCTCCTCGCCTCGGCCCGTCCGGAGCAGGACCTTGACGACGACCGTGTCGCCGGGTCTCGGGCGCTCGGTGTCGAGCCAGACGCGCTCGATCCGCGCCGCCCTCGACTCCTCGGTCGCATCGATGGTCAGCGTGATCTTCTCGACATCGACGGGATCCGCGCCGTTGCGGAGCAGCAGGGTGAGCGGGCCGGCCACGTAGGCGGCGGCGCCCCCCGCCGGCTGGTCGCCGGTGAAGATGTCCTCGAAGGCGATGTCGCCATGCCGGTGAATGCTCGCGCTACCGCGCACCGTGAAGGACGCGGGTCCGGCGCCGCGCTCGTACGAGGTCAGGACGTTGGCCACCGCGAGGTAGGTCAGCAGCGGCGTGAACGTCGGGTCCTTGACGACCGTGAAGGTGAACTGCCGCGTCGCGGCCCGATCGGAGTTGAGCGTGATGTCGACCGGAATCACCGCCGGCCCGGGGCCGAGACGCCCGGCGACGGCCGTCGCCCGGTCCTGCTGGATCGTGCCGACGACATCGCCGAAGCTGGCCAGCTTGACCGACTGCTGGAGCGACGGCAGCACCACGTGCACGGCGGCGCGCGTCATCGGGAACGCCGTCGGACCCAGGTTGTACATCGGATGGCCGAAGGCGTAGACGCGGTCGCCGTCGACGTGGGTCACCGTGCCCGTCGCGCCCAGCACGAAGTCGCCGCCCATGAGCGACACGCCCACCGCGTCGCCCGGTCTGAGCGGCGCCGAGGGCGACGACGCGGCCGGGAGCTGCCCGCCGGGCGCCGACGCGAGCACCATGCCGCTTCGAGCGAAGAGGGGCTCGACGACGGCCAGCGCGTCGGGATGGAACCCGGCCGTCACGAGCGGCACCGCGATGGGACGAAGCAGGGCGCCTGTCCGGGCCGCGTCGACGCCGCCCGATGCCACGAGCAGCTCGGCGGGGTCGTCTGCAAACGGCCGTGACAGCCCGAGGTCGCGAGCCCAGATTCGCAGGAGATCCCCGGGGGCCGGCGGCCAGGAGACGGCCACGGCGCGGGTGCCGCGCGGGGCCGTCTCGAGCGCCGTGGCGTCGGTCATCTCGGCGATGGGCGTGATGCCAGCGATGGGCTCTTTCGAGAACAGCCCGAGCGCGTACGACACGGCCCCAAGCAGCTTGCCGTCGACATAGACCGGGCTTCCGCTCATGCCGGCGATGACGCCCGTGTGGGCCAGCGGCCCGCCCTCCAGGCGCGCCAACACCAGGCTGCGACGAGGCCCGACGACGTTGTGCAGCACGCCGAGGATGTGGACCTGGAACGTGTCGAGCCGATCCCCCTCGAAGACGGTGCGGCCCACGCCCACCATGCCCGGTCGGACCTCTCCGAGCGGCATGAGGGAGGATTGGGCGACCGGGGAGGCTGCCAGGAATGCGATCGCCAGGAGCAGGCCGAGTATGCGGGCCATCTTGTGCAAGTGCCGGGAAGGGACGGACTTAATCCGTTATACGGGTATTGCGAGGGTGAATCAAGCCGTTTTGCCGCGCGCGCGTTGACAGCAGATGATCTCGTTTGATACCGTTTCTCGCGGATTTCATGGCTGATCGAGTCGTTGCCTCCCTCGCGCTCCACTCCGCGGAACCGCCGGTCCCGACGGGCAGCGGTGTGCGCGGGTACTGGTGGTACTGGCCCCCCGATAGAGGGGCGTCCGGTTCGACGTAGATTCGGCATCACCGCTGCGACTCGACCCAAGCGCCTCCTCAGCATCGCTGACGAGGCGCTTTTTGTTTCTGTGACCGCATGATGGAGCCACAGCGCCTGTGCGTGACCGTAACGGCCGACACGATGGCGGAGCTCCGCGCGCGCCGCGATGCGGTCGCCGATGCGGACCTGGTCGAGCTGCGGCTCGACGGCGTGCGGGACGTCAGCGTGGCGGCGGCGCTCGCCGGACGGCGCCGGCCTGTGATCGTCACGTGTCGCCCCACGTGGGAGGGGGGGCGCTTCGACGGCAGCGAGGAGACCCGGCTCGGGCTGCTGCTCGAAGCGGCCAGGCGCGGCGCGGAGTATGTCGACGTGGAGTTCGCCGCCGCGCACGCGCCGCTGCTTCGCGAGACGGGCGGTCGGGGCCTCATCCTCTCGGTCCATGACTTCGACGGGGTGCCGGCCGATCTCGGCGCCCGGGTGCGGGCCATGCGGGCCACCGGCGCGGAGATCGTCAAGGTGGCGGTCGCGGCGCGTCGGCTCATGGACTGCTTTGCCGCCGACCATCTCGCGCCCGCGCGGGCGGGCGCACGCGAGGGGCGCCCCGGCCTGATCTTCATCGCCATGGGCGAGCCGGGCATTCCGACGCGCATCCTGCCGTCTCGATTCGGGTCGGCGTGGGCCTACGCGGGGGCGTGCACGGAGGCAGGGCAACTACCCGCCACGCGCGTGCTCGAGGAGTTCCGGTTCCGCCGGCTCGGCCTGCGGACCGGGGTGTACGGCGTGCTGGGGCGCCCGGTGGCGCATTCCGTGTCGCCCGCGATGCACAACGCGGCCTTCCAGGCCTGCCGCGAAGACGCCGTTTATCTGCCGCTGGCGGCAGCGGATTTCGACGACTTCATCGCCTTCAGCGAGGCGATTGGGCTTCGGGGCGCCAGCGTGACGGCGCCCTTCAAGGACCAGGCGTTCGAGCGCGCCGATGCGTGCGATCCGGTCAGCCGGCGCATCCGCGCCGTGAACACGCTCCGCGTCGAAGGGCGGAAGGGATGGAGCGGGTGCAACACCGACGTGGCGGGCTTTCTGGCGCCGCTCGAGCGCGTGCTGCGCCCGGCCGGCATCCGGGCGGTCGTGCTGGGCGCGGGCGGCGGCGCCCGGGCCGCCGCCATCGCGCTGAGCGCCGCAGGCGCGCACGTCACGGTGTGTGCGCGGGACACGGCGAAGGCCGAAGCCGCGGCGGCGCTCGCGGGGGCGGCGGTCGGCCCGTTCCCGCCCGTGCCAGGCACGTGGGATCTCCTCGTCAACGCGACGCCGGTGGGGACCACGCCGGAGGTTGCGGCCTCGCCGCTGCCGGGCGGACCGTTTACCGGGCGCATGGTCTACGACCTGGTCTACAACCCGTCACGCACGCGGCTGCTGCGTGAGGCGGCAGCGGCCGGCTGCCTAACCCTCGGTGGGCTCGAGATGCTCGTCGCACAGGCGCGGGAGCAGTTTGCCTGGTGGACCGGCCACCAGGCGTCCGAGAAGCTGATGCGGGATGCCGCGCTCGCCCGCCTCGATGAGATGGCCACATGAAGCTGACGACGTTCGAAGCATTCGCGGACCTGGCGGCGCGGGGTACCTTCGTGCCCGTCTGCAAGGAGATCGTGGCCGACCTGCTGACGCCGGTGTCCGCGTTCCTGAAGGTTGCCGAGCACTCGGAATACGCCTTCCTGCTCGAGAGCGTGGAGGGCGGCGAGCATGTCGGGCGGTACTCGTTCCTCGGGAAGGACCCGTTCCTCATCCTGCGGTCGCGTGACGACCGCACGCTCATCGAGCAGGCCGGCGCGGTGACCGAGTCCGACAGGCCGTTCGTGGACACGCTCCGCGGCCTGATGAGCGCATTCCAGTCGCCGGTCGTCCCCGGATTGCCGCGGTTCACCGGCGGCGCTGTCGGCTACTTCGGCTACGACGCCGCGCGCTGGTTCGAACCCAGCGTGGCGCCGGAGACGGCGGAGACGCCGGACGGCGACGTGGCCGGTTTCATGCTCTTCGACACGGTGCTGGCCTTCGATCACGTGCAGCACCGGATTCTGCTCATCGCGAACGCCCGGATCTCGGGCGACGAGGATCTCCGATCGCTGTACCAGTTCGCGTGCGCGAAAATCGAGTTCCTCGAGCGCGAGCTGGAGCGGCCGCTCTCGCTGCATCGGCCGGGGACGCCGGCGCCGCTGGCGCTGGCGTCGAACCTGACGCAGGAACGGTTCGAGCAGATGGTGCGGCAGGCGAAGGAGCACATCGCGGCGGGCGACATCTATCAGGTGGTCCTGTCGCAGCGCTTCGAGGCCGAAGTGGGCGTCGACGCCTTCACCGTGTACCGCGCGCTGCGGCACGTGAATCCGTCGCCCTACATGTTCTACGTCCGGATGGGCGACCGGGCCATCGTGGGGTCGTCGCCCGAGATGCTGGTGCGCGTCGAGGGCCGGCATGCGGTGACCCACCCGATTGCGGGCACGCGGCCGAGGGGAGGCAGCGACGAGGAAGATCAGCGGCTCGCCGAGGAGTTGAAGCGGAACGCGAAGGAGAAGGCCGAGCACGTCATGCTCGTCGATCTCGGCCGCAACGATCTGGGTCGCGTGTGCGCCTACGGCACGGTCCGCGTGCCGACCTTCATGGCCCTCGAGCGCTACTCGCACGTGATGCACCTGGTGTCGGTGGTCGAGGGCCAGCTCGACGACGAGCACGACCGGCTCGACGCGCTGGTCTCGTGTTTCCCGGCCGGGACGGTCTCCGGCGCGCCGAAGGTGCGCGCGATGCAGATCATCAACGAGCTCGAGCCGTCCAGGCGGGGCATCTATGCCGGGGCCGTCGGGTACCTGGACTTCGCGGGCAATCTCGACTTCTGCATCGCGATCCGCACGATCGTGCTCGAGGGCGGGCGCGCGCGGGTCCAGGCGGGCGCCGGCATCGTCGCGGACTCGAACCCCACGGCCGAGTTCGAGGAGACGCGGGACAAGGCCCGCGCCATGGTCCGCGCGCTGGAGCTTGCGCTCGAGGGACTGTGATGGTGCTCGTGGTCGATAACTACGATTCGTTCACCTACAACCTCGTGCAGTACCTGGGCGAGCTCGGGGCGCAAGTGACCGTGCGCCGCAACGACGAAGCCACCGTGGACGAGCTGGCGGCGGTGCCGGCCGATCGCGTGCTGATCTCGCCGGGGCCGGGCCGGCCGGAGGACGCGGGGGTCACCCTGGACGTCATCCGGCGGATCGGACCGACGCGGCCGGTGCTGGGCGTGTGCCTCGGCCACCAGGCCATCGGCATGGCCTTCGGGGGGCGAGTGGTGCGGGCTCCCGTGCCGGTGCACGGCAAGACCTCCACCGTCGAGCACGACGGGACGGGCCTCTTCCGGGGCATCGGCGGCGCGTTTCAGGCCGCGCGGTATCACTCGCTGGTCGTCTCGGACGAGGGGTGGCCCGACGCGCTGGAGGTGACGGCGCGGTCGCGCGAGGACGGCCTGGTGATGGGCCTGCGCCATCGGGCGCAGCCCACCTACGGCGTGCAGTTTCATCCCGAGTCGATTCTGACCAACGAGGGCCGCCGCATTCTGCGGAACTTCCTGGAGTTGTAGCGCCGTGTTCACCGCACTCATCGAGAAGCTCGGACGTCGCGAAGATCTGACGGTGGAGGAAGCCGCCGCCGCGATGACAGCCATCATGCGCGGCGAGGCTGCGCCCGCGCAGATGGCGGGCTTGCTCGTCGGGTTGTCGATGAAGGGCGAGCGCCCGGCGGAGCTGGTGGGATTTGCGCGGGCGATGCGAGCCAACGCCGTCGCGCTGGCCGCGCCGGCCGGCGATGTGTTCGACACCTGCGGCACGGGCGGCGACCGCGCCGGCACGTTCAACATCTCGACGGCGGCGGCGATTGTGATTGCGGCGTGCGGCGTCCGCGTGGCCAAGCACGGCAACCGATCGGTGTCGAGCCGCTGCGGCAGCGCCGACGTCCTCGAGGCGCTCGGCGTCAACATCGCCGCGGAGCCGCCCGTTGTCGAGCGGTGCCTGGCCGAGGCCGGCCTCGCGTTCTTCTTCGCGCCGACGTTCCACCCGGCCATGCGCCACGCGGCGCCCACGCGACGGGCGCTCGGCGTGCGGACGGCGTTCAACCTGCTCGGCCCGCTCACCAACCCGGCCGCGCCGGCGCGGCAGATCGTGGGGGTGCCGCGGCCGGACCTGACGGAGCTGCTGGCGCGGGCGCTGTCGCAACTCGGGTCCCAGCGGGCCTGGGTCGTGCACGGCGCCGACGGGCTGGACGAGCTCTCAACCACCGGCTACACGAAAGTGTCGGAGTGCCATGGCGGCGCGGTGAAGACCTTCTACGTGCACCCGGCGGACTACGGGCTGCCGAAGGCGCCGCCCGACGCGCTCAAGGGCGGCGACGCCGCCGCGAACGCCGCGATCGTCGCCGACGTCCTCGCGGGCGTCGAAGGGCCGCCGCGCGACGTCGTGCTGCTCAACGCCGGTGCGGCGCTCTTTGTGGCGGGCCGGGCCGGCTCCGTGCCTGAGGGGGTGGCGCTGGCCGCGGACGCGATTGACTCCGGACGGGCGCGGGAGGTGCTGGCGGTTCTGACACGGGTCTCGGCCGGCGGGGCCGCGACGGGGGCGCCCGCATGACGCCGCCCGACCTGCTGGCGGCGATCGTCGCGGCGACGAGGCGCATCGTCGAGGTGCGGGCCGCCGACGAGCCGCTCGCAGCGCTGGCCGCCCGCGGCGACGCGGGCCGCCGCCCCGACGGCGCCGCCTTCCGCGCGGCGATCGAGGCGGCCGGCCGCGTGAACGTGATCGCGGAGTGCAAGCGGCGGTCGCCGTCGCGCGGCGTGCTCCGCGCGGCGTACGACCCCGCGGCCATCGCGCGGGGCTACGCGCGCGCGGGCGCTGCCGCCATCTCGGTGCTGACGGAGCCGACCTTCTTCGATGGCGGGCTCGCTCACCTGCGCGCGGTGCGCGACGCCGTCACCCTCCCGCTGCTGCGCAAGGACTTCATTGTCGACGAGTACCAACTGCACGAGGCGCGGCTGGCCGGCGCCGACGCCGTCCTGCTGATCGTCGCGGCCCTCGAGGACGCCCAGCTCGCGAGGCTGCGCGCGGCCGCCGCGGCGCTGGGGCTGGCCGTGCTCGTCGAGGTGCATGACGTCGACGAACTGGAGCGTGCGCTGGCGGCCGGCGCGGAGATCGTCGGCGTGAACAACCGGAACCTGCGGACCCTCGAGGTGGACGTCGAGGCGTCACGACGCGTCGCGGCGCGCCTGCCGTCGAGCGTCGTGGCCGTCAGCGAGAGCGGGCTCAGGACGGCGGCGGACATCGCCGCCCTGCAGGCGGCCGGTTATCGGGCCTTCCTCATTGGGGAGCGGTTCATGACCGCGCCCGACCCCGGCGACGCGCTGGCGGCGCTGCTCGCGGGGAGGGCGGGATGACGGCGGTCAAGATCTGCGGCATCACCCGAGCCGACGATGCGCTCCGGGCCGCCGATCTGGGCGCGCGCGCCGTTGGCGTCGTGCTGTGGCCCGACAGTCCGCGTGCCGTGAGCGTGGCGCGCGCGGCGGCCATCGTCAGGCGGCTGCCGCCGTACGTGACGCCGGTCGGCGTCTTCGTGCGTCCGACCCGCGCCGACGTGTCGGCATGCGTCGACGCGACCGGCATTCGAGTGGTGCAGGTCCACGGCCTCCTGAAGCTCGACGGGCTCGAGGGCCCGTGGACCGTCATCCCGGCCGTGCGCCTGGGGGCGGCGCCCGGCCACGTCGAGCCGGAGATGCCAGACGCTGCGACCGTGCTGATCGATGCGCACGATCCGGTGCGCCACGGGGGCACGGGGGTGGCGGTGGACTGGGAAGCGGCGGCGCTGGTGGCCGCGCGCCGTCGCGTGATTCTGGCCGGCGGCCTCACGCCGGCGACTGTCGCGCGGGCGATCGAGGTGGTCCGGCCCTACGCCGTCGACGTCGCCTCAGGAGTCGAGGCCGCCCCGGGCGTCAAGGATCCCGCGAAGATGCGGGCATTCATCGAGGCCGTGCGCACATCATGACGACACCTGATCGCTGGTTTGGCCGCCGCGACCCCGACGCCCGGGGATACTTCGGGGAGTTCGGCGGACGCTTCGTTCCGGAGACGCTGGTCGCGCCCATCGAGGCGCTGGAGTCGGCGTATGTCGAAGCGCGCCGCGATCCCGCGTTCGCGCGTGAGCTCTTGCGCCTCCTGACCGACTACGTGGGCCGGCCCACGCCGCTCTGGAACGCGCGGCGGCTCGGCGAGGCGGCCGGCGTCCAGGTGCTGCTCAAGCGGGAGGATCTCACGCACACCGGCGCGCACAAGATCAACAACGCCCTGGGGCAGGCGCTGCTGGCGCGCCGGATGGGGAAGCGGCGGATCGTCGCAGAGACCGGCGCCGGCCAGCACGGCGTGGCCACGGCCACGGCGTGCGCCCTGCTCGGGCTGGAGTGCGTCGTCTACATGGGCACCGAGGACATGGCGCGGCAGGCGCTGAACGTGTTCCGGATGCGCCTGCTCGGCGCCACGGTCGAGGGGGTCGACGCAGGGAGCCGCACCCTCAAGGATGCCATCAACGAAGCGATGCGCGACTGGGTCGCCCGGCCCGACGATACGCACTACCTGCTCGGCTCGGCGCTCGGCCCCCATCCGTATCCCCTCATGGTCCGGGAGTTTCAGTCCATCATCGGCCGCGAGGCGCGCGCCCAGTGCCAGGAACTGACCGGGCGCCTGCCCGACGTGGTCGTGGCCTGCGTGGGCGGCGGCAGCAACGCCATCGGGATCTTCGACGCGTTCATCGACGATGACGGCGTAGCGCTCGTCGGTGTCGAGGCCGGCGGCGAGCGCATCGCACCGGGTCGGCACGCGGCACGGTTCGCCGGCGGCGCGCCCGGCGTGCTTCAGGGTACGCGCACCTGGGTCCTGCAGGACGCCGACGGGAACATCGAGCTGACGCATTCGGTGTCGGCCGGCCTCGACTACGCGGCCGTGGGCCCCGAGCACGCCTGGCTGCGGCAGCAGGGACGTGCGCGCTACGCTCATGTGTCCGACGGCGACGCGCTGGCCGCGTTCCAGACCCTGGCCCGCCTGGAAGGCATCCTGCCGGCGCTCGAATCGTCGCACGCCGTGGCCTGGGTGCTCCGGGAGGGCGCCCGCCTTGGCCGGGACTCGCTTGTTCTGCTGAACCTGTCCGGCCGGGGCGACAAGGATGTCCAGAGCGTCGAGGCGCTGCTGAAGGAGGGCACCCGTGTCGCGGATTGAGGCCCGCTTCCGCGATCTGCGCGGGGCAGGGCGGACGGGCCTCGTCACCTACGTGACGGCCGGCGATCCCGATCTGGACCGCTCGGCTGGCATCCTCGAGCGGCTGGATCGGGCCGGGGCGGACGTGCTCGAAGTCGGGGTGCCCTTCTCGGACCCGCTGGCTGACGGCCCCGTGATTCAGCGCGCGACCGAGCGGGCCCTGGCCGCCGGCGCCACGCTCGCCGGGGTGCTGGAGATGATCCGATCCGTGAGGGACCGCATCAGCGCGCCGATCGTGGTGTTCAGCTACGCCAATCCGATACTCCGGATGGGACTCGCGCGCTTCGTCGAGCGGGCGCGGGAGGCGGGCGTCGACGGCGTGCTGACGCTGGACCTGCCGCCTGAAGAGGCCGAACCGTTCCGGGCGGGGCTGGCCACGGCCGGGCTTGATACAATTTTCCTGCTCAGCCCGACGACGACGACGGCGCGGATCCGCCGGGCAGCGGAGGCGGGAAGCGGGTTCCTGTACGGGATTTCACGCCTTGGGGTGACGGGCGTGCGTGCGGACGTGGCGTCGACGGCGCGCGAGCTGGCGGCGCGGGTCCGCGCGGAGACGGCCATGCCCCTGGCGCTCGGGTTCGGCTTCTCGCGCCCCGAGCACGTGCGGCAGGTCGGGGCGTGGGCCGACGCGGCGGTGGTCGGGTCGGCGCTGGTGCAGGTGATCGCCGACCACGGGCCCTCGTCCGGGTTGCTCGACGAGGTCGAGCGGTACGTGCGATGGCTGCGGAGCTGAGCCTCGAGGCGCTCCGCGAGGAGATCGATCGGCTGGACGAGGTCATCGTCCGGCTGCTCGACCGCCGGGCCCGATGCGCCTACGCCATCGGCCGGCTCAAGCGCGCGGCCGGCGCGCCGGTGTACGAGCCGGCGCGGGAAGCGCACGTCCTGGCGCACGTGAAGACGGTGAATGCGGCGCTCGAGGGACCGCTCGACGACGGAGCCATCACGCGGCTGTACGAGCGCGTGATGGACGAGGCGCGGCGGATTCAGCGGGACCCCGGGGAGGGGTGAGGCAGGCCTTATGGTCGTGGTGATGAAAGAGCGGGCGACGGATGAGCAGGTGGAGAAGGTGATCGCCCACCTGGTCGAGCACGGCATGGACGTTCACCGCTCGACCGGCGCGTCGCGGATCGTGCTGGGCGTGGTCGGCACGGGCAAGGTGGATCCGCGGCTCATCGAGATGCTCGAGGGGGTGCACGAGGTGCTGCGCATCACCGAGCCCTACAAGCTGGCGAGCCGGACGTTCAAGCAGGACGACACGGTGGTCACCATCGGCGACCTCCGCATCGGCGGCGACGAGGTCATCGTGATGGCGGGGCCGTGCTCGGCCGAGAGCGAGGCCCAGGTGCACCAGACGGCGGCGGCGGTGAAGCGCGCCGGAGCGAAGGTGCTGCGCGGCGGCGCGTTCAAGCCGCGCACGTCGCCCTACAGTTTCCAGGGCATGGGCGAGGCCGGCCTGCGCCTGCTGCGCGACGGCGCCAACGCGCACGATCTGAAGCTCGTCACCGAGGTCATGGACGTCAGCCAGATCGAGGTCATCGAGCAGTATGCGGACATCTTCCAGGTCGGCGCGCGCAACATGCAGAACTTCACGCTGCTGCGCGAGCTGGGCCGGACGCGCAAGCCGATCATGCTCAAGCGCGGAATCTCGGCCACCATCGAGGAGTGGCTGCTGTCGGCCGAGTACGTTCTCTCGGGCGGCAACACCAGCGTGATTCTCTGCGAGCGGGGCATTCGCACCTTCGAGACCTACACCCGGAACACGCTGGACATCTCGGCCATCCCCATCGTCAAACAGCTCAGCCACCTGCCGGTCTTCGTCGATCCGAGCCACGGCACCGGCCGGCGCGACAAGGTGACGCCCATGGCGCGCGCGGCGGTTGCGGCCGGCGCCGACGGGCTCATCGTGGAGGTGCACTGCGACCCGGATCACGCCTTGAGCGACGGCGCGCAGTCGCTGTTCCCGGCGCAGTTCGACCGGCTGATGGCCGAGCTCCGCATCATCGCACCCGCCATCGGCCGCAGCATCTGCCTCGAGCCGGTCGCCCGCAGGGGCTGGGCGCGCTAGTCGCCCGGGCGGTCGCGCGCGGCTGTCTGCCATGACGATCGCCATCGTCGGCCTCGGCCTGATCGGGACGTCGGTCGCTCTGGCGGCGCGGCGGGGCCTTCCGGGCGCCCGGCTGCTCGGCGTCGACCGGCCTGACGCGTTGCTGCATCCCGCGGTCGCCGGCGTGCTCGATGCCGCGGGCCCGGACCTGACGCTCGTCGGTGAGGCCGAGGTCATCGTGCTCGCGGCCCCGGTGGACGCCATCCTCCAGATGCTCCCGTCGGTCGGCGCCGCGGCTCGGCCCGGCGCCCTCGTCATGGATACCGGCAGCACCAAGCGCCGCATCGTCGCGGAGGCCCGGGCGGCCGGCGTGCGGGGATTCGTGGGCGGCCACCCGATGGCCGGCGGCGCGCGGCCGGGAGCCGACGACGCCCGCGCCGATCTCTTCGACGGACGGCCGTGGTTTCTTGTCGCGGCAGACGGGGCGGATCTGGCACGCGCGGCCGCGTTCGTCGCCCGTCTCGGCGCCGAGCCGGTGCGGCAGACCGACGGCGGCGGCGCGCACGATCGTCTGATGGCGGCCGTGAGCCATCTGCCGCAGATTGCCGCGAGCGCGCTGCTGGCCCGGGTGGCAGAGGCGGTGGGCCCGGAGGGCCTGGCGTCGGCGGGTCCCGGCCTCCGCGACACGACCCGGCTGGCGGACAGCCCCGCCGAGTCGTGGACGGCCGTGCTCGCCACCAACCGGGACGAGATCGCGCCGCTGCTGCGCGCGCTCGCCGCCGATCTCGTCCGCGTGGCCGACGCGGCCACGCCGGACGCGCTGGCCGACATGTTCGCGCGCGCCCGCGAGGCGCGCGCGGGGCTCCGGGCGGAGGCGCGGCGCCGCGGCGTGTCATAATCGCGGCATGAACAAGGTGCTCGAAACCGCGGACGAGGCGGTGGCGCGCATCCCCGATGGCGCCAGCATCATGATGAGCGGCTTCGGGCTCTGCGGCATTCCCGAGAACCTCGTGGCCGCTCTCCATCGCCGGGGCACGAAGAACCTCACCATCATCAGCAACAACGCGGGCATCGACGGCTTCGGCATCGGCCTGCTGCTCGTGAGCCGGCAGGTGAAGAAGATGGTCTCCACCTACGTCGGTGAGAACAAGGAGTTCGAACGCCAGTTCCTGCAGAAGGAAATCGAGGTCGAGCTCGTCCCGCAGGGCACGTTCGCGGAGCGCATTCGCGCCGCGGGCGCGGGCCTCGGCGGCTTCTTCACGCCGACCGGGTACGGCACGCTCGTGGCGGAGGGCAAGGAGACGCGCGAGATCGACGGGCGTCACTACATATTCGAGCGTCCGCTCCATGCCGATTTCGCGTTCGTCAAGGCGTGGAAGGGCGACCGGGTGGGCAACCTCGTGTTCCGGAAGACCACGCGGAATTTCGGGCCCATCATGGCGATGGCGGGCCGCGTGACCTTCGCCGAAGTCGAGCAGCTCGTCGAACCCGGCCAGATCGACCCCGACCTGGTGCACACCCCCGGCATCTTCGTGCAGGGCATCCTCCAGGGGGCTCATTACGTGCGCCGCGTGGAGAAGCGGACCGTCAGGAGCGCGTGATGGACAAACGGGACCGCATCGTGCGCCGCGTGGCGCAGGAGCTGAAAGACGGCGACTACGTGAACCTCGGCATCGGGATGCCGACCCTCGTGGCCAACTGCGTGCCGCCGGGCGTGCACATCACGCTGCATTCCGAGAACGGCATGCTCGGCGTCGGCCCCTATCCGACCGAGGAAGAGGTGGATCCCGACCTCATCAACGCGGGGAAGGAGACGGTGACGGAACTGCCCGGGGCGTCGTACTTCCACAGCGCCGATTCGTTCGCCATGGTCCGCGGCGGCCACATCGACCTGACGGTGCTGGGGGCCCTCGAGGTCGACGAAGCCGGCAACCTTGCGAACTGGATGATCCCGGGCAAGATGGTCAAGGGGATGGGCGGCGCCATGGATCTCGTGGCGGGCGCCAAGCGCGTCGTGATTGCCATGGAGCACACGACGCGGGACGGCGGCCACAAGATTCTGCCGCGCTGCACGCTTCCGCTCACGGGCGTGCGCGTCGTGCACCGGATCGTCACCGAGCTGGCGGTCATCGACGTCACGGCGGAGGGGCTCGTGCTTCGCGAGATCGCCGAGGATACGACGGAAGAGGCCGTGCGCGCCGCCACGGGCGCCGCGCTGCGGGTGGAGGGTGCGCTTGGCCGGTTCTGACCGCACGGTGATTCTGAGCGCCTGCCGGACGCCCATCGGGTCGTTCGGCGGGGCGTTCAAGGCCCTCACGGCGGCGGACCTTGGCGCCGTGGTCGTCGCCGAGGCGATCCGGCGCGCGGGCCTCGCGCCCGACGGCGTGGACGACGTCGTGCTGGGTTGCGTGCTGCAGGCCGGCGCCGGGATGAACGTCGCGCGGCAGGCGGCGATCAAGGCAGGCCTCCCCGTCGCAGTGCCCGCCGAGACGGTGAATCGCGTGTGTGGCTCCGGCCTCCAGGCCGTCGTTCACGCCGCGGAGGCGATCGGGGCAGGATCGGCCGAGGTCGTCGTCGCCGGCGGAACCGAGTCGATGTCCAATGCGCCCTTCCTGCTGACCGGCGCACGCTGGGGCTACCGCATGGGTTCGGGGCAGGCCTTCGATAGCATGATTGCCGACGGGCTGACCGACGCCATGCACCTGTGTCACATGGGTCTGACGGCGGAGGAGGTCGCGCAGACGTTCGGCGTGTCGCGCGCCGACCAGGACGGCTTTGCGGCCGAGAGCCAGCGGCGGGCCGCCGCCGCGATGGCCGCCGGCGAGTTCCGGGACGAAATCGTCGGCGTTCCCGTGCCGCAGCGCACGGGCGGACCCGTCATCGTCGATACCGACGAGTACCCGAGAGCGGGCACGACGGTCGAGACGCTCGCCGCGCTGAAGCCGGCGTTCTCGAAGTCGGGCACGGTCACGGCAGGCAACGCCTCAGGCATCAACGACGGGGCTGCGGCGCTCGTCGTAACCTCGGAGGCGCGGGCGCAGCAGCTCGGCCGGACGCCGCTCGCGCGGCTCCTCGGCTGGGGCGTGAGCGGGGTCGAGCCGATGCTGATGGGCATCGGCCCGGTGCCGGCGGTGCGCAAGGCCGTCGCTCGCGCGGGCCTCACGCTCGATCGCGTCGATCTCTTCGAGCTCAACGAGGCCTTCGCAGCGCAGTCGGTGGCGGTCGTCCGCGAGCTGGGGCTGGATGCTTCTCGCGTCAATGTGCGTGGAGGCGCCATCGCCCTGGGTCACCCCATCGGCGCGAGCGGCGCGCGTATCCTGGTCACGCTGCTGCACGCGCTGCGGGCGAGGGGCGGCGGCATCGGCGTCGCGGGCCTGTGCATCGGCGGCGGCATGGGCATCGCGATGGCGGTGGAAGTCTAGCGCGGTCCCGACACGAGGGTTCCCACGGAGGTTCCGGTCACGAGGGTTCCGCGCGAGGTGCTGGACGGGCTGATCGCCGAAGCCCGGGCGGCGGCGCCGCGCGAGTGCTGCGGCCTGCTGATCGGCACCTCCGACCGGATCGTCGACGCCGTCACGGTGCCCAACACCCATCCCGACCCGGAGCGGCGGTACACCATCGGTCCTGCGGACCACTTCGCCGCGGTTCGGCGGGCACGCCGCGGGAACCTGCAGGTGGTGGGGGCGTACCATTCCCATCCGCGCGGCCCGGATGGCCCGTCTCCGACCGATCTGGCCGAGGCGTTCCCTGACTTCCTATTCCTGATCATCAGCCTCGCGTCCGAGCCTCCAAGCGTGACCGGGTGGCGCCTCGAGGGGGGGAACTTCGTTCGCGCGGCGCTCGTCGGTACGGGGCAGGGGACGGGCGTGGCCCGGGACGAAGGGGAGGGGCGATGAGGATCGGCCTGGTCGCGGCGGTGGCGGGCGTATGGCTGGCAGGCGTGGCGGCCCTGGAGGCGCAGAACGTCGGCCCATCGGGCCCGGCGCCTCGGGCCGAGGTGTTTCGCACGACCGGCACGCGCATTGGACTGGCGCGCAGCGTCCACATCGCGCGCGATCAGGAGGTGACCGACGCGGTGGTCGCCGTCGGCGGGTCGGTGCGCGTCGACGGCCGCGTGCGGGGCGAGGTCGTCGCTGTCGGGGGTGACGTCGTGCTCGGGCCCGAGGCGGTCGTGACCGGCGACATCGTGGTCGTGGGCGGGCAGGTCACCCGGGAGCCGGGTGCGCATTTCGCGGGACGCGTCAGCGGCGTCACCTTCGACGACTGGATCGCCCGCTGGGACGATGGGTGGATCGCCCTGCCGCGGATCGAGCTGGGCGGCTTCTGGCGCTGGCTCGTCCTCTTCGGCGCGCTGTTCCGGGTGGCGCTGCTTGCGGTGCTGATGGCGGCGGTTCTCGTCGTGGCCCGCGCGCCGGTGGCGCGGGTTGGTCGTGCGGCGGCGGCGGAGCCGCTGAAGGCCGCGCTGGTCGGGATTGCCGCGATTCTGCTCTTCCTGCCGGTGCTCATCGTCACCTGCGCGGCGCTGGCCCTCACCATCGTGGGCATTCCGCTCATCGCGCTCGTGGTGCCGGCGGCGCTGCTCCTGGCCATCGGCGCGCTGCTGCTCGGGTTTACCGGACTCGTGTGCCGGCTGGGCGAGTGGATTGAGGACCGACTGGGCTGGCGCGTGCACAGCGCCTTCGTCGCCGGTCTCCTGGGGCTGCTGCTCGTCGTCGGGCCCACGCTCGCCTCGCGCCTGCTCGGGGTTACGCCGGGCCCGGTGGAGGGGGTGGCGTTCGCGCTGCTCGTGGCGGGCGCGGTGGCCGAGCTGAGCGCCTGGGTCGTGGGGCTGGGCGCCGCGCTCATGACGGGATTCGGCCGGTGGAGCACGCAGCCGCCGCCGGTTCCGCCGACCGTCGACGCCGTGGTCGTCTGAGTGCGCCGAGACGGTATGATGGCCGGCGACATGCTCGCCGGCCTCGGCCGTCTGGCCGCCGCTCTCACCGAGTTCAGCCAGCGGTACATCCCCAGCGCGTTCTCAATCGCGGTCCTTCTCACATTCGTCACCTTCGGCCTGGCCCTCGTCGTCGCCCGAGCCGCGCCCGCGCGCGTCGTGATCGAGTGGGGCAGCGGCTTCTGGACCCTCGTGCCGTTTGCCATGCAGATGGCGCTCATCGTGCTGACGGGGTATCTCGTGTCGACGGCGCCGCCGGTGGATCGCGGCTTCCGCGCGCTCGCCCGCCAGGCACGGTCGCCGCGGGGCGCGGTGGTGCTGATGGCGACCGTGTCCATGGGGCTGGCCTGGTTTCATTGGGGCCTGAGCCTCATCGGATGCGCGATGTTCGTGCGGCACGTGGCGCGGGCGGAGCCGCGCGTCGACTACCGGCTGCTCGTGTGCGCGGCGTACTTCGGGATGGGCGCGACGTGGCACGCGGGCCTCTCGGCCTCCGCGCCGTTGCTCGTGGCCACGCCCGGCCACTTCCTGGAAGACCGAATCGGCATCATCCCCGTGGCCGACACGATCTTTCACCCCTTCAACCTCGGTCTCGCGCTCCTGGTTGTCGTGGTGCTCGCGGGGCTGGCCTGGGCCATGCACCCCGCCGACGCCGAGACGCGGGTCGTGGACCCCGCTGTCCTGGAGGCGCTCGATATCAGCCAGCCAGCGCCGGCGCCGGACGCGGGCACCCCGGCCGGGTGGATCGATCACACGCGGTGGCTCAACCTGGCCGTGGCCAGTGCCGGGCTGGGCTGGCTGACGTGGCACTTCGCGACCAAGGGCCTGGTGCTGACCCTCGACGTCCTGAACTTCGCGTTCCTGATGCTGGCCATCCTGCTGCACCGGTCGCCCGCGGCGCTGGTGGCGGCGGCCGACCGCGGCGCGTCGCTGCTGGCGGGCATCGTGCTGCAGTTCCCGTTCTACGCCGGGATGTACGGCGTCATCCAGGGTACGGGCCTGGCCGAAATCATCGGCGACTGGATCGCGTCGACGGCCAGCGCCGACACGCTCCCGGTCTGGTTGTACTGGTATTCCGGGCTGGTGAACTACTTCGTGCCGTCCGGCGGGTCGAAGTGGGCGATCGAGGCCCCGTACCTGATCGACGCTGCGAGCCGACTGGGCGTGCCGACCGAGCAGGTCGTGCTGGCGTACGCCTGGGGGGACATGTCGACCGATATCATCCAGCCCTTCTGGGCGCTGCCGCTGCTGGCGGCGGCGCGGCTGGGGTTCCGGGACATCATGGGCTACGCCGCCCTCGTCTTCCTCGTCTACAACGCCGTGGTGTCGGTCGCCTTCTACCTGCTGCCGCGGCTTTGAGGCGGCGGGCGACCGGTCGGTCCGTCACGGCAGGCCTGCGCGAATCTGCACGGCCGTGGCGCTCGCGGCGACGACCCTGCCGCCCTGCTTCAGGCGCAGCGTGATGCGGTAACTGCCCGGCTGGCGGTAGGTATGCTGGACCGCATACTGGCGTCGAATCTGGCTCTTTCCGGCCTCGTAGGGCGGGCAGTCGGTGGCATTCTCCGACCGGGTGCCATCGCCCCAGTCCCATTCGACGGCCGCGCAGTAGAATTCCTCGAAGTCGTCGGCCCCCCCGCGGATTTCTGCACGCACGAATATCCTGGCCGGCGCGAAGGCAATCGAGGGGCTCGCGCGCAGTGCTAGACTAGGTTTCTTTTCGTCGCCCTGGCCAGCGATTGGGCTGGCGGGCACAAGAAGAGTCAGAGCGAGCAGGGCTGGCACGACGAGCCAGCGTCCCGTGGTGTGTGCCATGGCGCTCAACCTTGCAGGCGCGACTGACTCGAATTGTACCGTCGCGGGTGCACGCCGGCAAACGGGCTCATCCGCTGTGTGACCGCATGGCGTCCTCGTACGAGATACCGCATCTGGAAGCCGGCCGCGCGCCGGCCGCCACCACCGACGTCGATCTCTTCATCGTTCCCGCATTCCAGGACGACCCTGCCAGCGGACTTGGGCCGTTCGACAAGGCCTGCGGCGGCGAGCTGAGCGCCGCGGTGTCGCGCGGCGAGGTCACGGGCAAGCTGGCGGAGATGTTCGGCGCCACAGTGGTCGATGCCGGCTGGAAGGCCCGGCGCGTGCTGGTCGTGGGCGCGGGTCCGCGCAAGAACTTCGGCGTCGAATCGGCGCGTCGGCTGGCGGCAGCTGCCGCGATCGCCGCGCGCAGCCAGCGCCGTGCCCGCGTGGGCCTCGCGCTCGGTCCCGAGTGGTCCGCCGCCGAGCAGGAAGGGGCGGCTGAGGGGCTGACGCGGGCGAACTTCGACAACGGCCACTACAAGACGCAGGGGCACGACCGGTTCTTCCTGACGGCTGGGCTGCTGGTCGGCCCGGGCGCCGACGAGGCGGCCGTTCATCGGGGGCGGGTGGTCGGCGAGGCGGTCAATGCGGCCCGCGTGCTCATCAACGAGCCGGCGAACGAGCTGCCCCCGCGCCTCTTCGTGGAGCGCGCCGCAAATCTAGCGGCCGTGCCGGGCGTCACGGCCGACGTGCTCGACGATCGCCGGCTCGCCGAGCTCGGCATGGGACTGCTGCTCGGCGTCGGCCAGGGCAGCGTCGAGCCACCGCGCATGCTGGTGCTGCGCTACGAGCCGCCCGGGGCGCCGCCGGGGCCCGTGCTGGCGCTGGTCGGAAAGGGCATTACGTTCGACACCGGCGGCCTCTCGATCAAGCCGGCCGACGGCATGGAGCGGATGAAGGACGACATGGCGGGTGGGGCCACCGTCGCGTCCGCGCTGCGCGCGATTGCGCTGTTGCAGGCGCCCCTGCGGGTGCTGGCTGTGATCCCGTCGGCGGAGAATATGCCGAGCGGGCGGGCCCTCCGGCCGGGCGACGTGCTGAAGTCGGCCGCGGGCCTGACCGTGGAAGTGAACAACACCGACGCGGAGGGACGGCTCATCCTGGGCGATGCCCTCTGGCACGCTCGCCAGCTGGGTGCGACGCATCTGGTCGACGTGGCGACGCTCACGGGCGCGTGCGTCGTCGCCCTGGGCAAGATCACGACCGGCTTGTTCGGCACCCCGGCACCGTGGGTGGACGCGGTGGCGGCGGCCGGACGCCGGGCGGGGGAGAAGGTGTGGCCAATGCCCACCTTCGACGAGTACCGCGAGTCGCTCAAGAGCGAGATCGCCGACATGCTCAACAGCCCCGGCCGGCCGGCCGGCGCCATCACGGCGGCGATGTTCCTGCGGGAGTTCGTGGGGACGACGCCGTGGGCGCACCTCGACATCGCCGGCACGGCCTGGGCCGACGAGCGGAGCGCGTGGGCGCCGAAGGGCGCCACCGGCGCCATCGTGTCCACGCTCGTGCAGCTCGCGCGCGGCGGCCCGGGCGGCTGGCCCGACGCATAGCGCGCTCGGAGGGCCGCCGGCGGGCGGGTGGTACAATCAGTCCGTGCTGCAGCCGACGGTGCCGGACGCGATCACGCCGACGATCGTCGAGATCGTCGAAGAGCCGGCCGATTCGCTCAGCATGGTGGACGTGGCGCTCGCCGCCTTCGGCGTGACGGGCGTCATCATGGCCGCCGCCCTCCTGGCCGGCCTGCTTGCCGGCGCATTGTTCATCTGGTCCCGCAAGCGGCATCCCGTCTCGACGATCGAAGCACGCGGCCACGACCACAACCCGTTTCGGGCCTGACGGCGGCGGGTCAGGGTTCGTACTGCTCGTCGGAGCGCGCCGTGGTCTTCAGCGTGCGGCGATAGCGCAGGACCGCCTCGTGGAGTGCCTCGGCGACGCGCTGCTTGTACGCGCTCGTGCGCAGCAGCGCGGCCTCTTCGCGATTCGTGAGGAACGAGATTTCCGCCAGGATCGACGGCATCCCGGCGCCGATGAGCACGACGAACGGCGCTTTCTTGACGCCGAGGTTCCGCACGTTCTTGTCGGCGCGGCGGAGGCGGGTGACGAGCGACTCCTGGACGAGCGCCGCGAGGTCCTTCGACTCGTCCAGCTTCGTGTTGAGCGCGATGGCCTTGATGATGTCGGGCAGGTTCCGCATGGCGCGCTCGGAGGCAGCATTCTCGCGGGCCGCGACGGCCTCGGCCTCGGGCGACGCCGCGAAGCTCAGGTAGTAGGTCTCGACCCCCCGGGCGGCCCGATTGCGGCTCGCGTTCACGTGGATCGAGAGGAACAGGTCGGCGTTCTCGCGATTGGCGATGGCCGTGCGCTCCTCGAGCGGCACGTACACGTCGGTGCGGCGCGTCAGCACCACCTCGACGCCGGGCTCCTGCTGTAGGAGGCGCTCGAGCCGCAGCGCCACGTCGAGCGTGACGTCGGCTTCGTTGAGTCCGCGGACCTGCGCGCCGGGATCGTGGCCGCCATGGCCGGGATCGATGACGACGCGCGAGACGCCCAGGCCCAGTTGCCGGGCCAGCGAGAACCGGCCTGCAGCGTTGGCGGGCGGGGCCGCTGGCGAGGGCGGCGTCCGGCCCGGCGTGGAGGCGCCCGCCCCGGCGGCGGCAGCGCCGGGGAGGCGCTCGGCATCGATGATCAGACGGAACGGGTTGTAGAGGCGGAACACGCTGTACCGGCTGACGCCCTGGAAGTCGAGCACGACGCGGACCGTGTCATCCGGGTGCCGTCCGGTACGAATCTCGCGGACCACGTCGCTCGGGAATCGCCGGTGGGCGTCGACCAGATCAGCGGCGAGCTGCACGCCGCGCAGGTCGAAGAACAACCGATCCGGATCGGCAATCCGCTCCTCGTGGTACGCGACCTCGCGGTCGAGCGTCAGTGTGACACGGACGGCCTCGGGCAGCGCGACCCGATCGATCGCGGACAGCGTCGCCGGCGGTCCGGACGATGCTGGTTCGGCCGGCGTCGTGTTGGACGGCGGGGGCCCGGGTTCGGCCGTCGGAGCCATCTCACGTGCGGCGGCCGGCCGTGGCGGCGGCGAGGCCGCGGGCGCGGTCGGCGGGGGCGCGGCGGCGGCCTCCAGGCGGGCGAGGAGCGGCCGGGCGCGCCGGATGAGCGAGCTGGTCGGATACTCGGCGGCGACGCGCCGGTAGAGGGTCAGCGCCGCATCACGGTCTCGGGCTCGGCCGTACCGCGCGAACATTGCCTCGCGGAGCCCGGCTGCCTGGAACAGCGCGTTGTCCGAGTACCCGCTGGTGGGATACCGGCGGACGATGGCCAGGTAGGCCTCGATGAGGTCGCCGACGGCCTTCTCGACGCGTGCGCGACTCGGGGCGCCCGCCCCCGGTCCGGTGTTCTCGATCAGCGTGCGAACGGCCGCCTCACGCGCGACCGCGGCCTCGTAGCGGGCGCGCGCTGACTGGGCGAGCGCGGGCGTGGCGGCCATCGCGCAGAGAGCCACCGCGATGGCGCACTGGACGAGCGCAGGCCGGATACGTCCCAGGGAGCGCCGGTCAGCGGAGCTGCGCATCGACGGCATCGAAGTAGTCACGGCCCACGAGCACCTCGCGGGGCTTGCCCCCCGCAGCGGGTGACACCAGGCCCTCGGCCTCCATCATGTCGACCAGCCGGGCGGCGCGGCTGAAGCCGATCCGCATCTTCCGCTGCAGGTAAGAGATTGAGACCTGGCCGGCCTGGACCACGATGCGGGCGGCCTCGTCGTACAGCTCATCCTTTTCGAACTCGAGATCCTCGCCGCTCTTCTTCTCATCGGCCGTGATCGACTCGTCGAGCAGTGGCTTGCCCTGCTTGCGCAGGAACGAGGCCAGGCGGGCCGTCTCTTGCTCCGAAATGTAAGGGCCGTGCAGGCGGATGAAGCGCGAAGACGCCGGCGGCAGGAACAGCATGTCGCCCTTGCCGAGCAGCTGCTCGGCGCCGCTGCTGTCGAGGATGGTCCGGGAGTCGATCTTGGACGAGACCCGGAACGAGATGCGGGAAGGCAGGTTGGCCTTGATGAGCCCCGTGATGACGTCCACCGAGGGGCGCTGGGTGGCCAGGATGAGGTGGATGCCGACGGCGCGCGCCATCTGCGCGAGGCGGGCGATCGATTCCTCGACTTCGTTGCCGGCCACCATCATGAGGTCGGCCAGCTCGTCCACGACGACCACAATGACGGGCAGCGTGCGGGGCGGCTCGGTTCCGTCCGGGACTTCCTTGTGCTCGATCATGTGCCGGACGTTGCGGTTGTACTGGTCGATGTTGCGGACGCCGAACGCCGCGAGCGTCTTGTAGCGCTCCTCCATCTCGCGGACCGCCCAGCGGAGCGCATTCGCGGCCTTCTTCGGGTCCACGACGACGGGCGTGAGGAGGTGGGGGATGTCCTCGTACATCCCGAGCTCGAGCCGCTTGGGGTCGATCATGATGAGCCGTACATCGTCGGGCGTGGCGCGGCAGAGGATGCTCGTGAGCATCGCGTTGAGTCCGACCGACTTGCCGGTGCCGGTGGACCCGGCGATGAGCAGGTGCGGCATGGCGGCAAGGTCTGCGACATAGGGCTCGCCGTGAATGGTCTTGCCGAGGGCGAGCGTGAGCTTCGAGGCGGAGCGCTGCACGGTGTCGGACTCGAGCAGCTCGCGGAGCGAGATGGCCTCGCGGTTCTGGTTGGGGATCTGGATGCCGACGGTGGACTTGCCGGGAATGCGCTCGATGAGCACCGACTCGGCCTGGAGGGCCAGGGAGAGATCGTCGGCGAGGCCGGTGATCTTGCTGTACTTGACGCCCGCGTCGGGCTTGAACTCGAACGTGGTCACCACCGGCCCTGGGTGGATCTGCACCACCGCGCCCTCGACCGCAAACTCCCGGCACTTCTCCTCGAGCAGTCGCGCGGCATCCATCAGCTCACGCTCGTCGACCTTGCGCTCGGCCCGCGGCGCGTCGAGCAGGGACATCGGCGGCAGCTGATAGCCGCCGGCCCGGCGCTCGGCCGGCGTGCGGGCGGGCTCGAGCGGCAACGCAGCCGGCTTCGCTGCGCGCGTCGGCTGCACGACGGGCGGCGTCGCGCCGGCGCGTGGGGCGGCCGCGCGCGCGAGCGCGTCGTCGACGGCCTCGTCCTCGTCCGCGACGTCGGGCTCTGGGGCGCGGCTGCGAGCCGGGCGGACCGACGATTCGACGCGGGTTGCGACGCGCTCGGTGGCGGCCTTCAGGGCGTCCGGGGAGGCCGTTCCGCGCCGCACATGCTTGGCGATGACGTCGCGACGCTCCCGGGCGCGCCGACGCTCGTCGATCCAGGCGCGGAGGCGGGTCCAGCCCGCCCGGGCCGTGGCGCCCGCGGCCGCGAGCGCCGCGCCGAACACGCGGGCGAACGAGAACTGCGTGGCCAGGATGACGGCCAGCACGATGAGCGTCAGGACGACGATGATCGACCCCGTGCGGCTCAGGTACTCGGACAACTGGGCGCCGATGATCTCCCCGAGGTAGCCACCCGCGCGGAACGCGCGCGACCCGAGATCGACGCTGCCAAGCGCGAGGCTCAGGAAGGCGCTGGCGCACGCCAGCAGCAGCGCCGCGCCCGTCAGCTTCGTGTACGGTGCCTCAATCGGGCGGCACCAGAAGTAGTGCCAGCCCGCCACCGAGATCACCGCCGGCAGGAGGAACGAGGCGTAGCCGAGGAGCTGGAAAGACAGCTCCGCCAGAAAGGCGCCGACCCGTCCGACGAAATTGACGGGCACCTCGTGCGTGCCGGTGCTGAAGAACCACGCGGGGTCGTTCGGGTCGTAGCTGGCGAGCGCGATGAGCCAGATCAGCGCGGCGGCGAAGAGCGCCACGCCCACCACCTCGCTCACGCGGCGCGACAGCGTCGAACCTTGTCCTGCCACAGTCGGATCTCCTCAGATTTCCATCACCACCGGCAGCACCATGGGACGGCGGCCGGTGCGCTTCCGGATGTAGCGCCGAATCTCCACGCGCAGCTTCTCGCGAAGGAGGCCGGGGTCGGTCCGCTCCTCGGCGGGGCTGCCGGCAATGACGTCCATCACGTGCCGGCCGAGCTCGTCGAGCAGCGCTTCTTCCCCGGGCGTGGTCACGAAGCCGCGCGCGCTGATCTCCGGCTGCGCCTCGATCTCACCGGACCGCGTGTTGATGGCGACGACCGGGACGAGCAGGCCATCGGCGGCCAGGTGGCGCCGGTCGCGCAGCACCTCGTCGTCGACCTCGCCAATGCGCGTCACGTCGATGAGAATGCGGCCCGTCGGCGCGCGGGCGACGACGCCGGCGCCGTCGGCATCGAAGCGGATGACGTCGCCGTTTTCGGCCGTGATCACTTCGGGCGCGACGCCGGCCCTGCCCGTCACCCGCCCCGCGATGCGGGCGTGCCGCGCGAGCTGCCGAAACTCGCCGTGAATCGGAACGAAGTAATTCGGCCGCGCGAGCGCGAGCACGAGCTTGAGCTCCTCTTCTGATCCGTGGCCCGACACGTGCACGCGACGGCTCGACTCCGTCACCACGTCCACGCCGCGCCGCGCGATGTGGTTCATCACCCGGCCGATGGCTTTCTCGTTCCCGGGGATCGCCCTGGCCGAAATGACGACCCGATCGCCGTCGGCGAGCTTGACGTGCCGATGGTCGTCGATGGCGATGCGCGAAAGCGCGGCGTTGGGCTCCCCCTGCGAGCCGGTGACCAGGCAGACCACATCCTGCGCGGGGAAACTGCCGACGTCCGCGTCCCGGATCACCACGCCCGTCGGCGGGCGCAGCCGGCCCAGCCGCTGCCCGATCTGCAGGCTCTCGTTCATGCCGCGGCCGACGAAGGCCACCCGCCGGTCGAACTGCGCGGCCAGGTCGCAGAGGATCTGGAGCCGGTAGAGGCTCGACGCGAAGGCCGCGACGATAATCTTGCCCTCCGTGCTCGTGAAGACCTCCTCGAAGGCGTCCCCGACATCGATCTCCGACCCGGTGTAGCCGCGTCGATCCACGTTGGTGCTGTCGCCGAAGAGCGCGAGCACCCCTTCGGCGCCCAGCTCCGCGAAGCGGTGCAGGTCGAACGCCTCCCCGTCGAGCGGCGTCTGATCGATCTTGAAGTCGCCCGTGTGCAGGAGGACGCCCTGCGGCGTGCGCACCGCGACGGCCACGCAGTCGGGCATGCTGTGTGTGACCCGGATGAACTCGACCGTGAACGGCCCGATGGTCACCGTCTCGCGGGGCGATACCGGCCGGATGCCGGGCGCGTGCTCCACGTCGTGCTGCTCGAGCCGCCGGCCGGCGAACGCCAGCGCGAGCGGAGTGCCGTAGAGCGGACCATCGACGAGCGGCAGCACGTACGGCACGGCGCCGACGTGGTCTTCGTGGCCGTGGGTGAGGATGAGCGCCTTCACCTGGCCGCGGCGCGACTCGAGGTACGCCAGGTCCTGCACGATCAGGTCGACGCCGGGCAGATCCGCGTCGGGGAACATGGACCCCGCGTCGATGACGATGGTCGTCTCCCCACACGAGATGGCCATCATGTTGAGGCCGAACTCGCCAAGGCCGCCCAGGGGCACCACGTCCACCGGTGCCCCCGTCGGCGCCGCCGTTGAGTCAGAGACAGACATCCCAGTCAAAGCGCGCGGGCGCTGCATCGTGCGTACGTCGGCTGATTCCAGGGGATTCGGGCAAATCCCCGATCAGCCAGGTCCAAGCCACTGGGATAGCCCGGACATTCCGAAGGCGGGTTCGCGGCGAAACTATAGCACAGCTCAGGCCAGGTCTGCGACGGCAAAGACGTCCGCAAGTCTTGCCATCTCAACAACCTGCAGCGTTTCCGGTCGGCGACGGGAGTCGAGCCCCGCCCGCCTCAGCGCCTCGGCCGCCGGCAGGCCCCGCGCGTCGCTGAACGGGCGGAGGGCGTTGGCGAGCGTCTTTCGACGCTGCGTGAACATGCTCCGGACCATTCCCTCGAACAGCACGGGGTCTTTCGGCGCCACGGACGGCGGGCGGAAAGCCAGGCGCACCACAGCCGACTCCACCTTCGGCCGGGGCCGAAAGGCGCCTGGTGGGAGCCTGAGGAGGCGGGTCACGTCGGCGTACAGGGCGGTGAAGACGGTCAGGACCCCGTAGTCTTTCGTGCCCGGGTCGGCGACCAGACGGTCGGCGACTTCTTTCTGCACCATCAGGCACGCGTCCGTCACGCCGCCGGTGGCGGCCGCCAGGTCGAACAGCCGGAAGAGGATCGGCGACGTGATGTTGTAGGGGAGGTTGCCGACGACCCGCACCCCTCGGTCGGGCCCGATGGGCCCGCCGAGCGCGCGTGCCAGGAGCGATGCGAGATCGACATCCAGGATGTCTGCGGTCACCACGGTCACGTGGGGCACCACACGCGCGGCCAGCGCCGCGGCGAGGTCCCGGTCCACTTCGACGGCGACCAGCCGTGACACGGCCCGCGCCAGAGGGGCCGTGATGGCGCCGCGGCCGGGTCCGATCTCGAGCACCACGTCGGCCGGTTGCGGGTCGATGGCTGCCAGGAGCCGCGCGACCCAGCTCCCGTCAAGGAAGTGCTGGGCGAACCGCCTACGGGCTTTCATCGTCGTCGAAGGGCTCGCCTCGCCAGTACTGCTCTTCAATGGCCATGATCTCGTCTTCGTCCAGGCCGAAGAAGTGTCCCAGCTCGTGGATGAGCGTCTCGCCGATGGCCACGACGATCTCGTCCATGTCGTCGCCACACTCGTCTTCGATGGTGCGCTGGAACAGCGTGATCTGATCGGGGAGCGCGTTGCCGTGCGCCCACCCCCGCTCGGTCAGCGGGGTCCCCTGGTACAGACCGAGAAGCGTGTCGGGTGGCTCGATTTCCATCTCGGCGAGCAGCGCGGGCGACGGCTCGTCCTCGATGACGATAGCCACATTCCGCGCATGCTCGGCGAAACGGGGTGGAATCGAGTCGATGGCCTCTTCGACGAGGTTCCTGAACGCGGCCCTGGTCATGCGGCACCTGCCCGCTGGAAATAGTCGCACCATTTGCGCGCGTGGCAGCGCCCGCAGAGCGGCTTCGGCCTGCAGATGCGCCGCCCATGCAGGATCAGCAGATCGGAGAGCCTGGTCCAGCGCTCGGGTGGAAAGAGCGGCATCAGCTGCTGCTCGACCAGGTCGGGCTTGCTGGACGTCGCCAGCCCGAGCCGCGACGCGACGCGCAGCACGTGGCGGTCCACGGGCAGGGCGGGCACGCCGAGCGCATGCCCGAGGACGACGTTGGCGGTCTTCCGGCCTACGCCCGGCAGCGCCGTGAGCGCGTCGCGGTCGGCTGGAACCCGCCCGCCGTGCTTCTCGACGAGGACCGTGGCCAGGCCCACCAGCGCCTTCGACTTCTGCCGGAAGAACCCGGTCGACCGGATCTCGTCCTGGAGGCTGCCGAGATCCGCGCGGGCCAGCGCGCGCGCGTCGGGGTAGCGGCGGAAGAGGGCCGGCGTGACCTCGTTGACCCGCTTGTCCGTCGACTGCGCCGACAGCACCGTGGCGACCAGGAGCTCGAACGGGTTTCGATAGTGCAGCTCCGTGTCGGCGTCGGGATGGTGACGTTCGAGCGCCTCGAAGATCCGCCGGGCTACGGCTGCGGTCTTCAATGCACAGGCCCCTGGCCGGGAGACGGAGGCGTCGGCGCGTGCGCCTCCGAGAAGCTCCGGAGGTTCTCCTGCAGTGCGGCGATCAGCGTGGGGATGAACTGCACCGGCATCACCACCCGCGCCCGCACGGGCGCTCGCAGCACGTGTTCGGACGCCGCCGCCTGAATCTCCTTCTCCGAGAGCGGCTGCACCTCGCAGAACGTCAGGGTGAAGTCGAAGGGGGTGTGGGCCACCGCGCAGAAGTTGGCGTACGTGCGCGGCGCGCCGGCCTGGCTCTCGTCGGGCACGATGGTGAAATTGATCTGTTTGCGGTCGGTCATCGTCGGACTCCGGCGTAGAGAGTACTGCGAATTGGGGCGGGTGGGGCG
>JBFMCA010000036.1:0-35206 GCA_040754955.1 Acidobacteriota bacterium | reverse complement strand
TCGAGGCGCTGTTCTCGCATGGCTCAATTTGACGGGCGGGTCGCCATCGTGACGGGAGCTTCGCGCGGCATCGGCCGCGCGGTGGCGGAGCTGCTGGCGGCGCGCGGGGCCACGGTCGTATGCGCGGCCCGTGGCGCGAACGCCGAGGGCGCGGTGGACGCCATCCGCGCCGCCGGCGGACGCGCGGAGGCCGCCAGTGCCGACATGACGGACACCGCGGCGCTCGAGGCCCTGGTGGCCGGTGCCGTTCACCGCCACGGCCGTCTCGACATCGTCGTCAGCAACGCCGGCATCACGCGCGATCAGCTCATTCTGCGGATGAAACGCGCGGACTGGGACGAGGTCCTCGCGACGAACCTGACCGGCGCGTTCACCCTGTGCCAGGCGGCCGTCAAGCCGATGATTCGCGCCCGCTACGGGCGCATCGTGACCGTGAGTTCGGTCGTGGGGCAGATGGGGAACGCCGGCCAGGTGAACTACGCGGCCTCGAAGGCGGGCCTCATCGGATTCTCGAAGGCGCTCGCCCGGGAGGTGGCGTCCCGCGGCATCACGGTGAACGCCGTGGCGCCCGGCATGGTCGAGACCGACATGACGCGCGCGCTCGCCGAGCGCGCCCAGGCCGACTGGGCCGGGCAGATTCCGCTGGGGCGGCTGGGCGTCCCGGCCGACATCGCCGCCGCCGTGGCGTTTCTCGCGTCCGACGAGGCGTCGTATATTACAGGGCAGGTTCTGGCCGTCAACGGCGGCATGTACATGTAGATCGCAGGCACGGATTCGGGGCGTATTCGTTCGAAGGGGAGGCTCACAGTGGCGGTTGCCGACAAGGTCAAGAGCATCATCGTGGAGCAGCTGGGCGTGGATGAAGAGGAAGTGACGCCCGACGCTTCGTTCGTGGACGACCTCGGCGCCGACTCGCTCGACACCGTCGAGCTGGTCATGGCGTTCGAGGAGGAGTTCGGCATCGAGATCCCCGATGAAGACGCGGAGAAGATCGGCCGCGTCAAGGACGCCATCGAGTACATCGAGTCGCACGCCAAGAAGAAGTAGCCCCGGCGGCGCGGCGTTCGGCGACGGAGGTCCCTTGAGCAGGCGCGTTGTGATCACCGGCATCGGGCTGGTGTCGTCCCTTGGCATCGGCACGGGCGCCACGTGGGCCGGCCTTCTCGCCGGCCAGAGCGGCGCGGGGCCCATCACCAAGTTCGATGCATCCGCGTTCAGCACGCGGTTCGCGTGCGAGGTGAAGGGCTTCGACCCGCTCGCGTTCATCGAAAAGAAAGACGTCAAGAAGATGGACGTCTTCATCCAGTACGCCGTCGCGGCGTCGCAGTTCGCCGTCGACGACGCGCGCCTGGTGGTGACCGATGAGATGGCCCCGCGCGTCGGCGTGTTCATCGCATCGGGCATTGGCGGCTTCTCCACGATCGAACGGGAGCATCGCGCCTATCTCGAGGGCGGACCACGCCGCATCTCGCCCTTCTTCATCCCGAGCGCCATCATCAACCTGGCCGCCGGCCAGGTGTCGATCCGCTTCGGCGCCAAGGGGCCCAACTCCGCGACGTGCACGGCCTGCACGGCGTCGGCGCACGCGGTAGGTGACGCGTTCGAGATCATCCGGCGGCAGGCGGCCGACGTGATGATCGCGGGCGGCTCGGAGGCCGCCGTCACCGCCATGGGCGTGGGCGGCTTCGCCGCCATGCGCGCGCTCTCGACGCGCAACGACGACCCGGCCCGCGCCAGCCGCCCGTTCGACAAGGACCGCGACGGCTTCGTGCTCGGCGAGGGCGCCGGCGTGGTCATCCTCGAGGAGCTGGAGCACGCGCGACGACGGGGCGCGACGATCTACGCCGAAATGGTCGGCTACGGGATGTCCGCCGACGCCTATCACGTCACCGGGCAGCCGGAAGATGGCGACGGCGCCTGCCGCGTCATGCGTGCCGCCCTCGACTCGGCCGGCGTCGGGCCCGACGTCGTCGACTACATCAACGCGCACGGCACGTCGACGCCGATCAACGACCCCACGGAGACGCTGGCCGTCAAGCGGGTGTTCGGCGACCAGGCGCGCCGCCTCGCCATGTCGTCAACCAAGTCGATGACCGGCCACCTGCTCGGCGCCGCTGGCGGCCTCGAGGCCGGCATCACGGCGCTCGCCGTGTACCACCAGCGCGTGCCGCCCACCATCAACCTCGACGCCCCCGGCGATGGCTGCGACCTCGACTACGTGCCGCACACGCCCCGCGACATGCGTATCCGCTACGCCCTGTCGAACTCCTTCGGCTTCGGTGGCACGAACGGATCGCTGCTCTTCAAGAAGTACGAAGCCTAGGGAGGCTTGGAGGGTTGGAGGGTTGGAGGGTTGGAGAGTTGGAGCCAGAGCCTCAAGCCCGAAGCCTGAAGCCCGAAGGAGCCTGAAGCCTGAAACCCGGAAGGCTTGAAGCATCAACGGCTTGAGGGGTACGATGGTCGGCGTATGAAAATCGCCGTGTGCATCAAACAGGTGCCGACCCGCGAATGGCAGCCGCGGCTGAACGACACGGGTACCTGGATTCGCGAGCAGGACGTCAGCTACGAGATGAACGAGCCCGACGCGTACGCCCTCGAAGAGGGGCTGCGCCTCCGCGAGAAGCACGGCGGGGAGGTGGTGGTCTGCTCGGCGGGTCCCGCGCGCGTGCAGCAGGTGATCCGCGAGGCGCTGGCCCGTGGCGCCGACCGCGCGGTGCACGTCGAGGACGACCGTCTGGCTGCCGCCGACGCCTACACCGCCGCCGTGGCGCTTGCGCCGGCGATGGCCGAGGAGAAATTCGACCTCGTGCTCACCGGCCTCCAGTCGGACGACCAGGGCCACGCACAGTTCGGTCCGGTGCTGGCGGCGACGCTCGGCGTGCCGCACTCGACCATCATCATGGCAGTCGAGATCGACGGCGCCCGCATGAGAGTGAAGCGTGAGCTGGAGGGCGGCTGGTTCCAGCACGTCACGATGCCGCTGCCCGCGTTGCTGACGATTCAGAGCGGCATCAATCAGCTCCGCTACGCCACGCTGAAGGGGATCATGGCCGCCAAGAAGAAGGAGATCCGCAAGGCGGCTCCACCGGCCGATCTGCCCGCCGGCCTCAAGGTGTCGGCCCTCTACGTGCCGCAGAAGACCAAGCAGACCGTCATGATAGGCGGCTCGGCCGCCGAGGCAGCCGCCGAGCTGGTGCGCCGGCTGCGGGAGGAGGCGAGGGCGCTGTGATCCTGGTCATCGCCGAACAGAGGGACGGCCGCCTGAACCGCGCGAGCTGGGAGGCCATTGCCGCCGCCCAGGAGCTGGCGGGGGCAGAGCCGGTCACGGTTGCCGTCGCGGGCCGGGGCGTGAACGCGGTGGCCGCGGACCTGGCGGCGGCGGCCGTCGCCAGGGTGCTCACGGTCGACGATGCGGCGCTGGCGGCGTACACGGCCGACGGCTTCGTGCAGGCGTTTCGTCAGGTCATCGATGCCGTGTCGCCGGCCTACGTCGTGTTCCCGCACACATACCAGACGCGCGACTTCGCGCCGGCGCTGGCCGCGCGACTGGGCCGGCCACTCGTCACCGACGTCATCGGCATCAAGGCCGACGGCGGGCCCGCGTTCTCGCGCCCGATGTTCCAGGGCAAGCTCGTGGCCGACGTCGTGCTGCAGGGGCCGGCGCCGCACCTGGTGTCGGTCCAGATCGGCGCGTTCCGCGCCGACGCGGTCAAGAAGGGCGCCGCGCCGGCTGCCGTCGAGGCCGCCGCCGTGACGATCGATGCCGCAGCCATCCGCCAGCAGGCGGAGGCCCCGTTTCAGGAGGCCAGACAGGCCGTGGACCTCTCGCAAGCCGAGCGTATCGTCGCCGTCGGCCGCGGGATCAAGCAGCAGGACAACGTCGCGCTGGCCGAGAGGCTGGCTGCGGCCTTCGGCGCCGAGCTGGCGGCGTCGCGGCCGATCTGCGACAACGGCTGGCTGCCCATGGAGCGGCAGATCGGCAGCTCGGGACAGACCGTGGCGCCGAAGCTGTATGTCGCCCTCGGCATCTCGGGCGCGATCCAGCACCTCGTCGGCATGAAGGGCGCCCGGACCATCGTCGCCGTCAACAAGGACCCGGAGGCGCCGATCTTCGAAGTGGCGGACTACGGCATCGCCGGCGATCTCTTCGAGGTGGCGCCGGCGATCATCGCCGAACTGCAGAAGTAGCCGGCCTGCCCGGCTGGGAGGAGCATGGCCCGCGAAACCCTGGAAGTCGATGTCCTCATCGTCGGCGGCGGCCCCGGGGGGCTCGCGGCGGCGATCCGGCTGGCGCAGTTGCAGAACGCCGCAGGCGGGGAGCCGCTCAGCGTGGCGGTGATCGAGAAGGCCCGCGAGGCGGGCGCCCACCAGCTGTCGGGCGCCCTGCTCGATCCGTCGACGCTGGCCGACCTGATTCCCGACTTCAAGGCCAAGGGCGCGCCCCTCGAGAGCGAGGTTCACGAGGACCACATCTACTTCCTCACGCCGGCACGGCGGGTGCGGCTGCCCATCGTGCCGCCGCCGTTCCGCAATCACGGCAACTACATCATCTCGCTGCACGCGTTCACCAAGTGGCTGGCGGCGCAGGTTGAGGCCGAAGGCATCGATCTCTTCACCGGCTTTCCGGGCCAGTCGGTCCTCTTCGACGGTACCCGTGTGGTGGGCGTCCGCACCGGCGACAAGGGCGTCGGGCGACACGGCACCCGGAAGCCCACGTTCGAGCCGGGCGCCGACATCCTGGCCAAGGTCACGATCTTCGCCGACGGCGTGCGCGGCCACCTGACCAAGGAGCTCATGCGCACACTCGGCCTCGGGCCGCGGTGGCATCCGGCGCAGTATGCGATCGGTCTCAAGGAGATCTGGGAGGTGCCGCCCGACCGCATCGCCCCCGGCACCGTCATCCACACCCTGGGGTATCCGCTCCGGATGGAGGAGTTCGGGGGGAGCTGGCTCTATGCCATGCCGGGCGGGCGCCTCTCGGTTGGCTTCGTCGTCGGCCTCGACTACCGCGATCCGCTGTTCGATCCGCACGCCGCCTTCCAGCGCTTCAAGCTTCATCCCGACGTTCGGCCGCTCCTTGAAGGGGGGCAGATGGTGCGGTATGGCGCCAAGGCGCTGCCCGAGGGCGGCTGGAACACGCAGCCGCGCCTGTACATGGACGGCGGTCTCATCGTGGGAGACGCGGCGAACTTCGTGAACTCCATGCGCCTCAAGGGCATTCACCTCGCGATGCGGAGCGGCATGCTGGCGGCCGAGACGGCGTTTGCCGCGATTCGCGCGGGCGATACGTCGGCGGCAGCGCTGTCGCAGTACAAGGCGGTCGTGGATGCGAGCGCGATTCGCGACGAGCTCTACCCGGTCCGGAACGTCCACCAGGCCTTTGGGGCGGGCATGCTGGCCGGGATGGCATACGCCGGCGTCGCGATGGTCGTGGGCGATCACCCGGGGCGCGACCTGCACGGCCACGCCGGCCACACGCGCATGCGGCGGATAGCGGACTACTACGGCCTGAAGAAGGCCGACGATCTGACCGGATCCAACGCGGTCGTGCCCGACCGCAAGATTACGTTCGACAAGCTGACGGGCGTGCACTACGCGGGCGTCGCGCACGAGGAAGACCAGCCGGTGCACCTGCTCGTGCACACCGAGGTCTGCCATACCATCTGCGGCGACGAGTACGGGCACCCCTGCGTCCGGTTCTGCCCCGCCAGCGTCTACGAGATGGTGCCCGACGGGAACGGGAGCCGCCGCCTGCAGATCAACGCGTCGAACTGCGTCCACTGCAAGACCTGCGACATCATGGATCCGTACGGCGTGATCACCTGGGTGCCGCCCGAGGGCGGCGGCGGGCCGCAGTACGACGGGATGTGAGCGCGCCGACCTGGCGGTCTTCGTGGCGGCAGCGGGTGGGGCTCGCCGTGATCGCCGGAGTCGGCTATCCGGTGCTGCGCGCCCTCGGGGCCACCTACCGGTTCGACGTCGAGGGAATCGAGCACCTGCGCGCCGCCGAGCGGCTCGGCCAGCCCATTCACGCGTTCTGGCATGGCCGGATCCTTCCCGGGACCATCTACTTCCGGGGGCGCGGTATCGTCGTCATCACGAGCGAGAACTTCGACGGCGAGTGGATCGCCCGCATCATCACGCGGTTCGGCTACGGCACCGCGCGCGGGTCGACGTCGCGGGGCGGCGGGCGCGCGTTGCGTCAACTGGTGCGCGACATCCGCGCGCGGCCGGTGGCCTTCACCCTCGACGGCCCGCGCGGGCCGGCCCGGCGCGCGCAGCCCGGCGCGGTCTGGCTGTCGAAGGTGACTGGGAACCCGATACTCCCGTTCCACCTGGAGGCCGACCGGCACTGGTCGCTCCGGAGCTGGGATCGGACCCAGATTCCCAGGCCCGGGGCGCGCATCGCGCTGACCTTCGCGGAGCCGTTCGTGGTGCCGCCGGATGCCGGCGACACGGCGCTCATGGCGGCAGTCGATCGCCTGCAGGAGGCGCTGGCTGACTGCGAGCGCCGGTGTGAGGCCCGGCTCCAGGCCTCCGCTGAGGAGTGACATGGCCCTCACCGTCGTGACATCGCCGCGCTTTCAGGATCACGTGACGCCGCCGGGCCATCCCGAGCGCGTGGAGCGGGCCGAGGTGATGGAGGTGGCGGCGCTCGACTGGGAGCGGTCGGGCGGAAGGGTCATGGCGCCCCGCGCCGCGACCGACGAGGATCTCGGCCGCGTCCATACGCCCGCGTACCTCGAGTCCCTCCGGGCCGTGCGCGGCCGGGCGGTGATGCTCGATCCGGATACCTTCACGTCCCCGGAATCCGAGGAGGTGGCGCGGCTGGCCGCGGGCGGTGTGCTGACGGCGGTGGATGCGGCGCTCGACGGCTCGCCCGGCTCGCGGGTGCTCGTCATGGCGCGCCCGCCGGGGCATCACGCGGAGGCCGATCGCGCGATGGGCTTCTGCCTGTACAACAGCGTGGCTGTCGGCGCCGCCTGGGCCCGGGTGCGCGGCGCCGCGCGGGTGGCGATCGTCGACATCGACGTGCACCACGGCAACGGCACGCAGCGAGCGTTCTACGACGATCCCTCGGTGCTTTTCGTTTCGTCGCACCAGTTTCCGTACTACCCGGGCACCGGCGGGGGAGACGAGGTCGGTCGGGGCGATGGCGCGGGGTTCACCGTCAACCTGCCGCTCGAAGCGGGCGCCACCGATGCGGACTACGACCTCGTGTACCGGGAGCTCGTCACACCGCTGGTCGGGCAGTTCCGCCCGGACCTGCTGCTGGTGTCGGCCGGCTTCGATGCCCACGAGCGCGACCCGCTCGCCGGCATGCGGGTGACGACGGCCGGGTTCCGGCAGCTGACGGCGCGGCTGCTGGCCATCGCCGACGCCGCGTGCGATGGGCGTGTTGTGTTCGTCACGGAAGGCGGCTATGACACCTCGTCGCTCGCGGAATGCCTGGAGGGCGTGATCGCGCTTGCCAGCGGGCGGCAGCGCCCGACGCCGGCGGCGGCGCTCGCGGGCGACACGCGGCGGGGCGCGGCCGCGCTGAGCGCGGCGCGCCAGGCGCTCGGTCGGTTCTGGCCGGGCCTGTGAGGTATCCTGATAAACGGGGTCGGGCCTATTTTTCCTGATGACCCGCGAACAATAGGCCCGACCCCGTCTCTCAACCCATGTCCGACTACCGTCCGCAGGAGCTCGACCGGAAGTGGCAGCAGCGCTGGGCCGACAGCCGCGCCTTCGAGGTGACGGAAGATCCCGCGCGCCCCAAGTTCTACTGCCTGGAGATGTTCGCGTACCCCTCGGGTCACGCGCACGTCGGCCACGTCCGCAACTACATCATTGGCGACATCGTCGCGCGTTTCAAGCGGCTCAGCGGGTACAACGTGCTGCACCCGTTCGGCTGGGATGCCTTCGGCCTGCCGGCCGAGAACGCCGCCATCAAGCACGGCATCCACCCGGAGCGCTCGACGCTGGACAACATCGCGCACATGAAGGGGCAGCTGCAGCGCCTCGGCATCAGCTATGCGTGGGAGCGTGAGCTGGCCACCTGCCTGCCCGAGTACTACCGCTGGAACCAGTGGCTGTTCATCCGAATGTTCGAGCGCGGCCTGGCCTACCGGCGCCGATCGACCGTCAACTGGTGCCCGAGCTGCCAGACCGTGCTTGCCAACGAGCAGGTCGTCGAAGGCGGCTGCTGGCGGTGCGGGACGCCCGTCACCCAGAAGGACCTCGAGCAGTGGTTCTTCCGCATCACGGCGTTTGCGGACGATCTGCTCGAGGGCATCGACGGCCTCACCGAGTGGCCCGAGAAGGTGCTGACCATGCAGCGAAACTGGATCGGGCGCTCCGAGGGCGCGCGAGTCCGGTTTGCGCTCGACAGAGGCGATCAGACAGTCGAGGTGTTCACCACGCGCATCGACACCATCTACGGCGCGACGTTCGTGATGCTGGCCCCCGAGCACCCGCTGGTCGAGTCGTTTGCGGCGGAGGATGCCGACCCCGCGGCGTTCCGCGCGCGCGCCGGGGCGTTTCGCACCCAGGACCGCGAGGCGCGAATGAGCGGCAAGGAGGGGTTCGACACGGGCCGGCGCGCCATCAATCCGTTCACCGGCCAGCCCGTGCCCATCTGGGTTGCCAACTTCGTGCTCGGCGAGTACGGCACCGGAGCCGTCATGGGGGTGCCGGCCCACGACGAGCGGGATCACGAGTTTGCCACCAAGTACGGCCTGCCCATCACCGTCGTGGTCCGGCCCGCCGACGGCGAGATCCCGTCGCCGGCGGAGATGGCCGGCGCCATGTCGAGCGACGGCGTGCTCGTCCACTCGGGACCGTACGACGGGCTGACCTCCGAGGCCGCCAGGCGCCGGATGACGGCCGATGCGGCCGCCCGAGGTATCGGCGAAGGCACGGTGCAGTATCGGCTGAAGGACTGGGGCATCTCGCGCCAGCGGTACTGGGGCACGCCGATTCCGATGGTGCACTGCGAAACGGATGGGCTCGTTCCGGTCCCCGACGACCAGCTCCCCGTGGCGCTGCCCCGGACGGCGCATTTCAGCGGCCGAGGCGACTCGCCGCTCGCGCAGGTGCCGGAGTTCGTGAACACGACCTGCCCGCGGTGCGGCCGGCCGGCCCGCCGCGAGACGGACACGATGGACACCTTCGTGGACTCGTCGTGGTATTTCTACCGGTTCGCGGATCCGAAAAACGACCGGGCGCCGTTCGACGTGGCGAAGGCCGCCTACTGGTGCCCCGTCGACTTCTACAGCGGCGGCGTCGAGCACGCCATCCTCCACCTGATCTACTCGCGGTTCTTCTCGCGCGTGTTCTACGAGCTCGGTCTCGTCAACCACAAGGAGCCGTTCACGCACCTGCTCACCCAGGGCATGGTGCTCAAGGACGGCGCGGTGATGTCGAAGTCGAAGGGCAACGTCGTCGATCCCGACACGATGATCGGGAAGTTCGGCGCCGACGCGCTCAGGCTCTACGTCATGTTCGTTGCGCCGCCGGAGAAGGAAATCGAGTGGACCGACGCCGGGCTGGAGGGAAGCTTTCGCTTCCTCGCGCGAGTGTGGCGCATCGCGGACCACTGGCGCGCGGCGGCCGCCTCCGCAGCGCCCCTCAATCCGGAGGCGCTCGACGCCGGCGAGCGGGCCCTGCGGCGCAAGACGCACGACACGATCCGTCGCGTGACGGCGGACGTGGACCAGCGGAAGCAGTTCAACACTGCCGTGTCGGCGATGATGGAGCTGGTCAACGAGCTGTACGCCTTCACCGACGCCCGGCGGACATCGCCGTCGCCCGCCGCGGCGGCCGTCGCCCGCGAGGCCGTCGAGGCGCTCGTCGTGATGCTGTCGCCCTTCGCGCCGCACACGGCCGAGGAGATCTGGGAGCGCTACGGCCATGCCGGCACCCTCGCCGAGGCCGCGTGGCCCCGCTTCGACGCCGAGGCCGCGCGCGCCGAGGAAGTCGTGATTCCCATCCAGGTGAACGGGAAACTCAGGGGACGCGTCTCGGCGTCGCCCGACGCCTCCGACGAGGAGCTGCAGGCGCTGGCGCTGGCCGACCCGGCCGTGCAGGCCCACACCGCCGGGAAAACGATCCGGAAGGTGGTCGTGGCGCGCGGCCGGCTCGTGTCGGTGGTGGTGGGGTGAGGCGGGGGCCTGGCGAATGACGAATGGCGAATGGCGAATGGCGAATGACGAAAGCAGGATGACGGCCGTGCGATTCACGCGGCGGCGGGCTCTTCTGGCGCTGCCGGCCCTGGCGGCGGGGGTGTCGGCGGCGGGGTGCGGGTATGCACTGGCGGGGCGCGGTTCGTTTCTGCCGTCCTACATACAGACGATCGGCATTCCGATGTTCGGCAATACCACCCCCTACGTGACGGTGGAGCAGGTGTTCACCGAGAAGGTGCGGGTGGAGTTCCAGGGGCGCGGGCAGTACAAGATCATCCCGACCGAGCCGGGCGCCGACGGCCTCGTGCGCGGGCAGATTGCGTCGATGAGCGCGACGCCCGTCGGCTTCACCGACGCCCAGCTCGCGACGCGGTACCGGTTCACCGTGGTGGTCGGCGTCCAGTTCATCGACGTCCGGCAGCAGAAGCCCCTCTGGGAGAACCCATCGCTTTCCTTCAGTGACGAGTACGAGCTTGCCAGCCGGACGAGCATCGGCCTCGATCCCGGCGCCTTCCTCGACCAGGAGCGGGCGGCCATCGACCGGCTGTCGACCGATTTCGCCCGGAGCGTCGTCAGCGCCATCCTCGAAGCCTTCTGATGACCCCCGCCGAAGCCCGTCGCCAGATTGCGGCGGGGGAGACCGGGCCGCTCTACCTGCTGGAGGGCGACGATCCGCAGGCGCGGCACGACCTCGCGCTCGAGTTCGGCCAGCTCGTGGACGAGGGGCTGCACGCCTTCAACGTCGAGAGCTTCCACGCGAACGAAGCGACGACGGCCGGCGCGCGCGACCAGATGATCGGCGCGCTCCTGGCGGCCGCGAGAACGCTGCCCATGATGGCTCCGCGGCGTGTGCTCATCGTGCACGACGCCGATCGCCTGCTGTCGCCAAAACGCGGGCGTGATGAAGGGCAGGAGGTGCTCCCCGACGTGACATCGGGCAAGCGCCGACGGGCGGCGGCGCCGGTCGACGAGCTGGAGGCCTACGTCGCGGCGCCAGAGGCGATGACGACCGTCGTGTTCGACGCCGGGCCGCTCGACGCCAACCGCCGGCTGGTGAAGCTGCTGCGCCGCCACGCGGCCGTGGTCGACTGCGGGACGCTGGAGACGGCGGCCGAGGCCGCCGCGTGGATCCGGCGGCGGCTGGAGAAGGACGAGCTCAGCATCGAGCCGGCCGCCATCCAGCGGCTGCTGGATGCGACGGGGCTGGCGCTCGGGCGCCTGCGCGCCGAAGTCGAAAAGCTCGTGCTGTACGCCGCCGGCGCGTCGGCCATTACGGTGCGGCACGTGGACGACCTGGTGCTGCCACTGCAGGAACCGGGCGAGGACTTCGCGCTGGGCAGGGCCATCTGGGATGGCCGGGCGCCGGATGCGCTCCGTGAGGTCGCCGCGCAGCTCGACGCGGGCATCCCGCCCCCGATGATTCTCGGGCAGGTGCGCGCCGCCGCCGGCCGCCTGCGGCCGGATACGCGCGTCCGCCCCGCGCTGGACCTGGTGTTCCGCACCGACCTGGCGCTCAAGAGCTCCGCCGGGGAGCCCCGGTACCTGCTCGAGCGACTCGTCGTGGAACTCTGCTGGAAGGAAGGCGGCTCCACGAGGCTCCGCTGATCAGGGAGGTTCCTTCACATGGTTCGCCGGTGCGCGAACCCCGTGAAAGCACCCACGTGGACGCCGGTGACGCGTCTACTTGGAAAGTCTGGCGACGATCCGCGACTTGTGCCGGGCGGCCGTGTTGCGGTGGATGATGCCCTTGGCCGCCATGCGGTCGACCAGCGACTGGGCCGCCGACAGCTGCTGACGCGCGCCGTCGACGTCGTTGGCATCCAGCAGCTTGCGGACGGCTTTGAGGCCGGTGCGCAGCTTCGCGCGCAGCTCCCGGTTGTGCTGCCGCCGCTTGACGTTCTGCCGGTGCGCCTTGAGTGCCGACTTGCTCTTCTTAGCCACGTGTACAGATCTCCCCGCTCAGGACGTTCCCAAAACATCAACTATATCAAAGGTTAGCGCCGCCCGACAATCTCGTAGGCGATCCCGGCCGGGGGTGTGTTCGAGTAGCGGGGCACGGGCCGGCCGTCCACAATCTCCATCCACTTGAAGATCGTCCCGGGCGGCGCGGCCGGGGCCGCCGTGGTCACCTTCTGCACGTAGCTCCGCGTCTCGCGGAAGGGCGGAATGGTGCCATATCGCTCGACCGCGCCCGGCCCGGCGTTGTAGGCCGCCAGCGCCAGGGGCACGTCCTGATCGTACCGATCCAGGAGCTGCCGGAGGTAGGCGATGCCGCCGCGGATGTTCTGTTCCGGCTGAAAGGGGTCCGCCACACCCAGCTCCCGCGCGGTGGCCGGCATCAGCTGCATGAGCCCCTTGGCCCCCTTGGCCGAGACCGCCCGCGGGTTGAAAGCGGACTCGACCTGAATGACCGCCTTGACGAGATCCGGAGAGACGCCCTGCGCGAGGGCATGGGTATGGATGAGCTCGTCGTAGGGCGTGGGTCCGATGCGTCCGGGAAGCGCGGTGCGCGCGCTCGATATGGCGTGCGCCTGCACGTTCGAAAGGCCTGCCGGGGGGGTGTTCGACAGCACCAGTGCCCCGGCTGCGTCACGCCAGCTGTAGATCTGGGCGTCGGCAGGCGACGCCAAGGCGAGGATGGCGAGCAAGGGGCAGTAGAGTCGCACGGTCTTGTCGGGTCCGGGATCGATCCTGGGGCCGGGCGACAGTGTAGCGCGGCACGCCCTGTCGGCCCTAGCAGCCCGTGGTGACGCGCCATTCGGGGCGTCTCGCCGGTCTCGGCGCTCGCCAGGCGTGTCACCCCGGGCAGCTCTGTACCCGGGTCCTCCCGATCACCTATCGGCCGCGGCCGGGCGCGCCATCAGGCCGACAGGAGCGCTTCGACGAGCTTTCGGGCCTCCTGGAGCATCTCCGGAATGCGACCCGGATCCCGACCGCCCGCTTCGGCGAAGTCCGCCCGCCCGCCGCCGCCGCCGCCGACGAGGGGGGCCAACCTCTTGACGAGCTGGCCGGCTGGGGCCTTCCTGGCCAGGTCCGGGGTGACGGCGGCTACCATCGCCACCTTGCCGTCGGGCAGCGGCGCGGCCAGGATCACGACGCCGCTCGCCAGTCGCGACTTGAGCGCGTCGGCGAGCGACCGCAGCGCCTCCTTGTCGACATCGTCGACCTGCCGTGCGACGAGCGTCGCGGTGCCGATGGTGACCTGGCCCTCGTCCGCGCCCCCGCCGCCGCCCCCCAGGGCCAGTCGCGTCTTGAGCTGTTGGAGGTCCTTGTGAGCGCGGGACAGCTCAGCCTGGACCGCCCGGAGACGGTCCACGAGCTCGCCCGGCCGGGCATTCAGTTCGGCGAGCCCGTCCCGGCGCTCGTCGAGCGCGGCCCGGGCAAGCTCGACGGCGGCAAGGCCGGTGACGGCCTCGAGGCGTCGCACGCCGGCGGCCACGCCGGACTCCTCGGTGATCAGGAAGACGCCGATATCCCCGGTGGCGGCCACGTGCGTGCCGCCGCACAGCTCGGTGCTGACCGATCCGTCGCCGATCGACACGACCCGTACCCGGTCGCCGTACTTCTCGCCGAAGAGCGCCACGGCGCCGGCGGCGATGGCTTCCTGCGTGTCGCGCACGGCCGTGTGGACCGGCCAGTTCCGGAGAATCTCCTCGTTGACGAGGCGCTCGATGTGCCGCTGCTCGTCTCGGGACACGGCCTTGGGATGCACGAAGTCGAAGCGAAGACGATCCGGCGCGACGAGCGAGCCGGCCTGCTTGACGTGGCTGCCGAGTACGCGGCGGAGGGCGGCATGGAGGAGGTGCGTGGCCGTGTGGTTGCGGCGGGTCGCATCGCGTCGCGGCCCATCCACCTCGACCTGCACGAGATCGCGGTAGCGCAGCGTGCCGCGTGACACCGTCACGGCATGCATCCGCGGCAGGCCGCGCGGCCGCACGACGCCCGACACCACCGCCTCGACATCGGGCCCTTCCAGCCGGCCGGTGTCGGAGACCTGGCCTCCGGCCTCGATGTAGAACGGCGACTCGGCGAACGCGGCGAAGCCCGACTCGCCGGCCTCGAGGGCGTCGACCGCCGCGTACTCCGCGCCGGACGCCCGCACGAGCTCGACGATCTGCGTCGCGACGCGGGTGGTGTCGTATCCGCAGAATTGGTCCGGCTGCCGCTCGGTCTCCGGCCGCACGCGCCACGTGGCGGCCTCCGATCCGCCGAACGCGCTGCGGGCGCGGGCCTTCTCGCGCTGGCCGGCCAGGGCGCGCTCGAAGCCCTCGGCATCGAATCGCAGGCCCTGGGCGGTGGCAAGGTCCTCGATGAAGTCCCGCGGGAGGCCCCAGGTGTCGTAGAGGCGGAAGGCCTCGTCGCCGGGCACGATCCGATCGCCGCGGGCGGCCCGCTCGAGGACGTCTTCGAGCTTCGGCAGCCCGTCGGTCAGCACCGCATTGAAGCGCTCTTCCTCGCCCTTGATGATCTGGACGATCGCGTCTCGGCCGGCCTGGAGTTCGGGATAGGCCGCTCCCATGTCGCGGACGAGCACGTCCACCAGCGCATGCAGAAAGGGACGCTCGAGGCCGAGTTTGCGGCCGTGGCGCATGGCGCGGCGCATGATCTTCCTGAGCACGTAGCCGCGCCACTCGTTGGACGGCACGACGCCGTCGGCGATGAGGAAGGTCATCGCGCGGATGTGATCGGCGACGACGCGCATCGACACGTCCGCCGGCGCCATCGTGCCCCGATGCGTCGTGCCCGTCAGCCTCCCGAGCGCGTCGAGGACGGGCGTGAAGAGGGGCGTGTCGTAGTTCGACAGCGTCCCCTGCATGACGGCCGAGATGCGCTCGAGGCCCATGCCGGTATCGATGGAGGGGGCGGGCAGGCTCGCCAGGGTTCCGTCCCCGCCGCGCTCGAATTCCATGAAGACGTTGTTCCAGATCTCGACGAAGCGCTCGCTGCCCGACTCGACGTCGCGGACGAAGTCGCCCGTGCCCGGGAGCGCCGGCCCGCGATCGTAGTAGATCTCGGAGCAGCGCCCGCAGGGGCCGGTCTCGCCCATGGCCCAGAAGTTGTCGGCGAGCCCCAGCTCGCCGATGTGGTCCGCGGGCACGAAGTCGGTCCAGCGCGCGTAGGCTTCCTCGTCGCGTGCGATGCCCTGCTCGCCGCGGAAGACGGTCACGTAGAGCCGGGCGGGGTCGAGCCCCCACTCCACGGTCAGCAGGCGCCAGGCCAGCTCGATGGCGTCCTGCTTGAAGTAGTCTCCGAACGAGAAGTTGCCGAGCATCTCGAAGAACGTGTGATGCCGGAGCGACGGGCCAACCGTGTCGAGGTCGTTGTGCTTGCCGCTGACCCGCATGCACTTCTGCGCCGTCGCGGCGCGGGTGTAGTCGCGCCGCTCGCGGCCGAGGAAGACGTCCTTGAACTGGTTCATCCCCGCGTTGGTGAAGAGCAGGGTCGGATCGTCGGCCGGCACCAGGGGCGCGCTGGGCACCACGCGGTGCCCGTTCCGCTCGAAGTACGTCAGAAAGGACGAGCGGATCTCGTTAGGGTGCATCCTTCCATTCTACTCATCAGGCAGCCCGGCCCGCCGCCGGCGCAGGCGTCCGAGAATGTCACCGGGCGCAAACCCCTGGGCCGTGAGCGCCCGCACGAGCCGCGCCATCGCCCGCGGGTCGCGCGGGGGCGGTCCGCCGCCGAGTCGGCGCTCGATGGCCTTGTCGAGGATCGCGCCTTCGTCTTCCTCGTCATAGAGCGCCTGCACGGCGTCGCGGGCGACGGCCTCGGAGACGCCGGCCTGCTGCAGCTTGCGCAGGACGCGGCGCCGGCCGCGTCCTCGGATGGCGCCTTCGAGACGCGCCACGGCCCGGGCCACGCGCCGGTCGTCGAGCGTGCCTTCGCGCGTCAGGCGATCCACGGCGTCGTCGATGTCGGCGGGATCGAACCGGCGGCGGGCCAGGCGGTCGCGGAGCTGCCGGGCCGACAGCTCGCGGCGGGCGAGGAGCGCGAGCGCAGTCGTGTACGCGTCCATGCGGCGGGACCGCCAGCGCTCCGGGGCGAGGCTACCTGCCGAAGCGGCTGATCTCGGGCGCGCCGCCGCCGGCCGGCGTCTGGCCGCCGAGCACGGTGTTGGCCATCTGGTCGCGCGCCATGTCGGCCGTGGTCGAGATGCCCTGCACCCGGAGCTTGAACTCGTCGACGTTGGTGGCCCAGCGCAGCGCCTCTTCGTAGCTGACCTTCCCCGACGAGTACAGGCTGAAAATCGACTGGTCGAACGTCTGCATGCCGTACTGCGATGTCCCTTGGGCAATCGCGCCCTGGATGAGGTGCGTCTTGTCCTTGTCGACGATGCAGTCCTTGATGAAGGCGGTGCCGATGAGCACCTCGACAGCCGGCACGCGGCCCGCGCCGTCGACCGTCGGCAGCAGGCGCTGGGCGACGGCGGCCTTCAGGACCGCTGCGAGCTGCAGCCGAATCTGTTTCTGCTGGTGCGGCGGGAACACCGAGATGATGCGGTTGATCGTCTCCGTCGCGTCCAGCGTGTGCAGCGTGGAGAACACCAGGTGCCCGGTCTCCGCGGCGTGCAGCGCCGTCTCGATCGTCTCCATGTCGCGCATTTCGCCGACGAGAATCACGTCCGGGTCCTGGCGGAGCGCGCTCCGGAGCGCGTAGGCAAACGACCGCGTGTCGACGCCGATCTCCCGCTGGTTGATGATCGAGATCGAGTCCCGGTGCAGGTACTCGATGGGGTCCTCAATCGTGATGATGTGGCTCGAGCGTGTCTGGTTGATGTAGTCGATCATCGCGGCGAGCGTCGTGCTCTTGCCGCTGCCCGTCGTGCCGGTCACGAGCACCAGGCCGCGCTCCTCGGCGGCCACCCTCTTGAGGACCGGCGGCAGGCCGAGCTCGTCCACGGTCTTGATCGTCACGGGAATGACGCGCAGGACGATGCCGATGGTGCCGCGCTGCTGGAAGACGTTGCAGCGGAACCGGCCGAGCCCCGGCACGCTGTAGGCCAGGTCCACTTCCTGAGCGTCCTTGAACTTCTGGCGCTGCGCCGTGGACATGATGGCCGCCGCCATCTCCACCAGATCCTCGTGATCGAGGCGCTGCTCCTCCGAGACCGACCGGAGGTGCCCGTGGATGCGGGCCATCGGGTAGCTGCCGACCTTCAGGTGAAGGTCCGAAGCCCCGCGCTCGACGGCGGCCTTCAGCAGGTCGTTGACGTGCATGGTTTCACCGCGCTCCCACGGGCGTTGTCACGGGCGTCAGCCAGCCGTGCGCGTCGGGCGCCTCGCCCCGGAGGATGGCGAAGAAGCGCTGCTGGATGGCCCGCGTGATGGGGCCGACCTCGCCGGCGCCGACCGGGATGCGATCAACCGACCGGATGGGCGTCACTTCCACCGCCGTGCCGCAGAAGAAGGCCTCGTCCGCGAGGTACAGGAACTCGCGCGGCAGCACCCGCTCCCGGACCTCGTAGCCCAGATCGGCCGCAATCTGCAGCACCGTGCTGCGCGTGATGCCCTCCAGGATGGACGAGGCCATCGTCGGCGTGTAAATCACGCCGTCGCGCACCAGGAAGAGATTCTGGCCGCTCCCCTCGCTGATCATGCCCGACTCGTCGAGGGCGATGCCCTCGGCGTAGCCGTCCATCGAGGCCTGCATCTTGATGAGGCCCGAGTTGGCGTAGTTGGCCGTGGCCTTGGCGAGGGCCGGGAACGTGTTAGGCGCCATCCGCGTCCACGAGCTGACGCCGACGTCCACGCCCTTCTCCACGGCGTCCGCGCCGAGATACGCCTCCCATTCCCACACGATGATGGCCGATTCCACCGGGCTGGGGAGGGGGTTGACGCCGAGCTGCGAGTAGCCCCGGTACACCAGCGGTCGGATGTAGCAGGCGCGAAAGCCGTTCGCCCGGACCGTGTCGACCACCGCCGCGGTGAGCTGGTCGAGCGAGTGGTCCGGCAGCATCCGGTAGACGCGGCACGAATCCCAGAGACGCCGCATGTGCTCGTGCAGCCGGAAGATCGAGGTCCCGCGCCCCTTCACGTCGTAGGCCCGAATGCCCTCGAACACGCCGGTCCCATAGTGGAGCGCATGCGTCGCGATGTGGATCGTGGCGTCCTTCCACTCCACGAACCGTCCGTTCATCCAGATGGTGCCGGTCCCGCTGAACGCCATGAGAACTCCCCAAAGCCCAGAGCCCAAAACCCAGACCCCAGAGCCCAGACCCCAGACCCTGACGCCGACAGCCCGGCGCCCCGCCCTCATGATACCGCGCCCCTATTGCGGTTCCCCGCAGAAGGGGCAGAGGTCCGTGCGCGCGTGGAGGGGCTTGCGGCACTTCCAACAGAAGCGCGCCTGCGGCAGCTCGCGGGCCTTGAGCCGGGCGTGGATGTCCTGCACGTCCTCGCGGCCGGGCGCCGCGGCGGCCGCGGGCCGCCAGGGCCGCCTGGCTGGGGCCGCGGGCCGGGCGGCCAGCACGGCGTCCAGAAGGTCGCCGGCCCGCTGGTAGCGGGCAGCGAGATCCGGCGCCATCGCACGCACGACGATGTCGCTGATGACCTTGGGGATCTTCGGGTTGCGCAGCCGGGGCGCGGTCGTCAGGTCGCCGCGCATCAGGCGATCGAGATCGGCCGGCGCGGGCGAGTCGTACGGCAGCGTGCCGGTGAGCATCTGGTACATCGAGATGCCAAGGGAGTAGATGTCCGAGGCGAAGACCGCCTTTCCCTGGAACTGCTCCGGCGCCATGTAGGGCGGGCTGCCGATCACCGTCGTCCCGTGCGCCGCGATCTCGAGGAAGCGTGACGTGCCGAAGTCGGCCACCTTCACCAGTCCGTGCTCGGTGACGAGGACGTTGCCCGGCCGCAGGTCGCGGTGAATGACGCCCTGGCGGTGCGCGTGATCCACCGCGTTGCAGATCTGACAGGTGTAGTCGAGCGCCTTCGCCAGGTCGAGCGCGCCCTCGCGCTCGATGATGGCCTCGAGCGTCTCGCCGGGAACGTACTCCATGACAATGAAGAAGACGTCCTGCTTCTCCGCCGTGAGGACCGTCACGATGTTCGGATGGCTGAGCGTGGCCAGCAGGCGCGGCTCGCGGAGCAGATCGCTGAAGTCCAGGTTCTGGCGGTGCGGGACCTTGATGGCGACCTTCTTGTCGATCCACGTGTCCTCGGCGAGGTAGACGGTGCCGAAGCCGCCGCTGCCGAGCGGAGACAGGATGCGGTACTTCCCGACCATCTGCCCACGAAAGAACATCTGGCGATGAGTATACTCGCTCGATGCCGCCGCGCTTTTTCGCGCCCGCGCTCGACGCGGCCGCCGCGGAGATCGATCTGCCGCCCGACGAGGCCGCGCATCTCACGCGCGTGCTTCGTCTCGGGCCCGGCGCCCGCGTGCGCGTCTTCGATGGCCGCGGCGGAGAATGGGACGCGGAGGTGCTCCGCGCGGACAAGCGAGGCGCGACGCTCGGCCGCCTGCGGGCGGCGTCGCCGGCCCCCGAACTGAGCCGCCCCGTCACGTTGGCGCTCGCCGTGCTGAAGGGTGATGGCTTCGACGCGGCGGTGCGGGACGCCACGATGCTCGGCGCGAGCCGTCTCGTGCCGCTCGTCACCGCGCGGTCGGAGGTGCCGCTGGCGGCGCTCGCGCGCCCGGCGCGAGCCGCGCGCTGGCAGCGTATTGCCGTGGCGTCGGCCAAGCAGTGCGGCCGCGCCGTGGTGCCGACAATCGACCCGGCCTGTGCGGTCGACGCGTTCTGCGGGCTCCCGGCGCGCGGCGCGCGAATCGCGCTCGTCGAGCCCGCCGCCGTCCCCGAGGCCTGTGCGCTCCGTCAGGTGAAGGCGCCGGACGGTCTGGAGCTGCTGATCGGACCCGAAGGCGGGTGGGCCGCGGGAGAGCTGGCGCGCTTCGCGGAGACGGGGGTCACGCTCGTGCAGCTGGGCCGCCGCACGCTGCGGGCCGACGCGATGCCCGTCATCGCGTTGAGCGCCTGGCTGGCCACGAGCGGCGAATGGTGAGGCCGGCGCGCCGGCCACATGGAGGAGTGACATGACCAAGGTCCTGACGGCGGCGGCGCTGGCGCTGGCGTGCGCTGTGGCATCTGGGTCGGCCCGCTCAGCGCCGCCGACCCTGCCCGACCCGGTCGCGACATTCTCGATCCTCGGGTACGACCCGGCGACGGGCGAGGTTGGCGGCGCGGTGCAATCGCGGGTGTTCTCGGTCGGCAACGGCGTCTTGTGGGCCGAGGCCGGCGTCGGGGCCGCGGCCACTCAGGCGATCGTGGACGTGAGCTACGGCCCCCGGGCGATCGAGCTGCTGCGGGCCGGCCTCAGTCCGGAGGCGATCGTCAAGGCGATCTGGGAGAGCGATCCCGATCCGCAGCCCGAGCGCTGGACCAAGCAGGGCCGCCAGTTCGCGGTCATCGACGCGTCTGGCCGGACGGCCGTCTACACAGGCCCCAAGGCGACACCCTGGGCCGGTCATCGCCAGGGGAAGTACGCCACGGCGCAGGGCAACATCCTCGCCGGCGAGGCCGTGGTCACGGAGATGATCCGCGCGTTCGAGACGACGACGGGGCACCTGTCGGCGCGTCTCACAGCCGCCCTCGAAGCGGGGCAGGCCGCCGGCGGGGACACGCGCGGCATGCAGTCGGCCGCCATCCTCATCGTCGGCAAGGGGCAGGGCGTCTGGCTGAACAACGACGTCGTGATGCGGCTGCAGGTGGACGACAGCCCGCAGCCGATTGCCGAGCTCCGGCGGCTGGTGGACGCGTGGAACGAGCGCCGCGCCAAGGGCCAGCAGCGGCCGGTGACGTGAGGGCGTCAGCCCGGCTGGCTGCTCGCGCTGTCCAGGACGCCGCGCACCCGGGCTAGCAGCACGCCCGGGGTGAACGGCTTCTGCAGGAAGTGCACCGGGCGGGCTGTCAGCCCGTGTCGCTCCAGCGCGTCGTCGGGGTAGCCGCTCATCAGCAGCACCCGGAGGTCGGGCTGCAGTGCCTCGAGCTGCTGCGCCAGGTCGATGCCGTTCATGCCGGGCATGACGATGTCGGAGAGGAGCAGGTCGATGTGCCGGCTGGACGAGGCATGCTGCTCGATGGCCGCCTGGGCGTCCGGCGCCTCGATCACGCGGTACCCGCCCCGCTCGAGAACATCGCGCGCCAGTTCGCGGACGCCGCTGTCATCCTCGACCAGCAGGACGGTCTCGTGGCCCGCGCCGGCCTCGACCGGCGGCGGGGCGGCGGGCGCCTGCGTGGGCGCGTCCGCGGCGGGCAGGTAGATGTCGAACGTGGTGCCCTCGCCCGGCGCGCTGGCCACGCTGATGTGGCCCCCCGACTGCATCACGATGCCGTGGACAGTGGACAGCCCGAGGCCCGTGCCCTGGCCGGTGGGCTTCGTGGTGAAGAAGGGCTCGAAAATCCGCTCCACGACGTACGGGGGCATGCCGACGCCCGTGTCCCGCACCGAGAGAACGACGTAGTCGCCCGGCCGCGCCGGGAGGCCGTGCCGCGTAGCGCCGCCGGAGGCGCCTTCCACGCGGACCCGTGCGGTCGAGATCGTCAGCGTGCCGCCGCGCGGCATCGCATCCCGCGCGTTCACCGCCAGGTTGAGCAGCACCAGCTCCATCTGTGACGGGTCCGTCTCGACCACGGTCGTGGCGTCGGCGAGCCGGAGTTCCAGACGGATGTCCTCGCCGATGAGGCGCTGCAGCATGCGGCCCATGTCCGTGATGGAGGTGCGCAGATCGACCGGTTGGAGCTGGAGGACCTGGCGGCGGCTGAACGCCAGGAGCTGGCGCGTCAGCGACGCCGCGCGTTCGGCGGCCCGGCGAATCTGGTCGATGTGCTTCCGGTGCGTGTCGGACTCGGGCATGTCGTTGAGCGTGAGCGTCGCGAAGCCCGTGATGGCGGTGAGCAGGTTGTTGAAGTCGTGCGCGATGCCGCCGGCCAGCCGTCCGACGGCCTCCATGCGGTGTGCCTGCCGGAACTGCTCTTCGAGCTGCTTGCGCTCGGTCACGTCGGCGGCCGCCACCACCCAGGCCGAGCGGCCATCCACGTCGATGGTCCGGCAGAACAACTCGACGTCGATGAGCGTGCCGTCCTTGCGCCGGTGCCGGGTCGCGAGCGGCAGCGAGGAGGTCGAGCCCAGCCCGACGGTCTGCTGCAGATCTTCGGGCCCGAAGATGGCGGAGGCCGGCAGCGCCAGGAACTCCTCGAGCGAGTAGCCGTACTGGCGCGACGCGGTGCCGTTGGCGGCCAGGATGCGGCCCGTCCGCTGGTCGACGGCCCAGGCGGCAAACGGCGCCGCTTCGAAGAGGGCGCGGAAGCGGGCTTCGGCGTCGCGCAGCCGCTGCTCGGCCTCGATGCCTTGCAGCGCGAACCCGAGATCGGCGCCGATCTCGGCCAGGACGCGGGCCGTCCGGCTGTCGAAGAACTCCGGCCGCGACGAGTACACATTGAAGACCGCGGTGACGACGTCGCCTTCCGGCACGGGCACCGCCGCCACCGCCGTGAGGCCGATGGCGCGCGCCATCGCGCGCAGGGGCGCCGCGAACTCCTCGACATCGTTGGCCAGGTGCACGGTGCCCGACTGGAGCGCGCGGGCCGTCGGCCCCTCGCCAGACGCGCCGTCGGTGGCAAAGCGCTGCCCGACGTCCAAGCCGGGCGGCTTGGCGCCCTGCCAGGCCGTCAGGACCAGCTCGCGGGCCTGGTAGTCCATGTCGAGGACGAGCGCCAGCGTGAACCCGCCGCTCTCGACCGCGGCATGGCAGGCCTGCTCGAACAACGCGGCGCGGTTGTGGACCTGCAGAATCGCCTGACTGATGCGGCTTCGCATCTCGAGCAGCTGGTTCAGTCGCAGGGCCTGTCGCGCGGCCTCCTGTCGTGCCTCGGCCTCCTCGAACATCCGCCGGTATAGCGCGTTCTGGTCCCGCCCGACGAGCCACAACACCGCCGCCACTGCGGCCACGAACAGCGCGGCCACCGAGACCCCCAGCAGCGCCGCGCGCGAGCGCAGCGGCGCATCGACCTCGCTGGCGTCGATCTTCGCCACAAGGCCCCACCGGGTGCCGGGTACCTGCTGGATGGCCGCCAGCGTCGGGACACCACGCCAGTCGACGCCGTCGAAGAACGTCTCGAGGCCCCGCGCCGCCATCGCGGCCGGCATGCCGGAGTCGATGGGCACCGGCGCGGAATTGACGCGCTGTCGCGGCGGCAGCGCAAACACCACCTCCCGATCGCTCCGCTCGACCAGCAGCGTCGCGGCCGACGGGGAGGCCGTCGGCCAGAGCCGGGCGAGCGGGACCAGGAAGTCGTTGGGGTTGATGCGCATGACGAGCACGGCTGCCGCGTCGCGGGCGGCCGATTCGATGATGGGCGCATAGAGGTCGAGGCTGATGGGCTCGTCGTTCTCGACGATCACCGGCGCCAGGTACGGCCGGCGGGTGCGCATCACCTCGGCGACGTGCTCGACGGCGTTGGGCGCGAGCGGCGAGACCGCCCCTACGGTCAGCACGACGCGGCCGCCGGGTTCGACGACCACCAGCGCGTGGTACTTGCCCTCGCGCACCGAGGGGCTGATGGAGGCCCTGGCTTCGTCGAGGGCGACGCGATCCCCGGATGCCAGGTACCGCCGCACGGCGCGCACGAACAGCTCGTCCTGCCCGATACCGACGGCGTCGTCGAGGCGCTCGCGGTGCCAGTTGGCAAGCAGCGCCGCCTTGAACTGCGCCACCGTGGCGATCTGCTCGCGGGCCGCGGTCCGGGCCGCCGCCGCCTCGCGCTGATAGCCGACGACCGAGGCCACTGCCAGCAGCGACAGCACCGCCACGACGAGGGTAATCAGCAGAGGGGCGCGCAGTTTCAACTGGCTCCCGATTGTAGTCAAGCTCTGAGCACCAGGCCAGTCCAGCCGCCCTCGGCGAGCGTGCGCTCCAGCGCGAGGTCGGCAAAGGCCCGCCTGACACGCGGCGCTTCGTCCGCATCGAAGCCGCTCAACACGAGCCGTCCGCCGGCGGCGACGAGGCGGCGGACCTCGAGCGCGGCCGTCGTCAGCAGGCCGCCCGTCAGATTGGCCAGCACCACGTCGGCCGGCTCGACCGCGCCGCGCCGGAAGTCGCCGACGAGGAACGCAATCGCGACCGGCAGCCGATTGAGCGACGCGCTGTGACGCGCCGCGGCGATGGCGTCCGCGTCTGCGTCGATGGCGGTCACCGCACGCGCGCCCGCCAGCGCGGCCGCGATGGCCAGCACGCCGGAGCCCGTGCCCAGGTCGAGCGCAACGCGCCCCGAGACGTCGAGAGTGGACAGCGCCTCCAGGCAGAGCCGCGTGGTCGCGTGATGGCCGGTCCCGAAGCCCATGGACGGCTCGATCGTGATGAGCCACGTGCCGGGCGGGACCGAATCCGGTTGATCCCATGGCGGCGCCACGATGAAGCAGCCGGCCCTGACGGAGGTCAGCTCCCGCTGCGAGCGAGCGGCCCAGTCGTCGTCAGGCACGTCCTCGGCGACCAGGCCGAGCGCGGGGAATCGATCCGCGAGGGCCGCCCGCGCGCGATCGCGTTCGGTGGACGACTCGAAGAACACGCGCCACGCGAGCGGCGCCGGCGGCGGCTCGGGCACCGGTGCACATGTCGGGTCCCAGAGCCCGCCGGGGGGCAGTGGCCACTCCGCCAGATCCTGGATGGCCACGACGCCGAGATCGTCCAGCGCCGCCGCCACCTGGTCCGGCAGATCGCGCGGCTCGATGCCGGCCGCGTCGAGCCGGAGGGCCGGCCACTCGCGCTCAGCCAAGGATGTCCTTGACGCGCCCGAAGAGCCCCCGCTCATCGCGCGCGGGCATCTCGTTCTGCTGCTTCGAGAGCGACTCCGCGAGCCGCTTGAACATCAGCTTCTGTTCCTTCGAGAGTTTCCGGGGCGTCACGGCCCTGACCGTCACGAACAGGTCGCCGCGTCCGCGGCCGCCCACGTCCGGCATGCCCCGCTGACGCAGGCGGAACGTGGTGCCGGTCTGCGTGCCTTCGGGGATCTTGATCGGCTCGGTCCCTCCGTCGAGCACCGGGACCTGAATCTCCCCACCGAGCGCCAGCGTCGGAAAGTTGACGGGCAGCTCGCAGTGCAAATCGTTGCCGTCCCGACGATAGAGCGGGTGCTCCTTGACCAGGATCACCACGTAGAGATCCCCGGGCGGGCCGCCGTGCAGGCCCGGTTCGCCCTCGCCCTGGATGCGCAGGCGCTGGCCGGACGCGATGCCGGCCGGGATGCGAACGGTGAGCTTGCGCTGCGTTTCGACCGTCCCCACGCCGCGGCACGTCTGGCACGGCTTGGTGATCACGCGCCCTGTGCCGCGGCACGGGCCGCACGTCCGCGCGACCGTGAAGAACCCCTGCTGGTAGCGCAGCTGTCCGGTCCCGCGGCACTGCGGACAGGTGGTCGGCGCGCTGCCGGGCGCCGCGCCGGCCCCCTTGCACGTCTCGCACGGCTCGCGGCGCGGAATCTGGATGGTGTGCTCCGCGCCCTCGGCCGACTGCTCGAAGTCGATCTCCATGTCGTAGCGGAGATCGGCTCCGCGCTGCGGCCCCCCGCGGCGACGGCCGCCGCCGAACAGGTCGCCGAAGCCGAAGATGTCGCCCAGGCCGCCGAAGATGTCCTGGAAGTCGGCGAAGATCGTGGGGTCGAAGCCGGCCGGACCGCCCCCGGCGGCGCCCGCCACGCCCGCGTGTCCGAAGCGATCGTACCGCGCCCGTTTGTCCGCGTCGGCGAGGACCGCGTAGGCCTCGGCCGCTTCCTTGAAGCGGTCCTCGGCGGTCTTGTCGCCGGGGTTGCGGTCGGGATGGTATTTCAGCGCGAGCTTGCGGTACGCGCTCTTGATGTCCTGCTCGCTTGCCGATCGCGAGACGCCGAGCACGTCGTAGTAGTCGCGCTTGCTCACGACGCCTTGGCGACCCTGACCATAGCCGGGCGGAGCAGGCGCTCGCCCAGCATGTACCCCTTCCGCAGCACCGCGACTACCTCGCCCTCGCGCGCGCCGGGCGTCTCGTCGTAGGCGACGGCCTGATGCACGTGCGGGTCGAAATCGACGCCGAGGGCGTCGATGGCCGTCACGCCGCGCTTCTTGAGCAGGTCGGCCATCTGCCGGTGAATCAGCTCCACGCCGGCTCGATAGGGCTGGGCTTCGGGCGGCGCGTCGGCCTGCAGGGCCCGCTCGAAGTCGTCGACGATGGCGACGAGCTCGCCGAGCACGTCGGCGGCCGCCCAGGCCACCAGCTCCTGCCGCTCGCGGTCCACACGCTTGCGGAAATTGTCGAATTCGGCCGACTTGCGCAGCAGCCGATCGTACAACTCGTCGCGCTCGCGCTGGAGGGCGGACTGCCGATCGCCGTCGGCGGCCGGGGCGGCCGCCCCGGCGCTCGGGGCGGACGAATCGGAGGCCGACTGATCGGCCGGGTCGATGTTGGCGTTGTCGTTCATGCGTCTAGTTGTTCGTGTCCTTCAACACGCGGGTCAGCACCTGCGCGGCGCCGTCGACCATGCTGATGGTCCGGGAGTAGCGCATCCGCGTCGGCCCGATCACGCCGACCGCCCCCGTGCCGCTCCCGTCCGTATAGGTCGAGGCGATCAGGCTGAACGGCCGGTATTCGGGATCGCTGTGCTCAGCGCCGATCACCACGGTCAGGCCCGGACCCTCCATGTACTCGTTGAGCAGGCGGACCAGGCGCTGCTTCTCCTCCACCATCCGGAGCAGCGTCCTGAGCGTCGCCAGCGGCAGCCCGCTCGCGTTCAGCACCTGATCGAGCAGGGACGACGCACCGTCGATGTGCACGGAGGTCGGCCGCTCCAGGTCCTGCAGCGATCGGCTCGCCAGGCGCAGCGCGAGGCCCAGGAGCTGGTCGTACAGCGTGCGCTCCTCGCGCAGCCGCTCCATGACCCCGTCGCGCACCTCGGTCAGCGCCCGCCCGGAGAACTCCGAGTTCAGGTAGTTGGCGGCCTGCTGCAGCTCGGTCGGCCCGCAGGGCTCTCCGATGTCGACGGTCTTCTGCGCCAGCTGGTTCCCGCGCGCGACCAGCACCACGAGCACGCGCGTGCCCGTGATGGGCACGAACTCGATCCGGTCGAGCACCGCCGCGGCGTTGGCCGGCGCGATTGCGAAGCCGACGTGGCGCGAGACCTCGGACAGCACGTGCGAGGCCGTTGACAGGACGTCGTCGAAGGCCGCCGCCTCGCTCGTCTGCTGGCGCAGCCGCGCCTCGACGGCCGAGACGTCGCGCGCCGCGCGGCGGCCCTCGAGCAGCTGGTCGACGTAGAAGCGGTAGCCCACGTCGGTCGGCACGCGACCCGCAGAGGTGTGCGGCTGCCACACGTAGCCGAATGCCTCGAGCTGGCTCAGGACGTTGCGGATGGTGGCCGACGAGATCTGGAGGCCGACCCGCTGGCAGAGGACCGCCGACGACACCGGTTCGCCGGTTTCGATGTACTCGCGCACGAGGGCCGCGAGAATGCGCCGGGTCCGCTCGGGAAAGGCCGGGGCCGTCATTAGCAGTCGAACACCGAGACTGCTAAAGAGTATACCACGGCCCTCAGACCCCGGCCCGCCGGGCCAGCGCCCCCGCCTCGCGCCGGGCCTCGTCGGCCACCGCCGCGGCGTCGAGCCGCGTGGAGCGGAACTCGTCCACCAGCACGTGCCCGTCGACGACGGTCGTGCGGACGTCGGTGGCCCGGGCCGCGTAGACGATGGTCGAGTACGGATCGGGGCCCGGCAGGTGATGGGGCCGATCGCGGTCGATCACGATGAGATCGGCGCGCTTGCCGACCTCGATCGTGCCGAGGTCGTCGAGCCGGCCCAGCGCCCGCGCCCCCTCGCGCGTGGCCATGGCAACCACCTCGCGCGCCGGCAGCGCGCCGGGACCGGCCGTCGTCGCCTGCAGGACCGCGGCGAGCCGCATCTCCTCGAACATGTCGAGGCGGTTGTTGCACGCCGCGCCGTCGGCTCCGAGCGACACGGCGACGCCCCGCGCGCGAAGCGCGGCGACCGGGGCGATGCCGGAGCCCAGCTTGAGGTTCGACCCCGGGCAGTGGAGCACCTTCACGTCGTGCTCGGCCAGCAGCGCCTGCTCGGCGTCGTCGACCCAGACGCAGTGGGCGAGGCACAGTCGGGGCGAGGCGAGGCCGACGGCATGGAAATACGCGACGTTGGCCAGGCCCGTGCGGCGCCGCACGAGGGCCACCTCATCGCGGTTCTCCGAGGCGTGGCTGTGGACGAGCAGCCGCCGGTCGCTGGAGAGTGCCGCCACGGCCTCGAGGAGCTCGCGCGAGCACGACAGCGCGAACCGGGGGGCGAGGGCGGCGCCGAGCCGTCCGCCGGCGCGGCCGTGCCACCGCGCGGCCAGCGCGAGGCTCTCATCGACGGCGGCGCTCGTCGTCTCGATAAGGCGCGCCGGCGCCTCGCCGTCAGCGTCCATCAAGCACTTGCCGATGATGGCGCGCAGGCCGATGGGCTCGAGGGCCTCGAACACCGCGTCGGTATCGCGCACCGTCTCCATGGTCAACACCGTCGTCGTGCCCCCGGCAAGCAGCTCGAGGGCCGCCAGCCGCGCCGCGGCGGCCAGCGACGCCGGCGTGTGCGCGGCCTCCATGGGCCAGACGCGATCGCGGAGCCAGGGGAGCAGCGCCCGGTCGTCGGCCCAGCCGCGGAAGAGCGTCTGGCAGAGGTGGACGTGGGTCTGGACGAACCCGGGCAGCAGGTAGCCGCCGCGCGCGTCGATGACCTTCGCGGCCGGCGCGTCGGGCACCTTGCCGACGGCGACGATGCGTCCGTCCTCGACCACGACGTCGCCCTCGATGACGTCGCGGGCGTCGTTCATGGTGAGGATGGTCGCGTTACGGATTCGAAGGGACGCCATCGAGCCTGGGCATCCACCGCAGCGACGCAGCGGCCAGCGTGTCGGCCTTCCCGCGGCGCACGGCGATGAGCTCGGCGAGGATGCTGACGGCGATCTCCTGCGGGGTCACGGCGCCGATGTCGAGGCCGATGGGAGCGTGGACGCGGGCGAGCTGATTGGGGGTGGCGCCGCCGTCTTCGATGAGCGCGTCGTACACGCGCTTCACCTTGGCGCGGCTGCCGATGAGCCCCAGGTAGCGCAGGTCGCGGCCGGCCAGCGCCCGGAGCGCATCGAGGTCGTTGCGGTGGCCGCGGGTCACGATGACGGCATAGGCCGACGGCGGCAGCGTCGCCGTAGCGAGCCACGCGGGAATGTCGTCGACCACGACCGAGGCCGCGTCCGGAAAGCGCTCCCGGTTGGCGAAGCTGGCCCGGTCGTCGACGACGTGCACCTGGAATCCCGCTTCGTGCGCCGCCCGCGCCAGGAAGTAGCCCACGTGACCCGCACCGAAGATGTAGAGGGCGGGCGCCGTCTCGAGCGGCTCGATGAACACCTCCATCTGGCCGCCACAGACCAGGCCCGTCTCGGCCGCGAAGTCGTCGTTCAGCTCGTACCGGCAGGTGACGGGCCTGCGCGTCTTGAGCACTTCCGTGGCCTTCCAGAAGGCGTCGTGCTCGTAGCAGCCCCCGCCGATGGTGCCCACCGTCCGGCCGTCGCCGAAGACCAGCATCTTCGCGCCGATGCGCTGCGGCGTGGACCCGTTGGCGGCGACGATGGTAACGAGCGCCACCTCCTCGCCGCGCTTCATGGCCTCGCCGATGGCCGCGAATACCTCCTGGTTCACGAGTCGATTATAGGCCTGCCGGCCCTAGAACCGGTGCAGCTCGCAGATCTCGAGCGGCTCGGTGCCGGCGAGGAACGCCTCGGTGGTGACGCGGGGGCACCCGGGCTCGGCCAGCCGTCCGGTATCGCGATCGATCTCGACGAAGCTGACCCCGGGCGGTGGCTCGAAGGGCTGGTCGAGGCGGCCGGCGAGGGCGTTCGACATGAACGCGGTCCAGATGGGCAGGGCGGCCTGGGTGCCGCTCAGCCCCAGCGGCACGTTGTCGTCGAAGCCCACCCAGACGACCGCCAGCAGGTCCGGCGTGAAGCCGACGAACCAGGCATCGCGCAGATCGTTGGTCGTTCCCGACTTGCCCGCCGCGTCGAGCGCGAAGCCGGCCGCGCGCGCGCCCGCGCCGGTGCCCTCGTTGAGCACGCTCCGCATCATGTGGGTGACCAGGTAAGTCGTCGCCGCCCTGGCAATGGTCCGCCGCTCGGCCTTTGCCGGGATGATCTCGCGATCGCCGCTCACGATGCGGGCGATCGCGCCGAGCGACTGGAGCGCGCCGCCGTTGGGGAAGACCGTGTACGCGGCGGCCATTTCGAGCGGCGTCAGCTCGAAGACGCCCAGCGCGATCGAGGGGTAGCCCTGCAGCGCCGTGTCGCCGACGCCGATCTTGCGCCAGAGCGCGGCGACGCGGTCGAATCCGGCCTGCTCACCCACCTTGATCGCCGGGATGTTGCGCGAGAGGGCCAGAGCCCGGCGGAGCGTGATGCGCCCGTCGTACTCGTTGTCGTAGTTGCGCGGCGACCACTCCTGCGCGTCGAACGTCCACGTCGTCGGTTCGTCCCAGACGAGCGTCGCGGGCGTCAGGTCGGCGCGACCCTCCTCCGCGGCGCGCTCGAACGCGGCGAGGTAGACGAAGGGCTTGAAGGTCGAACCCGGCTGGCGCCGGGCGCTGACCGCGCGGTTGAACTGCGACTGGTTGTAGGAGCGGCCGCCGACGAGCGCCAGGACCTCGCCGGTGCGGGGATCGACGGCGACGAGGGCCGCCTGGGCGCGGCGGGCGCCCAGGCGGCGCCGGCGCGACAGCGCCTGGTCGACGCGCGCCAGCCCCTCGCGCACCGCATCCTGCGCCGCGCGCTGCAGGTTGAGGTCGAGCGTCGTATAGATGTCGAGCCGCCCCTCGCGCTGGGTCAGGCCGGGGAACGCCTCCCGCAGCGTCTCGCCGAGGTAGTCCACGAAGTACGGCGCCTCGTTGTCGAGGGCCCGCGCCACCACCTCGATCGGCTCCGCGGCGGCCCGCTCGGCCGCCTCGGCGTCCAGGTAGCCGGCGTCGGCCATGGCCCGCAGCACGACGCCGCGCCGCTCGGCGGCGCGCGCCAGGCTCCGGAACGGCGAGTGGTTGTACGGCGACTGGATGATCCCGGCGATGAGCGCGGCCTCGGCCAGCGTCAGATTGCTCACGTCCTTCCCGAAGAACATGCGCGCCGCCTCGGCCACGCCGTGCACGGCGAACGAGCCGCGGTGGCCCAGGTACACCTCGTTCAGGTAGAGCTCGAGGATCTCGTCCTTGGTCGCCTTCGTCTCCAGGATGACCGACATGAACTGCTCGAGCAGCTTGCGGCGGAACGAGCGCTGCCCGGTCTGCTGCTCGGTGATCATCTCCTCGGTCAGGAAGAAGTTGCGCGCGAGCTGCTGGGTGATCGTGCTGGCCCCCACCAGGTACCGGCGTTCGCCGCGCAGGTTCGTGACGAGGGCGCCGACGATGCGAATCGGATCGATGCCGGGGTGATAGTAGAAGCGCCGGTCCTCGATGGCGAGCACGGCCTGCTGCACGCGTTCGGGAATCGTCGCGAGGGGCACGCGGCGCCGGCGCTCGCGCGACCCCGTGACCAGGCCGGACAGCATCGGCGGATCGAGGCTCACCGCGTCGACCGGCGCGCCGTCGGCCTCGATGCGCGCGATGCGCGACGGCGGCTGGATGGGGCGCGCCTGCGCACGGCCCTTTGCGGGCGGGGGCGGCGTGGGATACGCGATGCGGACCGTCCGGCCTGCATGCGCCCCGTCGCGCGGCACGAACACGATGGCCGTGCCATCGACCGCGAACTCGCCGGGCCCCTCCGCGCGCGGCCGCTCCGCGTAGCCCACGTCGTTGAGCCGCGCGACCAGCTCCACGGGCGTGACGGCCTGGCCAACGCGAATCGACAGCGGTCGCGCGAACACCCGCGGGATGACCCGGTCCCGCTCGCCGTGGAGCCGCGATTCGATGACGTTCGAGAACTGAATGTAGTAATAGGCGAGCGCGAGCAGGGCAGCCAGGAGCGGCACGCCCGCGGCGACGAGGGCCATCCAGAGCGCGCGGCCGCGAAGGCGCGGCCACCGGCGCGGCCGGCGCCGGGCCGGGCCGCCGTCTCGCGCGCCTCGCCTGGTCATCAGATCGTCATGACCCAGTGCCGGCCCATCTCGAGCGGCAGCTCGTCCACCAGCCGCTCCACGACCGCCGGGCCATACCGGTTGAGGAACCACACGAACCCGACTTCCCGCTCCTGCGGGTGGCCGTGCGGGAACGCCAGCGCCTGCGTGCGCTGGAACTGCCGGCGCAGGGTCTCGTCCCGACGCTTCGCGGCCTGGATGACCTTGCCGTGGAGGGTCCGCAGGTCGTGCCGCAGCTTGCCGAGCGTCGACTTGACCGCCCCGTCGAGCGTCGGGTCGATCTGCGGCACCGCCTCCGCGACCGCGGCCATCCGCTCTTCAAGCGCCGCGGCCGCCGCCTGCAGCGACTGTTCCACCGTCGGCGGCAGCTGCGATTCGAGCAGGTCGTTCAGCGCCGCTTCGTCCTGCGGCTGCAGCGCCTCGAGCGGCAGCTCGTACTTCGTGAGGAACCGCATCGACGCCGAGTCGACCACCGTAGCCGTGGCCCGCTGGTACATCAGCGGCATCGGCACGCCGAACCGGCCGTAGATGTCCCGGAGCTGACCGAGGTACGCCAGCTCGTTGGGACCCGCCACGTAGCAGATGGTCGGGAAGATCGCGTCCTGCACGATAGGGCGGAGCAGCACGTTGGGGCTGAACCGCTCGGGTGACGTGCGGGCCTCGTCTGCCAGGGCCGAGAGCGGGACCTCGCGATCGCCAATCGTCGCGCGGTCGCCCGCGTAGCGGATCGCCTCGCGCCCTCCGTTGATGTAGAAGAGCGACACCGCGCCCTCGTGGGGCGTCACCTGGGAGTGATACCCGCGCGCCTCGAGCGCGTGCCCGGCGTCGGCGGCCAGCTGGCCCGTCACGCCCGGCTCGGCAATCTCGCGCACGAACACGTCGCGCGCCAGCGGCTTGGCAGCCGGGTCGGAGGCGTCGTACACGACCAGGCCGTGCGGCCCGAGCACCTGCTCGAGCAGGCGTCCGAATGCCTCGGCCATGCCGGTGCCCGGCCGATACGCGTTGCGGATCGTGGTGAGCAGCTCGTCACGGAACTCGGTGGCGGGAAGGGCGGCCGCCAGCGCGTCAATCGACGGCGCGATGCCGTCGCCAAGCACCAGGCGGGCGATGGGGAGATGCCCGGCGCCTGGCAGATCGGCGAGCCGCACGATGTGCGGCTCGTGATCGGCGCCGAGCACCGTACAGGCGCTCACCTCCGCCCAGTCGTGGTCCTCCGCGTCGATCCAGAACACGGGCACCGCGGTGACGCCGAAGTCGCGCGTCACGCGCGCCGCCAGCTTCATCGCCGTGATCGCCTTGAGCAGCGTGAAGAGCGGGCCGCCGAAGAGTCCCGCCTGCTGGCCGGTGATCACCACCACCGCGTCGGGATCCGCCAGTGTTTGGGCGGCCGCCCGCGCCGCGGCAGGCGCCTGCCGCCGCTCCTGCTGGGCCGCCAGCACGGCCGCGAGCTCCGAGGGACGTCGGGTCGCCGCCTGCGAGCGGGCGATGGCGTCGCGCCACGCCGCGTCGTCCGCGGGGTTGCCTGAGAAGAACGGCGCCACGTTCTCGTACGCGAATGCGTAATCAGCGGCGATGCGGCGAATCCAGGGAAAGCGGCGGATGTCGACCGGAACCAGCGCGGCCGCCGAGGGACTGACGTTGGAGGGCACCGGAGGCTAATCTGTCAGACGGGTCAAGACACTGTCAAGGGACGGGTCACGGGGCCTAAGTGTCTGCGCCACTGCGCGTTTTCGGTGATAGCATCATGTGCTGATCCGTGAACGGGGAAGGTCAGCTGTTCGACGCACCGCCGGCCCAGGTCGGTCGCTTCCGCGTGCTGCACCAGATCGGGGTGGGCATGTCGGGCCCCGTTTTTCGCGGCACCGATCCCGAGAGCGGCCGGGTGGTCGCCATCGAGATCTTCACCGGCGACTGGTCGCCGCCGGTGGCGCGTGCCGTCGCCCAGCGCCTGGCCCAGCTCACCGCGGATCTGCCCAGGCACGCCGCCATCGCCCGCCCGCTCGACGCCGGCCTCGTCGGCTCCGACCCGTACCTGGTGACCGTGTCCGTCAGCGGCGATCCCCTCGACGCAGCGCTTCGCGAATACGGCCCTGCCGCGCTCGCCGATGCGCTGCCGCGGCTGCGATTGCTCGCCGAAGCGCTGGATCTCGCCGCGTCCGACGCCGGGCTCACCCACGGCGCGCTGCACCCGGGCCTGATTGTCGTCTCGCCGGACGAGACCGTGGTGCGGGGCATAGGCGTCGCGGCCGTGCTGGAGGCCGCCGGGGCGCCGGTGCCCTCCCGCGCTCCGTACACGGCACCCGAAGCGGCGACGGGGGTGTTTGGCCCACGCGCCGCCGACCAATATGCGCTCGCCGCCATCGCCCACGAGTGGCTGCTGGGGCGACCTATCGACGCTCCTGCGGTTGAACGCCTGCAGATGCCGGCGCTCTCAGGCGTCGACGGCGATGCGCTGGCCGAGGCCTTCAGCGTGGCCCTGTCGCCGGACCCGCTCGAGCGCTTCGCCACCTGCGGGTCGTTCGTCGAGGCGCTCGCCAGAGCCGAGGGCGCGGCCCCGACGCGGCCAGCCCGCCGGCGCCCGCCGGCTGGTGCACGCGAGCCGAGGCTGCCGCTCGACGATCCGCCCGAGCCTCGCTTCATGGACGTCGACGACCCCGGCCCGGACCCCGTCGACACGCTCCGCGATGACGTCTCCCCGTCACCGATGACGGTCGATGACGCGCCGGCGCTGCCGGTGTCGTCCGCGCGGTTCGCGGCGGAGGAACCGGCGCTGCCGACGCGGCCGGCTGGCGGCCGCCTCGCGGTTCTCGCCGTTGCGGGGGTGCTGCTCGGCGCGGCCGCCGCGTATCTTGCGGGCCTCAGGCCCGGCGTGCCCGAGTCGGCGGCGCCGGTCGCAGAGGTGTCGGAGCCGGCCGCCGAGCCGGCG
>JBFMCA010000035.1:0-35454 GCA_040754955.1 Acidobacteriota bacterium | reverse complement strand
GGGGTGGGGGGGGGGGGGGGGGGGGGGGGGGTGGGCGGGGGGGTCGGGGGGGGGGGCGGCGATGGCGCGGCCGGCGTCCTCGCGGAGGCCGGTGACCAGGCGGAGGCCGAGGCGAACGGCGCCGTCCTCTTCCACCGTGCAGTCCCAGTCGGAGACCTGCACGTCGACGGGCGCGAAGCGCACGCCGCGGCGCTGGGCGTCCTTGACGAGCGTGGCCGGATGATAGAAGCCCATCGGCTGGTTGTTGAGGAGCGCCGTGTAAAAGGCGGCGGGATAATGCACCTTCAGGTAGGCGCTCGCGTAGGCGATGAGCGCGAAGCTTGCCGCGTGCGATTCCGGAAAGCCGTAGAGCGCGAAGGAGGTGATCGAGCGCACGATGCGATCGGCCACCTCGCCTGTGATACCGTGCCTCGCCATGCCCTCGCGCAAGCGCCCTTCGAGCTGCCGCATGCGCTTCTCGGATCGCTTGAAGCCCATGGCCCGCCTGAGCTCCTCGGCCTGGCCCCCGGTGAAGCCGGCCACCGTCATGGCCATGCGCAGGAGCTGTTCCTGGAACAGCGGCACGCCAAGCGTCCGCTTCAAAATGGGCTCGAGCAGCGGGTGATCGAAAACAACCGGCTCGCGCCCCGCGCGGCGGTTCAGGTACGGATGGACCATCTGGCCGACGATGGGGCCGGGGCGGATAAGGGCGACCTCGACGACCAGATCGTAGAAGCACGTCGGTCTGAGCCGCGGGAGCGTCGCCATCTGCGCCCGCGATTCCACCTGGAAGACGCCGACCGTGTCGGCCTCCTGCAGCAGGCGGTACACGCCCGGGTCATCCGCGGGCAGGTGCGCCAGGTCGAACCGGTTCCCCGACCGGTTGACGAGCGCCGCGGCGTCCTGCAGCACCGCCATCATGCCGAGGCCGAGGAGGTCGACCTTGATGAGGCCCATGTCGGCGCAGTCCTCCTTGTCCCACTGCACCACGACGCGGTTGGGCATGCTGGCCGGCTCGAGCGGTACCACCGACGAGAGCGCCGAGCGGCAGATGACCATGCCGCCGGAGTGCTGCCCGAGATGGCGGGGCAGATCCTGCATCTGCCGCCAGAGATCGGCGAAGACCTGGACGCGCCGATCGGCGCGATCGATGCCCACGGCGGCCATGTTGCGCGCGAGCGTCTCGCCGGGATCGACGTACTCGAACTGGTGCATCACCTTGGCGAGCCGATCGATCTCCCCCGCGTCGAGGCCCAGCGCCTTGCCGACCTCGCGCGCCGCGCTGCGCCCGCGGTAGGTGATGACGTTGGCCGTCATCGCCGCGCCGTGCGCGCCGTACTTCTCGTAGACGTGCTGGATGACGCGCTCGCGGCGTTCGCCGCTCGGCAGGTCGAGATCGATGTCGGGCCACTCGCCGCGCTCCTCCGACAGGAACCGCTCGAACAGCAGATCCATCCCCACCGGGTCGACCGCCGTGATGCCGAGGCTGTAGCACACGGCGCTGTTGGCCGCCGACCCGCGCCCCTGCACGAGGATGTCCTGCTGCCGGCAGAAGTTGACGATGTCCCAGACGACAAGGAAGTAGCCGGCCAGGTCGAGCTTCTCGATGAGGTCGAGCTCGCGGGCCACCTGCGCCCGGGCCGCGTCGTGATAGGGCCGGTAGCGATCGCGCGCGCCGATCTCGGCCATCCGCCGCAGAAACGATATCTCCGTCTCGCCGGCGGGCACTGGGTAGGTCGGAAACCGGTAGCCAAGATCGCGCATGGTGAACGACAGGCGATCCGCCAGCTCGCGCGTGGCCGCCACCGCGCGCGGGTGATCGGCAAAGAGCCGCGCCATCTGCGCGGGCGGCTTGAGATAGCGCTCGGCGTTGGCGGCCAGCCGGCGGCCGGCCGCTGCCAGGGTGGTGTGCTCCCGCACGCACGTGAGCACGTCGAAGAGCGGCCGATCGTCGGGCGTCGCGAAGCGGACGCCGCCGGTGGCCACGAGCGGCACGCGGAACGCCCCGGCCAAGGCGACCAGGCTTTCGTTGTCGGCCTCCTGATCGCGCCGCAAGTGGCGTTCGAGCGAGACGTACACGGCGTCGCGCCCGAAGATGCCGACGAGGCGGTCGAGCAGCCCGCCCACGCCGTGGCGCTCCGCCGCCAGCAGCGGCCGGCCCGGCAGCGCGATGAGCCCCTCCACCTGCCCGTCGAGATCGTCGAGCGTCAGCCAGCCCTGCCCCTTCGCCCCCCGCAGGTGCCGGCGCGTGAGCAGCCGGCACAGATGCTGCCAGCCCGCCCGGCTGGCGACGAGCACCGGCAGCACCCAGGGCGCCGTGCCGGGCACGCGTGCGGCGGCGGTGCCGGGGCTGATCGTCAGCTCGGCGCCGATGAGAGGCGTGAGACCCGCCGCGACGGCGGCCTTGTGAAAGCGCGGCGCGCCGTACACGCCGTCGCGATCGAGCAGCGCGAGCGCCGGGTAGCCGAGCGCCGCGGCGCGCTCGACGAGCGTCTCGGGCAGAGACGCCGCGCGCAGGAAACTGAAGGCCGACGAAGCGCGGAGCTCGACGTACACGGCGTCAATCGACGATGCCTTCGATGAACCACTGCCCGACCGCGCGCTCGACAGACAGGCGATAGGCCACACCGCCGGCGACGACGACGTCCCACTCGTCGCGATCCCACCCCGCCGCCGCTGTCGAGGCCTGGGCGGCCGGGGAGGTGCCTGCCGCCGCTGTCGAGGCCTGGGCGGCCGAGCCAGCGAAGGCGGGCCACCAGTGACCTGACGTGCGCCAGGGGCCGGCCGCCTGCACGATGGCGCCGGTCGCGAGGCCGCGGCGATCGACCTGCAGCCGCACGGGGCGGCCATCGGCGACCGTCACCCGCGCGGGGACGGGCAGCCGGAAGCGCCGGAGCGCGCAGGTGAGCGGCCGGCCATCGGCCGCGGCGTCGGCCGGGCCGGTCGCCGGCGGCGCGGGCTCGAACGCCGCAAGAGCGAACGCGCCGGGCTGCCACGCATCCACCAGCCGCGGCGAGCCCACGTGCCCCTCGCCCATGAGCGCGGTCAGCCGGGCCAGCAGCGTCGACACCTGCTCGGGCGCGGGCTGCGCGCGCTCGAAGAGCGTCCACTGCAGCATGCGCGCGGGCGTCGGCTCGATGAGCACCGACACCCGATCGACGGCGGCCGCCGGCGGGTGCGACTCGAGATCGAGCAGCGCCAGCGTGCGGAGGGTCTTCGCGTCGCGCATGGGCGCGGGCAGCTGCAGCGCGCGGCGATGCACGTCGCGCGACACCAGGTGCAGGTGCGTGTGCAGGACGGCCGCGCCGCGATCGGCCCGCTCGAGGCGATCGGCCAGCGGCTCGAGCAGCCGCGCCAGCACGAACGACAGCGGTTCGAGCCCCTCTATCGGCCACTCGAGATCGAGCGCGGCCTCGAACGCCTCCTCCGCGACCCACGCCACGAGCGGCCGGTCGTCCTCGCCGCGCGCCAGGCGATGCCAGGTCCGCCCGCGCGCGCCGAGCCGCTCGGACAGCTCCGCGGCCGGCAGCGCCGCGAGCGCCCCCACCGTGGTGATACCCCAGGTGTGCAGCGTGTGCAGGCACGCCTCGAGCGCGGCGCGCGCGGCCCGCGAACCATCCGGCGTCGCGCGACAGGCCGGCCGGGGCCGCCGGGTGCGCTGCGCCTGGTGCGTGTCGCGCGGATGCCCCCAGCCCGACGCGGGCGCCGCAGGCGGCGCGGCGGCGTCCACCGCCCCCTCCAGCCGCACCCGCTCGAGATCCGCCAGCACGCGGACGGGCAGCGGCGCGAGGCGCGCGGCCAGCTCGCCCGCGGTTGCCACCACCGTCAGCCCCGGACGGCCGAGCGCCAGCAGCACCGCGCCGGTGGCGGTCGGCGCCACGCCGACGCGCACGGCCGCCCGGGCGTCGCCCACCGCGCGGACGAGCTCGTCGCCAATGGCCCGCGGGCCGCCAAAGAGCCGCGACAGCCCGGCGACGTCGAGCAGCACGACCGGCCCCATCGGCTGGAAGCGCGGCGTGCAACCCTCGGCCGCCCGGACCAGCGCGGCCCGGGACACCGACAACGACGTGAGCGCGGCGAACATGGCCCAAGCCCCGGTGACACGCCCGCGTCAGATCGACGGATCGACCCGCGCCTCGAGGCCGACATCGCCGCACAGGGTCCGGCGGGGCGACACGAGTCGCGCGGCGATCGACACGCCCGCCAGCCGGCGGGCGCGGTCGTGCGACCCGGCCCACCGGACCCCGCCGGCCAGCGCGTCGGACACGCCCGTCAGCATCGTGACGCCGCCCGCGCTGCGCGCAACCGGCAGCGGCACGAGCAGCACGCAGGCGGCGTCGCCACCCTCGAGCAGCCGCTGCACGCGCAGCCAGGTGGACGCCGGGATGCGCCGCAGCCCGGCCAGCGGCACATCCGCCAGATCGAGCACCACGGCCGTGCACACGCCGGCCTGCAGCACCAGGTTGAGTGCCTTGAGCGCGCGATCCACGGCGCGCTCGACGAGCGTGCCCGGCCCGCTCACCATCCGCACGCCCGGCAGCCACGCCGGATCGACTGCGGCGCCCGTCTTCGAGATTGCCTGGCCACGGACCCACAGCAGCCGCGTGAGCTCGATGCCGGCCGCCGCGCCCGACGCCGGATCGAACCGGTCGAAGGTGTCGATGAGCGCCGCCGACTCGCCGCGCCGGGTCGCGGCGCTCAGCCAGGCCCACGCCAGGCTCGTGCGACCCGTCGACGCCGCCCCCGCAATTTCGGACAACTGCCCTCGCGGCAGGCCGCCGAGCAGCCGGGCATCGAGTGCCGGCAGGGCCAGCGGCGATCCCGCCTCGTCTGCCGAGGCGGCGGACAGGTGACCGATCAGCGTGCGATCGAGCTTGCGATCCCGAAGCAGGGCTTCCAACGCGGCTTTCGTGGCCATGGCATCCTCGATATTCGCTTTATATTCGCCATATTAGAGAATAAAAAGCGAAAGTCAAGGCCTTTCCATCTCAAGTAAGATCGTCGGGCTTTGCTCGCACTGGTCATGCAGACCGGCCGCCGGGTGGCGGCCGCCCTCACCTACCGCGACTTCCGGCTCCTGTGGCTCGGCGCGCTGACTTCGAGCATCGGCACCTGGATGCAGAAGGTCGCCCAGGCCTGGCTCATCGTCACGCTCACCGGCTCGGCCTCGGCGTTCTTCCTCGGTCTCGACTCGTTCCTCGGCGAGCTGCCGATTCTGCTCTTCACGCTCATCGGCGGCGTGGTGGCCGACCGCGTCGATCGCCGGCAGATGATGCTCACGTCGCAGTACGTGCAGATGGCCGCGGCCTTCGCGCTAGCGGGGCTCGTCTACGCCGGCGCGGCACACATCGCCTTCATCCTGGCGCTCTCGTTCATCACCGGCATCGCGCAGGCCTTTGGCGGCCCGGCCTACCAGTCGCTCATCCCGTCGCTCGTCGGCAAGGAGCACCTGCCGAACGCCATCGCCCTCAACTCCATCCAGTTCAACCTGGCGCGCGTCATCGGCCCGGTCGTCGCAGGCGCCGCGCTGGCGACCTTCGGCATGGTGGCGTGCTTCGGCCTGAACGGCGTCTCGTTCCTGTTCGTGATCGCCGCGATTCTCGCGCTGCACATCAAGCACGTGCCGGTGGTCCACACCGATCGGCTGATGGACCAGCTCAAGGACGGCCTCCGCTACGTACGCGACGCCCCGATGCTGGTCACGCTGACCGTCATCGGCTTCGTCTCGGCGTTCCTGGGCCTGCCGCTGCTCACCTTCCTGCCCATCGTCACGCGGGACGTCTTCCAGCAGGACGTCGGGCTCTACACGCGGCTGATGACGGTGGCCGGCGCGGGCGCGGTGGCCGGGGCGCTGGTGGTGGCCTGGGTGGGCAAGCACCGGCACATGGGCCGGCTCCTGCTCATCGTGCAGCTGCTGCTCGGCCTGACGATCGTGGCCTTCTCGCTGTCGCGGACCGTGTGGCTGTCGTCGGTGCTGCTCTTCGTGGCGGGCGCGTTGCTGGTGACGTGCTTCTCGTTGACGACGTCGCTCGTCCAGCTCCTGGCGCCGGGCGAGATGCGGGGCCGCGTGGTGAGCATCTACATGGTGGCCTTCCGCGGCGGGTCGCCGCTCGGGGGGCTGCTGAGCGGCTGGCTGGTCACGATGACCGGCTCGGCGCCGGTGGTGCTGGCAATCAACGGCCTGGCGCTGGCGCTGGTCGCGGCCGCGGTTCTGGCGCGCGGCCACGGCATCAAGGACGTCTGAGGTCCGTCAGGGTCTGAAGACGACCGCCACGCCCGCCCGCCAGAAGCTCACCTGCGTCTCGCCGAACAGCACCGCATCGTCGGCGCTGCCGAGGCTCTTGATGTACCGCAGCTCGAAGCGGAGCGCGGTGCGCCGGCCGATGGGCCCGATGGCGCCTCCGCCCACCCCGATGCCGAGGAGATTGGTCCGCACCGTGAAGATATCGACGATGTCCTCGAGGCCGACGTGGATGAGGCCGATGGCGCCGGTCACGTAGGGCCGGAGCGAGTCGCCGACCACGGACGTCGGAACGGCGGCGATGACACCCCCCATGAGCGTGGACACGCTGCTGCCGGTGAGGAGATTGGTGCCGCCGGAGCGCTCGAAGAATCCCGGCGTGTAGCTCGCGTCGACCTCGATGCCGAGGACGCCGGGGGACAGGAACCCCGCCATGCCGCCGACGGTGAGCTTGCGCTCGCCGGCCGCCCGATCGAGATCGACGAAGTTGCTGGAGCCGGCGAACTTGACGCCGAGGAACGGCGCAGCGAACCACTCGGCGCGCGCCGTGACGGGCTGGCTCAGGACCGCGACGACGAGACTGGCAACGGCGACCGCGCGCACGGTCAGGGAAACAGCCTGAGGAACAGACGGGCGAAGACGGAGGCCGTGACGTCGCCCTCGGTCAGGGCGAACGGCGCGCTCAGGTCGTCGCTGTTGGCGAGCATGATGAACGTCAGCCCCTTGCTCGGCACGCGCAGGAGGAGGCCCGAGGCGGCGCCCGGGAGCTGGCCGAAGTGCCACACCAGACGCTCGCCGCCCGAGGTCTGCACGAACCATCCCAGTCCCATCGGAGCGGCGGCCGTGAGGGCGACGCCCGGCGCGGATGCCAGCGCCCGGGGCGTCCACATCAGCGCCTGCGTGTCGGCGCCGAGAAGCACCGCGTCGTCGAGCGCCGACGCAAACCGCGCCAGATCGCGCACCGATGCCACGAGGCCCGTCGAGGCGTCGATCCGGGGCGCCGGGTACTCCGATCGCGTGGCGCGGCCGCGGCGGTCGACGACGTACGGCACGGCGAGGCGCTGCAGCACCGCGGCGTACTTGGAAATCTGCTTCTCGTCGAAGATCTGCTGGACCGGCGATGCCGGGTCGCTGACGTCGAGGCCGGGCACCGCGTCCACCATGCCGAGCCGGTCGAGGATGTCCTCGGTCACGCGCACGCGGGCATTGGCCGTGCCGTCGCACCGGTCGATGGCTGGAGTGAGCCACGCGTAGCGCGCGGGGTCGTACCGGAAGCCGCCGACGCCTGGGTCGGAGGTGTGCGACAGCAGCGCGCGCAGGGTGACGCTCGCGTCAGGCGCGGCGGCCCACCGGCCGATGGGATCGTCGAGATCGGCGAGCCCGTTCTGCACGCACTGCATCATCAGGACGGCGGCAAAGGTCTCGGTCAGATTGGCGATGGGATACGGCGTGTCGGGCGTTGCGGGCAGCGACCGCTCGACGTCGCGCAGGCCGAAGCCGCCCTCCCAGATCAACCGCCCACGTTGGACAATGGCCGCCGAGAGGCCCGGAATACCGGCCTGGACCCGCAGCGCTTCGAGGTAGCGCTCGAAGAGCGAGATCTCGAGGCTCGGAGCGGCCGAGGGGTCGAGGCTCTGGGCGGAGAGCGGGCGCGGGCCGCCCACGAGGGTGGCCAGCAGCACGACGACGACCGGGAGGGCGCGCGGCATCGCGTTCGTCTGCCCTGTGATTCTAGCATCACGGCTGCCCGGTTTTCGGGCCGTCCGCCCGGTTTTCGGACTGTACGAACCGCGTCTGGCGTGATAGAGTGCGGGCGTGCGATCCGGTCCCTGCCAGCGCCGGTCCTCGGGCCGCCTCCGAGGTGTGCTTGCGCTGGCGGTGTCCGCGCTCCTGGGAGGCGCGACGCCCGCGCCAGCTCAACCGTCCGCGGGGGGTGTGCGGGTCGTGCCCCTCGTTCGCGACACCATGGTGCTCGTCTCGGTCGAGCAGCCGGGCGGCCTGGACGCCCAGGTGCGCGACGCCATCCAGAGCGGCCTCAAGATCACCTTCGCGTACAACGTCGACCTGCGTCTCGAGGTTCCGGCCTGGATCGACCGCACCGTGGCGTCGAGCCTGGTCAGCCACACGGTCGAGTACGACTCGCTGACGCGGCGATACACGGTCGTGCGGATGATCGACGGCCGGACCGAGGAGGCGATCGTCACGGGGGACTTCGAACTGGTGCGGAAGCTCGCTCTCGGGCTCGACAAGCTGCCGCTCTTCCCCACGCGACTGCTCGAACCGCAGCGCGAGTACTACGTGCGCGTGCGCGCCGACGCCCGTCCGCGCGGCGGCGCGTTTCTGTGGCCCTGGGGCGGCGGCCAGTCGGGACAGGCGAAGTTTACGTTCTTACCGTAAGAGGCTTTAGGCTCTGGGCGTTAGGCTCTGGTTCTGGCTCCACCGCTCCAAGCCTCCAGGCCTCCAAGCCCCCAGGCCTCCAAGCCCCCCTACGGCCTCAGCAACCCCTTCACGCGCAGCGTCCACTGCACGGGCACGGTCTGCGGGTTGTAGCAGATCCTGTCGTCGCACGCCTGGTACTCCAATCGCCCGGTGATCGTGACGCGCTCCTGGCCGGCCAGCAGCTTCTGCACGGCCGGCGTGGCCAGGATGGTCACGTCCTGGGTCATCCGGAACGGCTTCATGTAGACCTCGACGCGCTCGTCGAGAGGCTTGAAGTGGTAGATCTCCGACGGCGGGTACGCCGGCGGCTGAGCGCGCAGCCACGGCTGAGGGTCGACGCTCACGCGAACCACCTGGTAGGAGTGTCGTCCCGGGGCGTAGACATGCATGCCGGGTTTCGGCTCGACGTCCAGCACGAGCGAGACGCGCTCGCCCGGCGCGACGATCTCGTCGCTCACGGCGGCTGTGGCCACGACGTGCGGCGTATCCAGCGTCATGACCGGTCCGAGGGGCGTCATGCCCTGGCGAACCAGGATGCTCGCGGCGGTGTAGCGCTCCTGATAGGCGTCCTCGAAGTAGCGCTCCCGCACGATCCCGCGCGGGTCCACGATAAAGGTGCCGGGGTGCGGGATGCCGTAGAACCGCGTCTTGGGATCCTGCGTCTCGTTCAGGAGGCCGAAGCGGCGGATAATCGCCGATCCAGGATCGCTCACGAGCGGATATGTGATGCCGTGGCTCGCGGCGAAGGCCTTGAGCGTTTCGGCCGAATCGTAGCTGATCGCTACGAGCCCGAGCCCGCGCTTGCGGATGTCGTCCTGACGCTCCTGCAGCTCGACCAGCTGCGTGCGGCAGTAGGGTCACCAGTCGGCCGAGCGGAAGAACACCAGCATCAACCCGTTCGGGCCGGCGGCCGACTGCAGCGTCTGGGTGCGCCCGGCCTGGTCGACGCCTGAGAAGTCCGGGATGCGCGCGCCGACCTGGGGACCGAGGCGCGAGGTGTCGACGGGTGGCGCCTGGGCGCTCGCGTGCGGCCCGCCGCCGGCGACCAGGGCAAAAGCAAGCAAGAGTCGTCTGAGCATTGAGGGCATCCTACTCCACCCCGTGAGATGCCCGGGCGGAGCCATGGTATCGCTGTCGCGGCTACTACGGCGCCCGGCGCGCCGGCGTTACAGCCGCACCGCGCCCGCCTTGTATACTCGCGGCATGAGCCGGATCCTCGTCGCGGAGGACGACGCGGACATCGCGAACCTGGTGACGCTGTACCTGCAGAAGGCGGGCTTTGAGACCGGCGTGGTGGCCAACGGGCGCGACGTCGTGCCGCGCGTCCGGCAGGAGGCGCCCGACCTGCTCGTCCTCGACTGGATGCTGCCGGGCCTCGATGGCCTGGACATCTGCCGGACGCTCAGGGCCGATCCGCGGACGGCAGGCATCCCCATCATCATGCTGACGGCCAAGGGCGAGGAATCCGACCGCATTGTCGGGCTCGAAGTCGGCGCCGACGACTACATCACGAAGCCGTTCAGCCCGAACGAGGTCGTCGCCCGGATCCGCGCGCTGCTTCGCCGCGCGAGCCGTGTGGCGCCGCCGGACAGCCGCCTCAGCTATGGTCCGCTGAGCGTCGACATCGACCGCCATCTCGTGCGGGTCGCGGGCGACGACGTGCGGCTGACGGCGAAGGAGTTCCTGCTGCTGCAATACCTCATGCAGCACCGCGGCCGGGTGCTGTCCCGCGACCTGCTGCTGTCGGACGTCTGGGGCTACGCCTACACGGGCGGCACGCGGACGGTGGACGTCCACGTGCGGCGGCTCCGCGAGAAGGTCCCCTTCCTGGCGCAGGCCATCGTGACGGTCAAGCAGTTCGGCTACAAGCTGCTCGATCCCGCGCCGGTCTGATCCCGACGTGCCCGCGCCAGCCCCGTCCGTCCGCACTACCGTGTTTCTCGTAGCGCTGGCCGTGGCCGGCGCGGCGCTGGCGTTCGTGGCCCTGGCCTTGGCCGGCTTCGCGCCGGCGGACCGCCTGGCCACGGTGGTGCTGCTCGCGTTCGGCGGCGCGGCGCTCGCCGCCTTCGTGGTGGCGTCGCTCATCGGCGGCTCGCTGCGCCGCCGCGTGGACCAGGCGTCAAGGGCTGCGAGCCGGTACGCGGCTGGCGACTTCACCCGGTCTGCCGACGACTGGAGTGACGACGAGCTCGGCGCCGTGGCACGGGTCCTCGATGGCGCGGCGCGCGAACTGGGACGGCGCATCGACGACCTCAGCCGCGACCGGGCGCGCATGGAGGCCATTCTCGGCAGCATGGTCGAGGGCGTGCTCGTCGTCGACGCGCAGGGGCGCGTCCAGCTCGTCAACGACGCGGCGCGCCACATTCTCAGGCTCGGCCGCGACGCGGTGAACCGCCCCTACGTCGAGACGATCCGCCATCCGGGCATCGTCGAACAGATCGGCCTGGCGCTGGCCGGCCAGCAGCCGCCCGGCGTCGAGTTGTCGCTGACGCGCGAAACCAGCCGCACGCTGGTGGGCCGGGCGGCGCCGGTCGCGACCACCGGCCGCGGCGCCGTGCTCGTGCTGCACGACGTCACCGACCTCAAGCGCGCGGATCAGATCCGGCGCGACTTCGTGGCCAACGTGTCGCACGAGCTGCGCACGCCGCTCACGGCCATCAAGGGCTACACCGAAGCGCTGCTCGACGATCCGGATGATGCCGAGGCGCGGCGGCGCTTCCTCGAAATCATCCACCGCCACGCGTTCCGGATGGAGCGGCTCGTCAAGGACCTGCTGCGCCTCGCCCGGCTCGATGCGCGGCAGGAATCGCCCGAGTACGCGCCGGTGGACCTGGGAGGCCTCGTGCGGAGCCTGGCGGCCGACTTCGAGCCCGCGGCAGCGGCCAAGCGCCAGCGCCTCACGACACGCGTGGAACCGGCCGGCGCCCCGGTGGTGACCGATGCGGCGAAGCTGCACGACGTCCTGCGCAACCTGGTGGAGAACGCCGTCAGCTACACGCCGGACGGCGGTGCGATCGATCTGACGGCCGCGGTCGACGACCGCTCGGTGCGCGTGACGGTCGCGGATACCGGACCCGGCATCCCGCCCGAGGACCTCCCCCGCGTCTTCGAGCGCTTCTACCGGGTCGACAAGGCTCGCAGCAGCGCCGGCGGGACGGGCCTCGGCCTCGCCATCGTCCGTCACCTCGTGGACGCGCTGGGCGGCGAGGTGACGGCCGCCAATCGGGCCGAGGGCGGCGCCGAGTTCACGGTGGTGGTGCCGAACAGGCTCTAGCTAGGCTCTGGGCTTTGGGCTTTGGGCTTTGGGGGGGCCTACGGCAGGCCGAGGGCGACAAGGACGTACAGTGCCACCGCCGAGATGAGCGCGGAGCCTGGGATCGTCAGGATCCAGGCCCAGACGATACGGCCGGCGACACCCCACCGCACGGCCGACACGCGCCGTGTGGAGCCGACGCCGACGATGGCGCCGGTGATGGTGTGGGTGGTGCTCACCGGCACCCCGAGCGCTGTCGCGGCAAAGAGCGACACGGCGCCGGCCGTCTCCGCCGCGAACCCGCCGACGGGCTGCAGGCGGGTGATCTTCTGCCCCATCGTCCGGATGATGCGCCAGCCGCCGGACAGCGTTCCGAGCGCGATGGCGCCATGCGCCGCAAGCACCACCCAGGTGTCGATGCGGAACTCGTCGATGACGCCGCCGGCGAACAGGACCCCGGCGATGATGCCCATGGTCTTCTGCGCGTCGTTCGCCCCGTGGCCGAGGCTGTACAGCGCCGCGGAGACCAGCTGCAGCTTCCGGAACCACCCGTCGACCCGGCCCGGTGGCGTCCCTCTGAGCGTCCAGAAGATCGCCGCCATGAAGGTGAGGCCGAGCGCCATGCCGATGGTGGGCGCCAGCACGATGAAGATGAGCGTCTTGGTCCAGCCCGAGATGATGATCGCTCCCGTGCCGGCCTTGGCCACGGCCGCTCCGGCATAGCCACCGATGAGCGCGTGGGAGGAGCTGGTCGGCAGCCCGTAGTACCAGGTGATCAGGTCCCAGACGATGGCGCCGATCAGGCCGGCGAGGATGACGGCGAAGGTGACGATCGACAGGTCGATCATGCCCGAGCCGACCGTCTTGGCTACCGCCGTGCCGAAGCCGAAGGCCGCGGCGAAATTGAAGAACGCCGCCCAGACCACCGCCTTCGCGGGCGACAACACGCGCGTCGAGACCACGGTGGCGATGGAGTTGGCCGCGTCGTGGAAGCCGTTGATGTAGTCGAAGATCAGGGCGACTGCGATGACCAGGACAACCAGTTCCACGGCGACGCTACCCGTGCTTGACGACGACGCTCTCGAGCACGTTGGCGACGTCCTCGCAACTGTCCGTGGCAACCTCGAGGATGTCGAGCATCTCTTTCCACTTGATGACGGTCAGCGGATCGCGCTCCTCCTCGAACAGCCGGCGGAGCGCCTCGTCGTGCACGTCGTCGGCGGCATTCTCGAGGCGATTGATCTCGACGGCCCGCTCGTGGACGCCCTTGCGCTGCTCGAGCGCCTCGACGGCGACGCGCATCTGCATGCACGACTGCCAGATCAGGGAGGCCAGCTCGCGCGCGCCGTAGCGGATGCCGGCGATCCGGTAGCGCCGGGCCACGCCGGCGGCCGCGTCGATGGCATCCATGACGTCGTCGAGCGACGTCGCGAGGGCGTGGATGTCCTCGCGGTCGATGGGCGTCACGAACGTGCGGTTGAGGCGCTGGATGATCTGGTGCGTGAGGCTGTCGCATTCCTGCTCAATCTGCTTGATCTGCAGCGCGACGTCCCACGCGGGCGGCTCGGACGCGAGCATCTTCTCGAGCAGGGTCGCTCCCGAGACGATGCGGTCGGCCAGGGCGGTGAAATCGTGAAAGAACTTCTCCTCGCGAGGCACCAGGCGGAATCGGGCCATGGCGGGGATTCTGTCACACAACAGTTACACCGCTGTTACCTCAAATCTCTATCGGTCATCCGCCCTATCCGGCGGTCTCGCCGCTAGTCAGCGATCACGAACGAGAACACTTGGAACCGCCCATGCCGCACCAGCGTCGCCCCGAACAGGCGCAGGACGGACGTGCGGCCCGTGTCATCGGTGGCGATGATCTCGGTGTCGCGCCGCACGTCGAAGGTCGCATAGCGCGTCGTCTCACCGGCAAAGCTCACCCGTTCCAGCCGGTAGCGTCGGCCTCCGTAGCGCGCCAGCGTCTGCTCGAGGGACTGCGCGCTGCGCTGCGCGAGCTGGCCCCAGACGTACTCGACGGGCAGGTTGCGCGCGGGCCGACTGGCGGGCAACTCCGGCCAGACGTGCTGGCGGAACTCCGCCTCCGAGAGCGCGAGGGCGGCCAGAGCCGCGCGATCCCCCGCCGCGATTGCGTCGAGGACCGCTTCCCCCAGAGCCTCGAGCGATCCGAAGGTCCGGGAGGGCGGGGCCGATCCCTCCACGGGCGCCGGCTGGCCGGGCCGCGTGCAGGCCGCCGCGACGAGCGCCAGGCCGGCGGCCAGCCCGATCAGGAGCCGCATGGACCCGCCCACGGGTCAGTCCTGCGGGAAGGCGGTCCACCCCGAGATCCAGTCGTGCTCAGGCAGGGGGCCGACGCCGCCGATGAAGGTGACCGGCTCGAAAAAGCCGTCGTTGGGCGGCTGAAAGGGCGCGAGCTGGCCGCCGGCAAGGGTCGCGACGCCGCGCGGTCGCCAGTCCGGGGCGGCGTGGTCGAAGCAGTTGCCGATGCCCGCGTCGACACCGACGCGCACGTTCGAGAAGCGGCCGCTCGCCACCTGGGGCGTCACGCTCGAGTGTGCGTTGCCCGCCAGGTTGCCGGTGAGCACGCCGGCATCGATGCGCGTGGTTCCGTTGGCCACCTGGGAGAGGGTCGACGACCCGTTGATCTCCATCCCCACGACCTTGAAGCCCTGGATCACGAAGTTGCGGAACGTCACGGCCGTGCCGCGCCGGAAGAGCGCGCCCCGGGCGCTCTCCGCGCCTTCGGTGAGGTCGGGGTCGCCGCACATCGTGATGTTGTAGATTGCCGGGTTGGCCCGCGGCAGCAGCTCGTTGTTGAACTCGTTGTTGTCGGCCTCGATGCCATTGTCGGCATCGTCGCCTCGCTGCGACACCACGACGAACTGCATGCGGCCGCGCCAGCCGAAGGTCCAGTCGAGCGAATCGTCGCCGACGTTCGTGAGTACGACGTGCCTGGCGTCCGTGGTCCCGCCGAAGAACTCCAGGCCGTCGTCCTTGCTCATGTGGACCTGGACGTAGTCGACCTCGGTCCGCCGGCCCGTGCCCTGGAAGGCGATGCCGTTCAGCTCGTTGTCGGGACTGAACTCGGTGCCTGCGAACTCGACGCGCACGTACCGCAGGATGCCCGAGCTGTCGTCCTCGTCGGTGCCGCCGAAGATGCCCGTGTCAGCCTCGCCCTCACCCTCGCCGCCGGTCAGGTTCACCGGGGCGCGGCCGTTCAGGATGAGACCTCCCCAATCGCCGCGCGCCCGTCTGCCCGGGGCCTGGTCGCTCGTGAACACGATAGGGTTCTCGCGCGTGCCGATGGCGTTCAGCCGCCCGCCCCGGAGTACGACCAGCGTGCCCACGCTCCCCGCCTCGCCGACCACGCGGGTACCCGGCTGGATGTTGAGCGTCGCGCCGTCCTCGACGAAGACGGCGCCGCGCAGCACCCAATGGCGGTCGTTGGTGAGGGTGATGGCGCCGCGCACGCGGCCCGAAATCACCTGCACGGGCTTCCCGTCCACAATCACGCCCGGCACCGGCGTGCCGGGGACGCTTTGCGTGGAGACCGGGGCCGTCTGCGCCAGCACGAGGGCGCCCAGCAGGGCCGCGGCCACCGCGTTGAACCGATTCGTCATCATGACCTCTGACATCCTTCCTGCATCTCAGTAGAACGAGTAGCCCAGCGACAGCCCGAAGGTGCGGCCCAGCCTGAACAGCCGCTGGTCCTCGCTCCCCTGGGTGAAGCGGAAGTCCGTGTCGGTCAGGTTGTCCACCTGCACGCGCACGTTGAGCCGGTTCCAGCGATACGACGCGACCCAGTCCACCGAGCCGCGACCGGCCTCCACGATGTCCGGCGCGCCGTTGGCGCCGACGTCGGCGATGCGATCGCCGAAGTAGTTGACGAGCAGGCGGCTGGCAAAGGCGCCGACGCTGACCTCGAAGACGCCGTTGAACAGGTGCCGCGACTGCCCCGCCAGCGGCCGCGCCAGCGACGTCTGGACGCGCCGGGCCGCCTGGGTGAGCGTGATTTCCGAGTCGACGTAGGTGTAGTTCAGGCTCACGTAGAGGGTGCGGCCCAGTTGCCGGGCGCCCTCGAGCTCGAGGCCGAAGTTCCGCGCCGTGTCGGCGTTCTCGAAGGTGGCAAGGGGCTGCGCGCCGGCGTTGATGACCCGTTCGATCGGGTCGTCGAAGCGCTTGAAGAACACGCTCGCGGCGAGGACGCCGCGGGCGCCGGGAAACACCTCGTAGCGCGCGTCCACGTTCCGGATGAGCGCGCGCGTCAGCGCCGGATTGCCCCGCACGGCGCGGTTGCCGACGACGTCGGTGAACTCGAAGGCCGCCAGCTCGCGGAACTCGGGCCGGTTGACCGTCTGGCTGTAGCTCACGCGCAGGTTCTGGTCGTTCCGGACGGCATACACGAAGTTCACGCCGGGAAACACGTCCGTGCTGTCGATCTCGGCGGTGACCACCTCCTGAAAGAGCGAGAAGGGGTCCTTGGTGTTCACGGTCTCGCGGAACGTCTCCACGCGGGCGCCGCCGATGAGGCGCGCCCGGGCCGACAGCGCGATGTCCGCCATGCCGAAGAACGCGACGGTCTCCATCCGGGCATCGTAGGCATCGACGGGACGCGTCTCCTCGTTGAATCGCCACGCCGTTCCGATGCGGTCGGTCGTGAACAGCTGCTCCGGCGTCCCCTGCAGGGACACGCCGGACAGATTCGCGGGGATGTAGCGAAAGCGGCGCGAGGTGAAATCGCGCCGGCGGTTCACGTACTGCGGCCCGAACTTTACCTGGACCGGCAGCCCGTTCAGCGTGCCGCTGACCGACCAGTTCGCCTGCACGTCCAGCGTCTCGTCGTCGAGTTCGTTGAACATGCGGAAGCCGCTCTGCGATTCGTCCGCCAGGAGGAACACGCGCGCGGAGGGCGCCGCCGTGATGCTCGCCTGATAGAGGGTCTCCCGCAGATCGGGCTCGTTCCGGTCGGCGCGCGCGTGCGCGACGCGCCAGTCGACGCGGCTGTTCGACAGGCCCTGGAAGAAATGCTCCCCGGTCACGGCATTCGACAGCAGGCCTTCCTCGACGAACTGCAGCCGGTAGTTCCGGAAGTACTGGTTGTTCTCGGTGTTGGGCCCCTCGAAGGTCCGACCCTCGTCGCGCCCCGAGTGCGTGTAGAACAGCTCGTACGAGAGGCGCTGGCTTGGCACGAGCTGATACGACACGGTGCCGGTGGCCCCGAGTTGCGCTTTCTGCGTGCCCGTCCGGAAGTCGTAGTCCGTCACGGCCTCGAGCGCCCCGTCTTCCTCGAGGCGGAAGAAGCGCCGCGTCTCCTCGACATAGTTCTCCTTGTAGGCGTGCGTCACGCTGCCGATGAGGCCGAGCCGGCCGAACCGGTTGCCGCCGACGAGGCTCCAATTCTGCCCCGGGCGGCCGCGCCGGCCGACCGGCGACCAGGTCTGGTCGAGCAGCCGTCCAAACCGGGCGATCTCCTCAGGCGAAAACCCGACGCTCGGCGTGTAGATGCCGCGGCGGACCACCTTGCTGGCCGGGAAAGCCGACGGCAGGGCGCGCACGCCGTTGTCGAACCCGAGCCAGTCGCGCGTGCCGAGAGGCGAGAGCGGAATGGTCTCGCCGGTGCCGCGCTCGTAATAGCTGAAGCCGTAGGAGAGATCGAAGACCGGCCGCGACGGCAGCTTGAGCGGCACGACCTGCACCAGGCCGCCCGCGAAGTCGGCAGACCGATCCGGCGTGTACGACTTGTTGACCTGGACGCTGTCGATGAGGCCGGTCGGGAAGATGTCGAGCGGCACCACTTTCTTGTCGGGCTCCGTCGTCGGAATCACGGATCCGGCCAGCGTCGTGTTGCTGTAGCGCTCGCCCAGGCCGCGAACGAAGACGTACTGGTTGTCGACGACCGAGAGGCCGGTCACGCGCTGCATGGCCGCGGCGGCGTCGGAGTCGGCGTTGCGCTTCATCTCCTGCGCGCCGACGTTATCGGTGATGACCGGCGCGCGCTGACGCTCGATGAGCTGCGCCTCGGTGCTCGACGTGTCCGCCTCCGGCGCCCGGGCTGTGACGGTCACCGTCTCGGCGAAGCGCGTCATCGCCAGGCCCACGTTCACGTCGATGGCCTGGCGGCGGCCCGCGGGCACCTCGACCGCGACGCGCCGCTCCTGGTAGCCCTCGAGCGCGATCCTGAGCTCGTGGCGGCCGGCTGCCAGATCCAGGACGTAGCGGCCGTCGACGTCCGTGTAGGTCACGTCGCCGGCGCCCACCACCTCGACCGGCACGCCCGGCAGCGTGATGCCGTTGAACTCGTCGCGCACCACCCCCGTGACGCGCACCTTCTGATCGGCCGCGCGCGAGCCCTGGTCCGCCAGGACCGGGCCGGCCGGGCCGGCGGTGAGCGCGCCGGCAAGCGCCGCGGCGTACACCAAGTGCCTGAAGCTCATGAGACTCCTCGTGTTGTGAAGACCACCACGAGGAGCCTATGAGCGTGATGTGACCCGTCCGTGACGGGGCCGTTAACGGTGCGTTAATTCGCGGCGTCAGCGACGCCCTGCTGGCCCTTCCGCGCCCGGACGAATGCGCTCATGAAGCGTCCGTCGACGGCGGAGGCCAGCGCCGGGTCGACGCCAGCCACGCCCAGGAACGCCTCCGCGTCGGCCGCCCGGTAGATCCGCGTCGGCTCGACGTCGATGTCCACGAAGCCGGCCGCCGCCAGCTTGGCCCGGTACTCGCCCTCCTCGAGGGCGCCGGCAATGCAGCCCGCCCAGAGCTCCATGCTCCGCCGCACCTCGGCCGGGATGTCGTCGCCGCGCACGACGATGTCCGACACCGCGAAACGGCCGCCGGGCCGGAGCACGCGGAACGCCTCGCGCAGCACCCGGTCCTTGTCGGCCGAGAGGTTGATCACGCAGTTCGAGATGACGACGTCGACCGAACCGTCCGGCAGCGGGATGTGCTCGATCTCGCCCTTGAGGAACTCCACGTTGCCGATGCCGGCGCGCCGCTGGTTGTCGCGCGCGAGCGCCAGCATCTCATCCGTCATGTCCAGGCCGTACGCCTTCCCGGTCGGTCCCACCCGCCGCGCCGAGAGCAGCACGTCGATGCCGCCGCCCGAACCGAGATCGAGCACCGTCTCGCCTTCCCGCAGCTCGGCCAGCGCCGTCGGGTTGCCGCAGCCGAGCGACGCCACGACCGCCTCCACCGGGAGCTGGCCCACCTGCTCGGCGTCGTAGAGATTCGACGACACCGGATCGCAGCCGGCGCTCGACGCGCCGCACCCGCAGCCCGCCTGCTTGCCCGCCGCCGCGCGCCGGGCCGCCTCGCCGTACTTCTCCTTCACCACCGCCTTCACGTCTGTCAGATCCGCGGGACTCTGCATGGGAACGCCTCCACAATATATTCGTGTACGCGAATATATGAGCGCCATGATATATTTGTCAAGGCGCATATGTCGAACGCGCGCCTGCCCCTGCTGCCTGCTCCCGCCTGCTGCGCGGGCGTCGGCCCCGCGCCCCGCCCGCCGGGGGTGGACGCGCTGGCGCGCGTCTTCCGGGCGCTGGCCGATGAAACGCGGCTCCGGATTCTGGCGCTGCTCGGCGCCGGCGAGGTGTGCGTCTGCCACTTGCATGCCAGCCTGCGCCTGCCCCAGCCGACGGTGTCGCGCCACCTGGCGTATCTGCGGCGCACGGGCCTGGTCGCGGCCCGGCGCGACGGCGTGTGGATGCACTACCGCCTGAACCCGGCGCTGGACGCGGTCAGCCGCGGCGCCGTCGACGCCGCGTTGCACGCGCTCACCCACGCGCGGGCTATCGAGGAGGACGCCCGCCGCCTGAAAGCCGAGTTGAGCGCGTGACGACGGTCCTCTTCGCGTGCGTGCAGAATGCCGGCCGCTCGCAGATGGCGGCGGCGCTCTTCAACGCGCTCGCGGATCCGGCGGTGGCCCGCGCGATCTCGGCGGGCACACGGCCGGCTGGCGCGGTCCATCCCGAGGTGGTCCAGGTCCTCGCCGAGCGGGGGCTCGACGTCTCGTCGCGGACACCCACCCTCCTCACCGACGCGCTCGCGCGCGAGGCGCAGGTGCTGGTCACGATGGGCTGTGGCGACGCGTGCCCCGTCGTGCCGGGAGCCCGCGTGCTCGACTGGCCGCTGCCCGACCCGCACGGCCGATCGCTCGCCGAGGTGCGCGCCATCCGCGACGAGGTCGAGCGGCGGGTGCGGGCGCTCCTCGTCGAGCTCGGCGCGCGCCCCGGAAAGGGCCCGTCGCGCGGCGGCCCGGACTCGCCATAGACTTGGGGGCATGCGCGACGTCATCGCCATCGTCCTCGGCGGAGGCCAGGGCACGCGGCTCTCGCCGCTCACCGACCTCCGGTCCAAACCCGCGGTGCCCATCGGCGGCAAGTACCGCCTCATCGACGTCCCCATCAGCAACTGCCTGCACGCCGACCTGCGCCGCATCTACGTCCTGACGCAGTTCAACTCCGCGTCGCTCAACCGGCACGTCAGCCAGACCTACCGCATGGACTTCTTCTCGCCGGGCTTCGTCGAGATCCTCGCCGCGGAGCAGACGCCGCAGAGCACCGCGTGGTTCCAGGGCACGGCCGACGCCGTGCGCAAGGCGCAGCGCCACTTCTGCCAGCACGACGCGACACACTATCTGATTCTTGCGGGCGATCATCTCTACCGGATGGACTACGCGGCGCTCCTCGACGCCCACCAGCGACAGCGCGCCGACATCACCATCGCGGCACAGCCGGTCTCGATCGAGGACGCGCCGGCCATGGGCATCTTCCGGTTCGATCGCGGCGGGCAGATCACGGGCTTCGAGGAGAAGCCCCGGCCGCAGCGGCTCGCCGAGATGGGCGGCAGCCTGCCGGAGGGCGCAACCGTCGCGGCGCCAGACCCGGCGAGGCCCTTCATCGCCTCGATGGGCATCTACCTGTTCTCGCGCGACGTGCTGCTCGAGCTCATCGACACCGAGGCGGGCGTCGACTTCGGCCGCGAGCTCATCCCCGCGGCCCTGACCCGCTACCGGGTCTCGGCCTATCTTTTCGAGGACTACTGGGCCGACGTGGGCACCGTCGCCAATTTCTACGACGCCAACGTGATGCTGACGAGGCCCGGGGCGCCCTTCAGCTTCTACCACCCGACGCGGCCGGTGTATACCCACCCGCGGTTCCTGCCACCCTCGCGCGTGGTCGGCGGCGCCGTCCGCGACGCGCTCGTCGCCGAGGGCACCTACCTCGAGGAATGCACCATCGAGAGCTCGGTCGTCGGCATCCGGAGCCGGATCGGTCCTGGATCTCGCGTCACGCGGTCGGTGCTGCTGGGCGCCGACTACTACGACGACACGATCGGCATCGGCCGCGATGTCGTCATCGACCGGGCGATCGTCGACAAGAACGCGCGCATCGGCGACGGCTGCCGGCTCGTGAACGCCCGGGGCCTCGAGGAGGCCGACGGCGAGGGGTGGTACGTCAGGAGCGGCATCATCGTGATCCCGAAGGGCGCCTCCGTGCCTGCCGGCACGGAAGTGTGAGCGTGTAACCCAGAATTAACCGCTTCGTCACGGCGCGGAAACCCGCGGTCGCTACCGTACGGACTGGCGACCATGCAGTCCCCTGGTGCGGCGGCGGGCGGCGCGGGCGGCGCCGGGGCGCGAACCCGCGTGCTGATCATCGAGGACGAGCGCGATCTCGCCGAACTGCTCCGCCACACCCTGGAGCGGAGCGGTGAGTACGTAGTGGAGATCGCCGCCACCGGAGCCGCCGGCCTGCGGGCGGCCAGCGCGCACCCTCCGGATGTGATCCTGCTCGACCTGAGCCTCCCGGCACTCGACGGCCTTGACGTGTGCCGGCTCCTTCGCCAGCGCGACGCCACCGCTGGAGTCCCCATCATCATGCTCACCGCGCGCACGGACGAGCGCGACCGCGTCGTCGGCCTCGAGGCCGGCGCGGACGACTACATCACCAAGCCGTTCAGCACGCGCGAGCTGGCGGCGCGCGTGCGCGCCGTGCTGCGCCGCAGCAGCGACCGGCGGCCGCGGCCCCTCGTCTATCGCGGGCGGCATCTGGTGGCCGACTTCGAGGCCGTGGCCGTGACCGTCGACGGGCAGCCCGTCCGGCTGACGCGCCGCGAGTTCGAGCTGCTGCGCTATTTCGTGGAGAATCGCAACCGGGTGCTCTCGCGGGACCGGCTGCTCGAGCGCGTCTGGGGCTACGACCGCTTCGTCGAGACGCGATCGGTGGACGTGCACGTCGGGCGGCTCCGGCAGAAGCTCGGCCCGGCCGCCATGCAGATCGAGACGGTCGTCGGCCTCGGCTACCGCTTCGTCGAGCAACCCGGCGTCAGTTCTCTTCCGACCAGCCCTGCTCGCGCAGGTCGCTCACGGCCAACGTGAACGACCGCCGGGCCCACTCGACCCGCCGCCAGTCGGTGTAGGTCGAACGGCGCACGACCCGGCTGTCCGCTTCCTCCAGCACATCCCACCCCGCGTCGGTGCGGGTAATGGAGTAGCGGCGGCTGTGGTCGGCGTTGCGAAGGCTCTTGGTAAACGCGTACATGAGACCTCGTCTGATCGTGCCGTACCGGGGGCACCGCCCGTGTAAATTTCCTGCAACATTGGCACAGGCGAATGCCATAACCATTTATTAAATCAATTAGTTACTGGGATGACCTCGATTGCCGGCGTCACGACCGCCGCCTGCCGTCGGTCCGCTACCGGGCCAGCCGGCGCAGCACCCGGGGCGGCAGGTGCCAGCGCAGCACGCCGGGACCGCCGGGCATGGCGCTCTGGACGTCGATCCGGCAGGCGCCGCCCTTCTTGAACTCCACCGCACCCGTCGCGCTGAGCAGCCGCGCCGCAAGTTCCCCAAGGTCCGGCTCGTGGCCGACCAGCGCGATGCGCCGATGCCGGCGGCGCGCCTGGCGGGCGACGGCTTCGACGACGTCCGCGGCGCGGGCGCCGGGGGCGAGCGCCGGCAACTCCTCGAGACTCGGACGCCGGGCCAGCCCCTCGACCAGCAGGTCCGCGGTCTGGCGTGCCCGCGCGTACGGGCTGGTGAGGACGAGGTCGAGGACCACGTCGAGGGCGTTCAGCCCCCGCACCGCGGTCCGGAAACGGGCGATGCCGTCCCTCGTCAGCGGCCGAAGCCGATCGTCGGGGTAGGCCGGCCCCCGCTCCGCCGCGATGGCGTGCCGGATCAGGTAGAGCTCGATGACGGCCATGTCACGCCGCCGCCGTCGGGCGGCGCCCTGCGGCGAGCGTGGCAGCCAGCGCGGCGAGCCCGTCGCGATCGGCCATGTACGCGGCGTGCAGCTCGCGGCACTCGGCTTCGAGGGCGCGCACGAGCCGGTCGAGCGCACGCGCGCCGCTGCGATCGGTCTCGGCCGACAGGGCCTGCGCCTGCCGCGTCCAGCCGATGAGCACGTCCAGGTCGTGCATGCGGCCGAGCGCGTCCTGCATCGCCTTGAGCCGCTTGATGTGGCTCGACGCGCGCGAACGGGTGATCTCACGCCGAATCTCGAGTGCGTAGCGCAGCTTCTTGACGGCGACCCGCACGGCGTGGAGGCGATCCGGCAGATACAGGCTGCCGGCCCGGTCGATGGCGTCCGCCAGGCGGCGTGCGCGGCGCTGCACCCGGCGCGCGGCCTCGTCGCGCGGTCGGCTGGCGCCCGGCTCGCGCGCGGGCTGCATGGCCTCGAGGTCGCGGCTCAGCTTCTGCAGCGCCCCGGGCGTGATGGCCGCGAGCATGGCGCGGCGGCGGGCCTGCCGCTCGCGCTGCAGGACTTCGCCGACCTTGGCCGCGGCCGTGGCGGGCGCGAGGCCGCGCGAGACGTACTCGTCGAGGTGGCCCAGCGCGACGTCGATCTCGCGCACCGGCCCGAGCGCCTGGGTCACCCGCCGCACGTGCCGTCGGGCGCGGCCGAGCACGGCCGTGTCGGCCGCGGCGCCCACGACGGGGAGCGCCTCGCGCAGCCGTCGCGACGCGACGCGCGCCTGGTGCACCGACTCGACGTCGCCGGCCTGCGCCGACGGCAGCGCCGACAGCAGCGTGACGAGGCGCGTGCGCAGCAGACGCGTGGCGGGATCGGGCCGGGTCATGGGTCGGAGCCTCAATTATACTGGCCACGACCGGCCATGCGGATTGCCGCCATCGACATCGGCACCAACTCGGTGCACATGATCGTGGTCCAGATCCGGCCCGATTTCTCCTTCGAGGTCATCGACCGCGAGAAGGAGATGGTGCGGCTCGGCGCGGGCGGGCTCGACGGGAGGAAGCTGACGGCCGAGGCCACCGGCGCGGCGCTCCAGGCCCTGTCGAAGTTCGAGCGGCTCGCCCGGTCGCACCAGGTGGACGAGATCCTGGCGGCCGCGACCAGCGCCACGCGCGAGGCCGAGAACGGCGGCGAGTTCCTCAAGGCCATCGAGCGCCAGACCGGCATCCGCCCCCGGATCATCACCGGCACGGAGGAGGCTCGCCTCATCCACCTCGCGGCGGTGTACGGCGTCGACACGCCGAAGCCGGCCGTCGTCATCGACATCGGCGGCGGCAGCGTGGAGATCACGCTGGGCAGCGGCAGCGACGTGCGCTTCGCGCGCAGCTTCAAGATCGGCGTCATCCGCCTCACCGAGCGCTTCGTCGCCTCCGACCCGCTTGCGCGGCGCGACGAGCGGAAGCTCGTCAGGTTCATCGGCGAGCAGGTGGACCGTTATCTCGGCCACGTCGTCGAGGCCGGGTTCGATCGCGTCATCGGCACCTCGGGCACCATCCTGTCGCTCGGCACCGTGGCCACCGCCATCGATCGAGGCGTGGTCCCCTCCGAGACGCGCAACCTGCGCGTGTCGGCCCGGAGCGTGCGCGACGTGCGCAAGGTCGTCACGAGCCTCGATCTCGAGGAGCGCCTGCGGCTGCCCGGCCTCGACCCGCGGCGGGGCGACATCGTCGTCGCCGGCGCCGTCCTCCTCGACACGCTGCTCCGCCGCCTCGGCGCCAGCGAGATTACGCTGTGCGACCTCGCGCTCCGCGAGGGGCTGGTGCTCGACTACATCCAGCGGCACCGCCGCGAGATCTCGCGTGTCGACCGGTATCCCGACGTGCGGCGGCGTTCGGCCATGGAGCTGGCCGAGCGGTGCCACTGGGAGGCGGACCACTCGCGCCAGGTGGCCGCGCTGGCGCTCGCCCTGTTCGATCAGACCCGCGAGGTGCACGGCCTCGGCGACCGCGAGCGCGAGTGGCTGGAGTATGCGGCGCTCCTCCACGACGTCGGCAACCACATCAGCTACGAGCGGCATCACCGCCACTCCTACTACCTCATCAAGAACGGCGATCTCCGGGGATTCGAGCCCGACGAGATCGAGGTGATCGCGCTCGCCGCGCGCTACCACCGCCGCGGCACGCCGAAGAAGGACCACGAGGGCTTCGGCGGCCTGCCCGCCCCCGTGCGCCGCGCGGTGCGGCTGCTCGGCGCGATCCTGCGAGTGGCCGAATCGCTGGACCGCAGCCGCCACGGCATGGTTCGCTCCATCACGATTCGCGAGCGGACCGGCACGCTCCACACCCACGTCTACGCGCGGGGCGACGCCGAGCTGGAGGTGTGGGCCGCCAACCGGCAGCTGCCCGTCCTCGAGAAGGCCCTCGGCCGGGCGATGAAGCTCCAGGCGCATCAGGTCGACGAGGACGAGCGGCCGCCGGCAGCCCGGCGGCGGGCCCGCGGGGCGTTAACGCGGAATTAACACCGCAGAAATTCACTGGAAACGGGCCGCTGCTACTCTGTGGTCATGCTGTGTGCACTCCCGCTCCGTGTTTTCGTGCTCGCCGGCCTCGTGGCGGTGTCCGCCGCGTGCGGCGGGGGCACAACCACCAGCGCCCCGCCAGCCCTGGTGCGCCTGGACGGCTCGAGCACCGTGTTTCCCGTGAGCGAGGCCGTCGCCGAGGAGTTCCAGCGCGCCAACCCCAACGTCCGGGTCACCGTGGGCATCTCTGGAACCGGCGGAGGCTTCCAGAAGTTCTGCCGGGCGGAGACCGACATCTCCAACGCGTCGCGTCCGATCAGACCGGTCGAACTCGAGGCCTGTGCCAAGGCCGGCGTCAGGTTCATCGAGCTGCCGATTGCCTACGACGGCATCGTGATCGTCGTGAACCCGAAGGCCTCCTGGATCGACCACCTCACGGTGGCGGAGCTTCGGGCGCTGTGGGCGCCGGAGGCGCAGGGCCGGGTCACGCGCTGGAGCCAGGTGCGGCCCGGGTGGCCCGATCGCGAGATTCGGCTCTTCGGCGCCGGCGTCGACTCGGGCACCTACGACTACTTCACGGAAGCGATCGTCGGTCAGTCGGGCGCCAGCCGCGGCGACTTCACGTCGAGCGAGGACGACAACGTGCTGGTCCAGGGCATCTCGAGCGACGAGCTGGCCCTGGGGTTCCTGCCCTTCGCGTATTTCGAGGAGAACCGCGAGCGGCTGCGCGCCGTGCCGGTCGACGATGGCCGGGCCGACAACGGCGACGGACCAGTCGACGCGACGCTCGAGACGATCCGGACGGGTCGGTACCAGCCGCTCTCGCGGCCCGTGTTCATCTACGTCGCCGAGGCCTCGGCAGCCCGCCCGGAGGTCGAGGCGTTCGTGGACTTCTACCTCACACAGGGCCCGGCGCTCGTCAGCGAAGTGGGCGAGGTGCCGCTCGGCGACGAGGGCTACGCCCTCGTGCGGTCGCACTTCGCCGCACGCCGGCTCGGCACGATCTTCGAGAGCGGCGTGTCGCAGGTGGGCATCACGATCGAACAGCTCCTGACGCGCGAGCGGTTGCAGTAGCCGCCATGCGCGCCCGGAGCCTCGAACCGCTCGTCGAGCGCGGCCTGCTGGCGTGCGCCGTGCTGTCGGTGGCCACCACGGTCGGCATCATCGGCGTGCTGGCGATCGAGTCGTTCGAGTTCTTCCGCGAGGTCTCCCCGCTCGCGTTCCTGTTCGGCACCGAGTGGACGCCGCTCTTCGCCAACCGTCGGTTCGGGGTGCTGCCGCTCGTGGTGGGCACGCTCCTCGTCTCGGCCATCGCGATGGTCGTCGCCATCCCCATGGGGCTGCTGAGCGCCATCTACCTGAGCGAGTACGCGCCCGACGGGGTTCGGCGGCTGGTCAAGCCCGTGCTGGAGGTGCTCGCGGGCGTGCCGACGGTGGTCTATGGGTACTTCGCGCTCATGTTCGTCACGCCGGCGCTGCAGGCGCTCCTGCCCGGCCTCGCCGGCTTCAACGCGCTCAGCCCCGGCATCGTGATGGGCATCATGATCCTGCCGCTCGTCTCGTCGCTCTCGGAGGACGCCATGCGCGCCGTGCCGCGCGGACTCCGCGAAGGCGCGTACGCGCTGGGCGCCACGCGGATGCAGACGGCGCTGCAGATTGTCGTACCCGCCGCCTTCTCGGGCATCACGGCGGCCTTCATCCTGGCCGTGTCGCGGGCCGTGGGCGAAACGATGATCGTGGCCATCGCGGCCGGGCAGCAGCCGCGCCTCACCGCGAACCCCTTCGTGCCCATCGAGACGATGACGGCCTACATCGTGCAGGTCAGTCTGGGCGACACGCCGCAGGGCACGCTGGAGTACCGCACGATCTTCGCCGTGGGCCTGCTGCTCTTCCTGATGACGCTCGCCCTCAACCTCGTCAGCACGTGGCTGCGCGAGCGGTTCCGGGAGGAGTACGCATGATCGCGACGCGCCGCCACCTGGCGGATCTCGCGTTCCAGCTCGTCGCGCTGGCGACGCTCGTCGCCGCGCTGCTGGCCCTGGCGGTGCTGCTCGCCGACATCCTGTCGGACGGCATCGCCCGCGTGAACTGGCAGTTTCTCACCAGCTTCCCGTCCCGCCGCGCCGAGCAGGCCGGCATCTACCACGCCGTCGTCGGCAGCGTCTTCGTCATCGTCCTGACCGCCGCGCTGGCGCTGCCCGTGGGCGTGGCCGCCGCCATCTACCTCGAGGAGTACGGCGGACGGAGCCGCCTGGCGCGGTTCATCGAGCTGAACATCGCCAACCTCGCCGCGGTCCCCTCGATCATCTACGGCCTGCTGGGCCTGGGCCTCTTCGTGCGGGCGCTCGGCATGGGCCGGAGCGTGCTGGCCGGCGCCGCCACGCTGGCCCTGCTCGCCCTCCCGGTGGTCATCCTGTCGACGCGCGAGGCGCTCCGCACCGTCCCGCCGAGCATTCGCGAGGGCTCCTACGCGCTCGGAGCGACCAAGTGGCAGACCATCTGGCACCAGGTGCTGCCGATGGCCGTGCCGGGCATCCTGACGGGGCTCATCCTGGCGCTCTCGCGCGCCATCGGCGAGACCGCGCCGCTCATCACCATCGGCGCGCTCACCTACATCCCGTTCGCGCCCGACAGCGTCTGGTCGCCGTTCACGGTGCTGCCCATCCAGATCTTCAACTGGGTGTCCCGGCCCCAGATCGACTTCCGCGTCAACGCGGCCGCGGCTATCATCGTGCTGCTGGCGCTGCTGCTGACGATGAACGCCGTGGCCATTCTCGTGCGCGATCGCTTCCAGCGACAGGTGCGCCCATGACACCCACGACCCGGCTCCCCGCCCTCGCCGGCCTGGCCCGCCAGGCCTCGCCGGCCCCCGGCGCCGAGGCGCCAACGAAGATCGAGGTCGGCGGGCTGAACTTCTACTACGGCCCCAAGCGCGCGCTCGACGGCATCTCCATCCGGATCCCGGCCAACCTCGTGACGGCCTTCATCGGGCCGTCGGGCTGCGGCAAGAGCACGTTCCTCCGCACGCTCAACCGCATGAACGACATCATCCCCGGCACGCGGGTCGAGGGCGAGGTCCGCATCGACGGGCAGGACATCTACGCCTCGGGCGTCGACGTGGTGCAGCTCCGGCGGCGCGTCGGCATGGTCTTCCAGAAGTCGAACCCCTTTCCGAAGAGCATCTTCGAGAACGTGGCCTACGGCCTGCGCATCAACGGCCTCGCCGCCACACGCGCCGAGCTGGCCGAGCGCGTCGAGGAGAGCCTGCGGGCGGCAGCCATCTGGGACGAGGTCAAGGACCGCCTCGGCGAGTCCGCGCTGGCGCTGTCCGGCGGGCAGCAGCAGCGGCTGTGCATCGCCCGGGCGCTCGCCATCCGACCCGAGATCCTGCTCATGGACGAGCCGGCCTCGGCGCTGGACCCCATTGCCACGCAGCGGATCGAGGAGCTCATCTACGACCTGAAGAAGGCGTACACGATCGTGATCGTCACACACAACATGCAGCAGGCGGCCCGGGTGTCCGACTATACGGCCTTCTTCTGGCTGGGCAAGCTCGTCGAACACGATCGCACCGACAGGATCTTCACCGCGCCCGCCGAGAAGCTCACCGAAGACTACGTCACTGGAAGGTGCGGCTAACGGCATGGATCGCCCGGTTCGGCACTTCCAGGAAGAGCTCGAGCTGCTCAAGCAGCGGCTGCTGGCCATGGGCGGCCTCGCCGAGGAGCGCGTGCGCGAGGCGGTGCGCGGCCTGGCCGACCGCGACCTGCCCCTCGTCGAGAGCGTGCTCGTGGGCGACGAGCCGGTCAACGACCTGCACGTCGAGATCGACGACCGCGCCTTCAAGCTGCTCGCGCTGCACCAGCCGATGGCCGCGGACCTGCGTGCCATCGTGGCGGCTGTCAAGATCAACACCGATCTCGAGCGGGTCGGCGACCTCGCGGTGAACATCGCCGAGGCCGCCAAGCGCTACCTGCAGCACGCGCCCGTCAAGCCGCTCATCGACATCCCGCGCATGGGCGACATCGCCCAGGTCATGCTCCGCGACGCTCTCGACGCCTTCGTGCGGCGCGATGTGGCGCTGGCCGAAGCCGTGCTCGCCGAAGACGACCGGCTCGATGCCCTGAAGACCCAGATCTTCCGGGAGTTGCTCACCTACATGCTCCAGGAGCCCGCCACCATCGAGCCGGCGCTCGATCTCATCCTCATCTCGCGGCACCTCGAACGCATCGGCGATCACGCCACCAACATCGCCGAGGACGTCATCTTCATGGTGTCGGCCCGCGACGTCCGGCACCAGGCAGGCACCCAAGAGTAGAACGAGGGTGCCGCACGGGGGGCCGCGCGGGGTTCTCGTGACCATCTGATTTCGGCATGGGTCGGTGCCGATTCCTGTGCCGGCGCAGGGGTCGGTGCACTACAATGGCCCGGATGGGCCGACCGCTGCTGTGCGTGCAGTGCCGCCGGCGGCCTGTGGACCCCCGCTGGCGCCCCTTCTGCAGCCGTCGCTGCCAGGTCCTCGACCAGGCGCGGTGGGCGGAGGGCGTCTACCGGGTCCCCGGCCACGAGACGACGGCCCCCGACGACGACCCCACAGTGACCGACGAGTGAGCGCGCGACCGCCATGGCAGATACGCTGACAATCACCGACAACCGCACCGGCAAGCAGTACGAGGTGCCCATCAAGGACGGCGCCGTCCGCGCCACCGACTTCAAGCAGATCAAGACCGGCCCCGACGACAACGGGCTCATGACCTACGACCCGGCGTTCATGAACACGGCCGCGTGCCGGAGCCGCATCACGTTCATCGACGGCGACAAAGGCATCCTCCTGTACCGTGGCTACCCCATCGAGCAGCTCGCGGAGCACAGCACGCACCTCGAAACGGCGTACCTCATCCTCTTCGGCGAACTCCCCACCGCGACGCAGCTGGCGACGTGGACGCGGGAGATCACGATGCACACGATGGTGCACGAGAACATCAAGAAGTTCATGGAGGGCTTCACCTACGACGCCCACCCCATGGGCGTCTTCGTGAGCACGGTCGGGGCGCTGTCGGCCTTCTACCCCGACAGCAAGCAGATCTTCGACGAGCAGTCGCGCCTGCGGCAAATCCACCGGCTCATCGCCAAGACGCCGACGATTGCCGCCTACGCCTACCGCCACAGCATCGGCCGGCCGTATGTCTACCCGGACAACGACCTGAGCTTCACCGGCAACTTCCTGAACATGCTGTTCAAGATGACCGAGCTGAAGTACTCGCCGCATCCGGTGCTCGAGCGCGCGCTCGACGTGCTGTTCATCCTGCACGCCGACCACGAGCAGAACTGCTCGACCAGCACGATGCGCGCCATCGGCAGTTCGCACTCCGATCCCTACTCGGCCCTCGCGGGTGCGGCGGCCGCGCTGTACGGCCCCCTGCACGGCGGGGCCAACGAGGCCGTGCTGCGGATGCTCGCCGAGATCGGCTCGGTGGCGAACATCCCGGCCTTCATCAAGAAGGTCAAGGCCGGCGACGGCCGGCTCATGGGCTTCGGTCACCGCGTGTACAAGTCCTACGACCCCCGCGCCCGCATCATCAAGAAGACCGCGTACGACGTCTTCGAGGTCACCGGCAAGAACCCCCTGCTCGACATCGCCCTCGAGCTCGAGCGGATCGCCCTCGAAGACGAGTACTTCGTCACGCGCAAGCTCTACCCGAACGTCGACTTCTACTCGGGCCTCATCTACCAGGCCATGGGCTTCCCCGTCGACATGTTCGCCGTGCTCTTCGCCATCGCCCGCACCGTGGGATGGGTCGCACAGTGGGAGGAGATGCTGCTCGACGCCGAGCAGAAGATTGCCCGGCCCCGACAGATCTACATCGGCTCCCAGACCCGCGACTACGTGCCGATGGAGGCCCGGCGGTAGGGGGAGATCACGAATGACGAATGACGAATGACGAATGAGGAAAGGGGCATGAGGCGCCTGGGCGCGTTGGTCGTTGCCGTGTCCGTGACGCTCGCCGCCTGCGCGGCGGCGGCGCGGCAGCCGGCGGCGTTCGACTCGAGCCGCGCCTGGGAGCACCTGCGCGCGCAGGTGGGCATCGGGCCGCGCGTCGCGGGCACGCCGGCCAGCGCGAAAACCCGGGAGTACCTCATCCGCACGCTCGGCGCGTCGGGCATCACCGCCGTCGAGCAGCCGTTCGAGGCCCGAGCGCCCCACGGCCCCGTCAGGATGGCCAACGTCATCGCGACCCTGCCGGGCCGACGGACGGAGCGGATTGCGCTCGCCAGTCACTTCGACACGAAGCTCTTCCGCGAGTTCCGCTTCGTCGGCGCCAACGACGGCGCCTCGAGCACCGCGGTCCTGCTGGAGCTCGCCCGGGTCCTCAAGGACCGCCCGCGGACGTTCACGCTCGAGTTCATCTTCTTCGACGGCGAAGAGGCCTTCGTCGAGTGGGGGCCCGCCGACGGGACCTACGGCAGCCGGTTCTACGTGGCCCACGCCCGCGAGACAGGAACGCTGGCATCGCTCAAGGCGCTCATCCTCCTCGACATGGTCGGCGACCGCGATCTCGCCTTCCGGCGCGAGGGCAACTCCACCCCCTGGCTGACCGACCTCATCTGGACCGCGGCGCGCCGGACCGGCCACGGCCGGCACTTCCTGGCCGAGACCACCTTCATCGAGGACGACCATCTGCCCTTCCTCCGGGCCGGCGTGCCCGCCACCGACATCATCGATCTCGACTACGGGCCCTGGCACACGGCGGGCGACACGCTGGAGGCGGTGAGCGCGAGGAGCCTGCAGGTGACGGGCGAGGTGGTGCTGGCGGCGCTGCCGGACATCGAGGCCCGGCTGGCCAGGTAGCGGCTACTGGTAGACCTCGGCGAGAATCTCCGCCTCGGTGAGCACGGTGCGCGACGCCTTGGCACGCTGGAAGACCCGGTCGACGACCTGGTCGGTCGGCGGAATGCCGCGCTTCTCGAGCCAGTAGACGACGTTGGAGCGGCCCGACATGGGGCCGACCTCGATCTCCTGCTCGCGGCCGACCAGGCTGGCCGGCACCGCCGAGTACACCGAGTCCATCAGCTCGCGATCGCCGAGGCGGGAGGCTTTCACCACGGCCGCCGCGTGCACGCCCGTGGCCGTGCGGAAGGCATCACGCCCGATGACCGGGTAGTTGTCGGGAATCGGCACCCGGCACGCCAGCGACACCAGCTCGCAGTACTCCTGCAGCGGGTGCAGATCGCGCTCGAGGTACCCCATCAGCACGAGGTTGACGAGCAGCAGATCCATCGGGGTGTTCCCGACGCGCTCGCCGATCCCGAGCGCCGCCGCGTGCACGCGGGACGCGCCGGCATCCAGCGCCGCGATGCTGTTGATGACGGCGAGGTCGCGGTCGCGGTGACCGTGCCAGTCGATGCCCACGTCCGCGCCCGTCTCGGCCACGACCTGCCGCGCGAAGCGTACCACCGCCCGTGCGCCGGCCGGCGTGGCATGACCGACGGTGTCGGCGATACACAGCCGCCGGGCGCCGGCCCGGATGGCGCACGTGTAGATGGCCCGCAGCGTCTCGGGGTCCGCCCGGGTCGTGTCCTCGGTGACGTACATCACCTCCAGGCCTTCCTTGACCGCGAACGCGATGGCGTCTTCGCTCGTCTTGAGCAGGAACTCGAGCGTCCAGCCCTCGGTGTACTGGCGGATCGGCGACGACCCGATGAACGTGCAGCACTCGATGGGCACGCCCGTCCGCTGGACGATTTCCGCGATCGGCCGGATGTCGTTGATGTGCGTCCGCGCCGCGCAGTTGGCGCGCACTTTCAGCTTCGCGCTGCCGATCTCGCGCGCCAGCCGCTCCACGTCCCGGACCACGTGCGGGCCCGCCCCGGGCAGGCCGAGGTCGGCCGTGTCGATGCCCAGCGCGTCGATGAGGTGCAGGATACGGATCTTCTGCGCGATGGTCGGCGCGCGCACCGACGGCGACTGCAGCCCGTCGCGCAGCGTCTCGTCGTCGAGCATGACGGTGGCTGGCGGCGGCGGCGCGTCCACCTTGTTCCAGTCGTAGATGAGGGCGTCCTGCATGGGCCTCGTCGGCACTCCGATCCCATGTTACCGCAGACGGCCGCCGACCGCGTCACGTCCCGAGGTACTTGACCACCAGCGCGGTGACGTCGTCATGCTGCGGCGCGCCGCGCGAGAACTCGCGCACGGCGCCGACGAGGTGCTCCAGGATGGTGCCGGCATCCGCCCGGTGGTGTTCGGCCAGCACGGCAACCAGCCGATCGGTGCCGAACTCCTCCTCACGCACGTTCATGGCTTCGGTCACCCCGTCGCTGTAGATCACCAGCACGTCGCCCGGCGAGAGCCGCTCGACGGCGTCCGCGTACGGCGCGCCCTCGAAGAGCCCCACGGGCACGCTGCTGGCGTCGAGCGTGCGCGGCCCGGCCGCCCCGTACACGACCGGCGGGTTGTGGCCGGCGTTGCAGAAGGTCAGCCGCCCGTCGGCGGAGAGCGCGGCGAAGAAGACGGTTGCGTACTTCGCCTCGACCGCCCGCCGCACCAGCCCGACGTTGACGCGCCGCACTGCCTCGGCCGGCGTGCCCTCGCCGAGCTGCGCCGAGATGAGGCCCTGGATCTTGGCCGTCAGGAGCGCCGCCGCGGGTCCTTTACCCGACACGTCGCCGACCACGACCCCGAGACCGGCGTCGCCCATGTCGATGAAGTCGTAGAAGTCGCCGCCGATGGAGCGCGCCGGCAGCGAGCCGGCGACGGCCTGGAAGAAGGGACCGTCGTGACGGCCCGGCGGCAGCAGCGACCGCTGGATTTCGGCCGCGATGCGGAGCTCGTGCTCGATGCGCGCCTTCTCCAGCGCCTCGCGGTAGAGCCGCGCGTTCTCGATGGCCACCCCGGCCTCGTTGGCGAGCGTGTCGAGCGCCGTCCGCGTCGTCGGCGAGAGCAGCGTCCCCTTCTCCCGGCTGTCGAGATACAACACGCCGATGGTGCGCGCCTCCGACGGCATGTCCGCCCGGTCGAGGTAACGGACCAGCCGCAGGGGCGCGCACAGCACGTGGCGGATCCCGAGCGCCACCGTGCCGGTATGCACGTTGGCCAGGTCGCCGTCAAGCAGGTCGGCGACGATCTTCAGCTCACCGGTGGCGAAGACCTCCTCGGGGATCTTGCGGCTGGTGTCGAAGCGCGTGCCCGGCAGCGTGATGCGGCCGCGGGCGCGCGCCATCTTCATCTCGAGACCGCGGCCCTCGCTGTCGAGCATGATGAAGCCGCGTTCCGCGCCGGTGACCTCGATGGCCGAGTCGAGCACGAGCGCCAGCACCTCGTCGAGCACGCGACCCGACCCGAGCGCGCGCAGGCCTTCGAGCAGCAGCGCGAGCTGCCGGAGGTCGCCGACGGCCGTCTGCGACGACTTCTCCGCGGGCGAAACTGCGCCGTCACCTGCCAGGAACACGGCCTCCGTGCCGCTCGTTCGGCCGAACTGGATCTGATCCCCGTTGGCCAGCACGTGATCGGTGATGGGCGACCCGTTGACGAAGGTCCCGTAGCGCGAGCCCCGGTCGCGAATGCGCCAGGCTCCGTCGACCAGTGCGATCTCAGCGTGATCGCGCGACACGTCGCCGCCGACCAGCCGCAGGTCGTTCTCGGTCCGCCGGCCGATCGTCAGGCAGGGGCGGTCGAGGGGGATCACCCGCCGGCCGAGGCCGTCGGTCACCTCAAGGCGGACGTCAGCCATGTCGGGTTGCGCCACGCCAGGGCGTGGACGGACGCTGCCGCCTCCGCCGCAGCGGTGAAGGCGGCCGGCCGCGGCGGCCGGCCGC
>JBFMCA010000034.1:0-39287 GCA_040754955.1 Acidobacteriota bacterium | reverse complement strand
AAGGTGTTCGACGGGCGGCGCGGCCGCGACGCGCGCCATGGGCGCTGCGGCAACGCTCCAGCCCGGCTGCTCCGTCCACGCCCAGAGCGTAGCGGCCACCGCGGGCGCGCGCGGCACGCGCGCGCGGGGGGCTGGGCCCGGCGGCGCGACGGCGCTCTCAACGGTGGAGTCTATCGCCAGCGCGGGCGTGACGCCGGATGGCAGTGCCCACACCGTGAGCGGCGCCGCAGGCACGAGCGCGCTCGTCACGGTCCCCCGCGCCGGCCACAACTCGACCCCCAGCCCCACGGCAAGCATGAGGAGCAGGATGACGCAGGCGAGCTGCGGTCGAGCCTGGTCGGGCATGTCCCGCCAGTGTATCAGGGCCTGAGCGTTCTGGCAGGGTCGCCGCGCAGCGACCGGAGGTCCGGGGGCGGGTCGCCCTTGGGCAGCGACAGGAAGTACTCGATGACGGGCTTGTCGTCGGTCAGGAGCGGACCCTCGCCGACGAAGGCCCTGAGCTCATCCGGTCCGGCCGCGTAGAGCCGCTCGATGGTCGCCCAGTCCCAGTCGAACAGCGCACGAAACGCCGGGTCCTGCCGCCGCGCCTCGTAGGCCGTCTTCGACACCGTGAACGGCTCGGTCGTGCCCACCATCAGGCTCCCGTCGCCCCAGAGCGTGGTGTGCGGGAACACCTCCAGAAACGTGCGCATGATGAGCGCGTACTCGGTCCGCGTCTCGGGGGCAATCCACTGCAGTGCGATGCCCCCCGGCGCGAGCGCGCCGCGCACGAGCTCGAAGTACTCCTTCGAGTAGAGCGAGCCGGCGCCCGCGTGCCGCGGCAGGATGATGTCCGCCGTGATGACGTCGTACTTCCGGCGCGTGGCCAGCAGGTAGTTCCGCCCGTCGTCCACCCGGAGCGTCACGCGCGGGTTCGACAGCAGGTCGAAGTTGATGTGGTTGAAGAGCGACGACCCCTGCACCACGGCTTCCGACAGCTCGACCACGTCGATGTCGATGCCGGGGAAGCGGCTGACGGCGCCCGCCGTGGCGCCGCCGCCGAGCCCGACGACGAGGGCCGTCTTCGGGTTCGGGTGGAGCATCACGGGCAGCGCGCCGATGCGGTGATGGACGAAGGCCGTCGAGTCCGAGTCGTTGGCCTGGTGCATGCCGTCCAGATACATGATCCGCATCGGCCGGCCCGACGTCTGCCGCTCGTGCACGGTGACGGTGGTCTGCACGCCCTCCTGCCGCCAGAGCACAACCTCGCCGCGGTGGAAGCGATCGAGCGCGACGTCGAACGGATCCACGCTGTTGAGGGCGGTCATGGCGAACGCCACGGGTCCGACCATGGCCATGAACCCGGCGAAGTTGGGCCGCGCCGTCCACTGGCTCAGCGCCAGCGCCACCGAGGCCGCCAGCGCCAGGCCCGACGCCGCGATGAGACTGCCGCGGCTACCGAGCGCCGGCAGGAGCAGGAAGCCGGCGACGACCGACCCGGCGATGGCGCCGAAGACGTTGAGCGCGTAGAAGACGCCGACGCGCGCCGCCGACGCCGGCGACGAGGTCGGCCCCGTCCAGAGCAGCAGGCCGATGGGGAACGCCGCGCCCAGCAGCAGCGTCGTCGGCAGCATCGCCGCAAGGCTGCTCGCGACGATGGGGCCCAGGTACGGGTCCACGCCGAGGGCGCGCACAGCCGGCAGCACGACGTCGAGCAGCGCCTGGCTCTGGGCCAGCGTGTTGAACGACAGCAGGGCCGCAAGAGAGATGGCGAGCTGCATCACCGTGACGATGGGCAGCCACGGCAGGCGCCGCGTCAGCAGGGGAGATATCAGGTAGCTGCCCGCCGCGATGCCGGCCAGCACCGCCGCCAGCATGATCGTGAAGGCGTAGGCGGTGGGCCGGAGGAACACCACGAGCATGCGGAACCAGATGACCTCGAGCGCCAGCGACGTGACGCCCGACAGCGCGAAGGTCCACAGCACCAGGCGCTGCTGCAGGTCGGTCAGCGTCTCCCCGGGGGCCGGCGGCGCGTCGGCCGGCGCCATCTTCGGCTCGTCGATGCGGCGGACCGGCGCCAGACGCCGCGACAGGACGATGGCGGTCACGCCGATGAACGTGTTGGTCGAGGCCGCCAGCGCGAACGACGGCGTCACGCCCACCTCGGAGATGAGGTAGAAGCCCGCGCCGACCGCGCCGACGATGGCGCCCGCGGTGTTGGTGGCGTAGATGAGACCCAGCCGCCCGCCCACGGCCCGGTCCTCGCCGAGCGCCGAGCGCACCACGATGGGCAGCGTCGCGCCCATGAGCGAGGTGGGCACGATGAGGAGCGCGAAGGCCACGCCGAAGCGCGCGAGGGTGACGAAGGCCAGCGACGAGGGGAGCGTCGGCGCCAGCGAGACCCACAGGTCCCGGAGCGCGTCGAGGGCGACGGGCGTCAGAAACGCGGTGAGGCCGATGCCGAGTTCGATGGCGCCGAAGACCGCGAGCGGCGACCGCAGGCGCGGGGCAATCCGGCCCGCGCCGAAGCTGCCGACGGCCAGGCCCGCCATGAAGCTCGCGAGCACGGTGCTCGCGGCGTACACGGTGACGCCGAACACGAGCGCGAGCAGCCGCAGCCACAGCACCTGGTAGACCAGCGCACAGGCGCCCGAGAGCGCGAAGAGGCCGAGCAGCACCGGGAAGAGCCAGCCGGGCAGGGATGACGAGCGGGTCGCGGGGGTCGACACGAGCGCTTCAGCTTACCGCATCGGCTCGCGGCGCCGGCGCGGCGGCCACGGGACGAACGCCGACGTGCGCGCCACGTAGTCGCGATAGCCGGGCTTGCGCGACGAGAGGCCCGCCTCGAGCAGCGTGACGCCCGACACGCGGAGCAGGAGAAACGTCAGCAGCAGCGGCGAGACGAGCGCGGGCCAGCCGCCGGGAACACCGGCCGCGACGAGGCCGAGGCCCCACCAGAGCACGGCTTCGCCGAAGTAGTTCGGGTGGCGCGAGTAGCGCCACAGGCCCGTGTCGAGCACCGTGCCCCGCCGCGCCGGGTCGGCGCGGAAGCGCCGGAGCTGCAGGTCGGCGACGGCCTCGAATGCCAGGCCGACGGCGAAGAGCGCGAGGCCCGCGACGTCCCATGCCGTCGGGAACGGCGGCGCCCCGGCGGCGATGGCGACGAAGAGCGGCCACGACACCGCCCAGGCGATGACGCCCTGCAGGACGAAGACCTTGAAGTAGCTGAACCACCACCAGCGGGCGCCGTGCTGGTCGCGCCACGCGCGGTAGCGCGCGTCCTCGCCCTGGTGGCGCGCGCCGATGTGCCAGGCGAGGCGCGCGGCCCAGAGGAGCACGGCCGACACGACGGCGGTTCGCCGCAGCGGGTCGCCGTCGCTCACCGCCAGATAGACGGTCGACGCGACCACGAAGGACGGGCCCCACCAGATGTCGGCGATGCTCGCGTCGCGGAGCCTCAGCGAGAGGATCCAGACCAGCGAGAAGGCGGCGAGCAGAACGGCGAGGCTGGTCAGCACTCAGCGGGCGGGGCCGTACCGCGCGGCCAGGTAATCGAGGAGCGCGTCGCGCCGATCGGCCGGCACCGTGGCGCCCCAGCGCACCATCTTGTCCACCGAGCGGCTCCAGCCGGCGCGGGTCAGCCGCTGCTGCTCAACGAGATCAGTGGCGTGGCAGTTCAGGCACGAGGCCTTGAACGCCGCCGCGCCGGCCTCGTCGGCCGCCGGCGTCGCCGCCGCGCGCTGCGGCGCGAAGTGGCGGGCGAGGTACGCGACGAGGGGTTCGCGCTCGGCCGCGTCGACGCGCGCGCCCCACCGCACCATCTTGTCCACGCTTCGGCCCCAGCCGGCCGCCGTCAGCCGCTGCTGCGCGATCAGGTCGGCCTCGTGGCACGAGAGACAGCGCGCGGCGGCAATCTCGCGGCCCGGCGCGTCGGGCAGCGCGGGCGCCTGCGCGGAGAGCGCCGGAGCCGTGATCGCCGCGGCCGCAAGCGCCAGCGCGGCGCGCAGGGCCGGCCGCCGGCGCGCGACGCTACGCATTCCGCACCTCGATGCGGACGCCGTCAGGCGCGTTCCACAGGTAACCCGACGGGTTCCACATCGGCACGGCGGGCTGCACCTGCCCGCGCGCGTCGGTGGCGCGGCTCAGGATGAGCGTCGACTCGGCGCGCGTGGCCGTGAAGGTGTGCTCGAACCGGCGCCACGCGTAGCGCGCCTCTTCGCCGGTGAGCGTCGCCGGCGCCCACGTCGCGCCGCCGTCGAGCGAGATGTCGACGCGTGCAATCGCCGTGTCGCCGGCCCACGCGAAGCCGGCCACCTGCACCGGACCCGGCGGCACCACCGCGCCGTCGAGCGGGCGCGTGATGAGCGACTTCACCGCCAGCCGGCCGAGCGGCGCCATGTCTTCGGGCGGCACCGCGGCGCCCGGCGCCACGCGCCTGGTGGGATACCGGTACGCGGTCGCGACCCAGAAGCCATCGAAGTCCCGATCGATCACCCGCAGGCCCGTCAGCCACTTCACCGAGTACGCGCCTTCCCAGCCCGGGACGATGGCCCGCAGCGGGAAGCCGTGCAGGAGCGGCAGCGGCTGGCCGTTCATCTCCCACGCGACGATGGTGTCGGGGGCCATGGCCTTCTCGATGCCGACCTGCCGGACGAACGGCGGCATGGCGCCGAGCGGCCGATCGGCGCCGGTCATGACCACGTTCCGGCCGGCAGTCCGCACGCCCGCGCGCGTCAGCAGGTCCGCCATGCGCACGCCGGTCCACCGGGCCGTACCGACCGCCCCCTTCTCCCACTGGATGCCGGCCACCGGCGGGTCGAAGAACGCCCGCCCGTTGCCCGCGCACTCGAGCGTCATCGTCACGGTCGTCGCCGGCATCGCCCGGAGATCGGCGAGGGAGAGCGTGATGGGCGTCGCCACCTCGCCGTCGATCTGGAGGCTCCAGGCGGCCGCGTCGGGCGCGGCGGGCGTGGGCATGTGACAGCGGACGTAGAAATGCTCGATCGGCGTGATGAACGAGTCGAGCAGCCCCACCGGCGTCTCGAAGTCGGGCGGCCGAACGGAGCGGACGATGAGCTTCTCCTTGCCGGCCGGCAGGCCCGCCTGCGCGGCGAGCGCTTCGACGAGCAGCGGCGTGGGCAGCATGTGCGACACGGAGGCTGCGAGGCTCAGGCGGCCGGCCGAGGCCAGCAGATCGCGGCGGGACAGCTGGGACATGGTGTCGTCATCGTAGCGCGGCGCGCACGGCCTCGGCCAGCATTCGGGGGCTGAAGGGCTTCTGCAGCACCGGACCGGCGGCCAGCGTATCGAGGTCGAATGGTCCCGGCTCGGCATAGCCGGTCATGAAGAGCACCGCGAGCTCGGGCCGCTCGGCCTTCACCCGCCGCGCCAGCTCGTAGCCGGAGATGCCCGGCATGACGACGTCGGTGAGCACCAGCCGGATGCTCCCCCGGTGCGCCTCGAGCTGCTCGAGCGCAGAGGTGCCGTCGTGGGCCTCCAGCACCCGGAAGCCGGTGCGGACCAGCACGTCGTGCACGAGCTCGCGCACGCCCGCGTCGTCTTCGACGACGAGCACCGTGCCGTTGGGCGAGGCGGCCGCTGCCGGCGGCGCGGCGGTCTCCGGCTCGCTGGTCTCCGGCAGGTAGATCGAGAAGGTGGCGCCCTCGCCGGGCGCCGAGCGCACGCCGATGGCCCCGTGGCTCTGCTGCACGATGCCGTAGACCATGGCGAGGCCCATGCCGGTCGAATGCTCGCGCGACTTGGTCGTGAAGAACGGCTCGAAGATGTGGGCCTGCACCACGTCGGTCATGCCGATGCCCGTGTCGGTGACCTCGATGACGGCGTAGCGTCCGGGGGGAAGGCCCAGGCGGCCGATCGCCGCCGCGTCGGCAGGCGCGGAGGCCCGGGTCCTGACGGTGAGCGTGCCGCCCTCGGTCATCGCCTCGCGCGCGTTGAGCGCGAGGTTGACCAGCACGTGCTCGAGCTGCCCGCGGTCGGCCTTGACGCGGGGCGCATCCTCGTCGAGCGCCAGCTCCAGCCGGACGGCCTCGCCCACCAGGCCCCGGAGCATGGCCTCGGTGCGGGCGGCGACCTCGGCGGGCCGCAGCACCTCGACGCGGCGCTCCTGCCGCCGGCCGAAGGCCAGGAGCTGTCGCGTGAGGTCGGCAGCGCGCGAGGCGGCCACCTGGAGCGCGCGCACCTCGCGGTGCAGCGCGTCGCTCGGCGCCAGCCGCTCGGCGATGATGGCCCCGTATCCGGTAATAGCCGTGAGGAGGTTGTTGAACTCGTGCGCGACGCCGCCCGCGAGCCGGCCCAGCGCGTCGAGCCGCTGGGCGTGCTCGAGCGCCCGCTGGCTGTCGCGCAGCGCCGCCTCCGCCTCGTGCCGCTCGGTGACGTCGCGCGCCACGCCGAAGAGGCGCACGGCGCCCGTCGGGTCGTCGCGCCGGAAGATGCGATCCTCGATCCATCGCGTGGCGCCCGTGTCGGGCCGGACGATTCGCAGGAGCCGCGTGGTCCCGCCCGGCGCCGCGACGGCCGAGGCGAGCGCGGCCCGTGCGCCTGCCACGTCGTCGGGATGCACGATCCTGGCCAGCGCCTCCGGGTCGGCGATGGCGGTTGCCCGCGGAATGCCCAGGATGTCTTCGACGCGCCCGGCCAGGAAGACCAGGCGCGGTCGCCGGTCCGACTCGTCCATCCGCAGCTCGTAGACCAGTTCCCCCACGTTGTCGAGCACGAGCCGCTGGCGGGCCTCGCTCTCCGTGAGGGCCGACAGCGCCTGCCGCTCGTGCCGCACGCTCTCGGCGCGCCGCTCGACTTCCGATTCGAGGAGCAGGGCGATGACGCCCACCGCCATGCCGGCATGGACGAAGAAGCCCAGGAGCCCGAGCCAGATGGGATCGCCCAGCCATCCCGGGTTCATCATGCGGATGATGCCGGTCGTCGCGTACTGCGCCTCGCTCAGCGCATACAGCGCGAGCGCGCCGATGACGATCGTGCGGCCCAGCCCGGACGGCACCGTGGCCGAGCGATAGAGCGCCGCCGCGGCCCACCCGTACGCGACAGTCGAGACCACCTGGGCCAGGCTCACCCGCAGCAGGTATCGCATCGCGAACGGCAGCGGATTGGTCAGCAGCACCGTCAGGAGCGCCAGCACGCCCACGACCACGGGCAGCCACTGGATGTGCTGGCGGATGCGCGTCGGCCGCCCGAGCAGCAGGCGCACACCGAGCACGAGCCAGATCACCTGGACGTACTTGGCCGCGAGCGTCACGGCGCTCGCGCCGGTCCGGATCGGTGTGACGCCGGCGAAGACATCCGGGAGTTGGACGATGGCGACGCCCACCAGGACGAACGTGGCCTCGCCCGCCCACGCGATCGACCAGTCGGCGAGGAAGGGGCGCGGCGAGCGGCGTCGTGACAGGTGGCAGACAACGGCCACGAGCAGCGCGCCGAGGCCCTGAGCGGTGTAGATGACCGCCGACGTGAACGCAAGGTCCATCGGACCCGTGCAGTGTACGCTAGATCGTCAGCGGTCGAGGGTTTCCATGAGCATCCGCCAGCGCCGCCGCGTTACGGGCAGCGTCAGCCCGTTCGAGAGAATGACCTCGCCGGTGCCGTCGGGGAACGGCCGCGCCTCCCGCAGCGCCTCGAGGCTGATGATGGCGTTGCGCGACACCTGGAGAAACTGCTCCGGGTCGAGCCGCCGGGCGAGCGCCGCCAGCGTCGGCTGCATCCAGAGCTGCTCGCCGGCCGTGTGCAGGCGGGTGAGCCCCTCCTCGAAGGTGAAGGCGAGCACCTCGGCGCGGGGGACGATGCGGAACCGGTTGGCCTTGCGCGCGAGGAACCGCGCCGGCGCCAGCGCTTCGCCGCGCGTGACCAGGTCGAGCTGGCCGTCCCGCTCGCGGGCGGCGGCGCCCGCGTCGCTGCCGCCGCGGACCCGATCGAGCGCCGCCTGGAGGCGGGTCCGGTTGACGGGCTTCAGCAGGTAGTCCACCGCGTGCAGCTCGAACGCGTCCACGGCGTACTGGTCGTACGCCGTGCAGAAGATGATGGCGGGCCGCGGGCGGGGCAGCGACGCGACGAGCTCGAGCCCCCCGCAGCCCGGCATCTGGATGTCGAGCAGGACCAGGTCGGGATGGAGCGCCGCGACCTGCTCCATCGCCTGCACGCCGTCTTCGGCTTCGCCGACGACCTCGACGTCGGCGTGGGCGGCCAGCAGCTGCCGGAGCCGCTGCCGTGCCGGCTGTTCGTCGTCCACGATCAGCGCGCGAATCATGCCTCTCCCATCCGTATCACCAGCACCGTCGCATCGTCGGTCGCCCCCCGCGCGCCGCGATGGGCGCGGGCCGCGCTGGTGATGGCCTCCGCCACCCGCGCCGGCGCCTCGCGGGCGACGCCGGCCACGGTGGCCAGCAGCCGCGCGTCGCCGAATTCGGCGCCCTGGTCGTCGAAGGCATCCGTGATGCCGTCGCTGACCAGCACCAGGAGCGAGCCGGGCGCGACCGCCGCGTGGTGCATGCCGTAGCTGACGCCTTCCATCAGCCCGATGACCGGGCCCGTGGATGGCAGCCAGGTCGGCTGGCCATCCGGGCCCACGACGAGCGCCGCGCCGTGGCCGGCGTTGACCAGGCGCAGCCGCCAGGCGGCGAGGTCGATCTCGCCGTACACGGCGGTGGCGTAGCGGTCGCCGCTGCTCGTGGCGCAGACATCGTCGCTCACCGCGGCGAGCATGGCGCGCGGGTCGGTGGCGTGGCGGGCCGCGGTGTGAATGCGGGCCTGGACGCTCGACGCGATGAGGCTGGCCGGCAGGCCCTTGCCCGAGGCGTCGCCGAGCACGACGGCCACGCGCGCCCGATCGAGCGTGAAGACGTCGAAGAAGTCGCCGCCCACGCCACCGGCGGGCTCCGTCACCCCGGCGCAGGCGAGACCCGGCACGACCGGCATCGGGCGGCCGAGCAGGCGCGCCTGCACCGCGGAGGCGGCGGACATCTCCTTGTCGAGATCGGTGCGGCTCGCGAGCCGCGCGCGGACGCGGGCCAGCGTGCCGCCGAGCCGGCCGCGCGTGACCGGCTTCAGCAGGTAGTCGGTGGCGTCCACGGCAAAGGCGTCGAGCGCGAAGCGATCGTAGGCCGTGGCAAAGACGATGAAGGGCCGCGGCGGCGGCAGCGACGCCGCGAAGTCGGTGCCCCGCACGACGGGCATCTCGATGTCGAGGAACACCACGTCGGGGCGGGTCGTGTCGATGGCGGCGCGCGCCTCCTCGACGTCGCCCGCCTCCCCCACGACGAGCACGTCGCCGGCCTCCTGGAGGAGCTGGCGGAGCCGCGCGCGCGCCGGCGGCTCGTCGTCGACGAGGAGCGCGCGAATCACGAGGCGTGGCTCCTCACGCGCGCCGCCCGCGTGTCGCCCGTGACGAGGGGCATGACGATGCGCGCGACGGTCTCGCCGGCGGCCTCGTCGCGCTCGAGCGAGAGGGACGCGTCGTCGCCGAAGTGGCCGCGGAGCCGCTCGCGGACGCTGCGGAGGCCGAAACTCTCGCCCTCGGCGCGGGTCGCCCGCGGCGCGTCGGTCGAGGGGCCCGGTCCGGTGTCGCGAACCTCGAGCGCGAGGCGCTCGTCGTCCAGGCGGGCGCGGATGGCGATGCGGCCCTGGGCGCGCGTCTGCGAAATGCCGTGCTTGACGGCGTTCTCGACCAGCGTCTGCAGCAGCATCGACGGCACCTCGGCGTCGTCGAGCCCGGGGGCGACGTCGACGGCCACGGCCAGGCGGCTGCCGAACCGCGCCTGCTCGACGTCGAGGTACGCGCGCGCGAAGGCGAGCTCCTGGTCGAGCGGCGCCCAGTCGCTGTCGGAGCGGCGCAGCGTGTAGCGGAAGACCTCGGCGAGCTGCTCCACGGCCGCGTCGGCCCGCGCCGGATCGGTGTGAATGAGCGACGCGATGGCGTTGAGCGCGTTGAAGAAGAAGTGGGGATTGATCTGCGCACGCAGCGCCTTGAGCTCGGAGCGGCTCGACTGGAGGCGCAGCATCTGCGCGACGTGCTCCTGCTCCTGCCGCTTCCGCTGCAGCCGCACGTTCTCGAGCATGAAGCCGAAGACGCCCGCGAGCGAGTGCAGGAGCGTCAGGTCCTCGCTGAGGAGCGTCCGCGCCCCCGGCGCCCGGAGGACGGCGAAGCGAACGCGCGCGCCCGAGGGCGTGTCGGCCGACACCTCGCTGATGATGTCCACGTCGGGCGCGACGTAGCCGTCGAGCAGGATGGCGATGGGGACATCGAAGATGTCGGAGAGCAGGGCGGAGGTGGCGCCGACGAGCGAGCGCTCGTCCGTCGCCGGCTGCATGGCCGCCAGCACGTGCTTGACCGCCTCGACCGGCGTGAACTCACGGCCGAACCAGAGCCGATCGAGCTCGCGCCCGAGCCGCGCGTGCAGCCACGGCATGGCGACCGCGAGCGGCGCCAGCGCGATGGCGAAGAGCCACGGCCGCGCTGCCCCCTCGGGGAGCCGCTCGAGCAGCGGCAGCGCGACCAGGAAGCCGACGCCCAGCAGCACGATGCTCGTCACGAGCAGCGCCGCGCGCTTGATGACCAGGTCGTAGAACTCGAAGCGGTTTTCGAAGTACACGGCCGCGATGAAGAACACCAGCGGGATCGCCCGAACGCTGTGGTCGAAGAGGCGGACGATGACGGGCTCGGCCGTCACGAACGGGATGAGGAAGACGACGCCCATCCCGACGAACAGCGTCATCATCACCCGCCGCATGGCGTTCGGGGCGCGGCCCGCGCGCGGCCGCCCGCGCAGCGCCATCAGCCACGTGGCGTAAGCGCTGGCAAGCAGGAACATCACGCCGACCGACCCGCCGATCCACGCGCCAAACGGCTCGGGCCGCGGCAGCACGTCGAAGATGGCCAGCACCACCGCGGCGCACACGAGCGGGCTGAGCCCGTACATGGCGAGGTAGCCCCAGCGCCAGGGATCGCCGGCGCGCAGCCGGCCCGGCGTTTCCTGGTAGACCGTGTGCATGATGAGCGGGGGATACGCGAAGGACAGGATCAGCGCCGCCAGCTCGAACCAGCCATTTTGCCGGACGCCGGCCACGTCGCGGAACTCGATGATCGTGTGCAGGATGAACCAGGCGGTCGAGACGACGAACATCGCCAGGTTCACGCGGTTGGCCGGCAGCGCCGTGCCCTCGTGGCAGGGGTCCCCCTGCCAGATCGGGTTGGCCTGCCGGAGCCACAGCAGCAGCGACGACCCGCAGACGAAGGCCCCGAAGATGTAGACGACGAGGAAGAGCAGGTCGATGGCCATGAACCGCTGCTTCAGGATACGGCGCTTTCGCCCGTCCCGGACGCCGGCGGGGATCGAGCGGTCGGGCTCGGCGATCCGCCGGCCGGTCCCGTATCCTTGAAAGCCGCGTGATCACCCGTTTCGCCCCTTCGCCTACGGGGTACCTCCACCTCGGCCACGTCCTCAACGCAATCGCCGTCTGGGGCCTGGCCGCCGCCCGCGGCGGCACCGTGCTCGTCCGCATCGAGGACCACGACCGCCAGCGCTGCCGCCCCGAATACGAGCGGTCGATCCTCGACGACCTCGACTGGCTGGGGTTCCGCGCGGCGGAGGTGAGCCGGCAGCGCGACCGCGAGGCCGTCTACCGCGCGGCCATCGCGAGGCTTCGCGCCCAGGGCCTGGTGTACGGCTGCACGTGCAGCCGCGCGCACCTGGAGCGGCCGCCGGGCAGCACGGAGTCGCGGTACCCGGGGCGCTGCCGCGATCGCGGTGTGCCGCTCGACGACGGCGTCGGCTGGCGGCTTCGCATCGATCCGGGCGAGGAGCGCTTCGACGATCTCTGGCAGGGACCCCAGGCGCAGGATCCGGCGGTGCAGTGCGGCGACCTGCTGCTCCGCGATCGGCTTGGCAACTGGACCTATCAGCTCGCGGTGGCCGCCGACGACACGGCGCAGGGGGTTACCGATGTCATCCGCGGGCTCGACCTGCTGGCGTCAACGGGCCGGCAGATTCGGCTCGCGCGCCTGCTGGGCCGCGACGCCCCGCCGCGGTTCGCCCACCACGCGCTCGTCATGAAGTCGCCGACCGAGAAGCTCAGCAAGTCGGACGGCGACACGGGCGTCCGCGACCTGGCGCGCGCCGGCTGGACCCCGGAGCGGGTGATAGGCGCGGCGGCCTGGCGCGGCGGCCTGGTCCCAGAGCCCTCGCCGCTCGCCGCCGCCGACGTCGGCAGCCTGTTTCTCTCGTAGCACCTGGCCCGGCGGCCGCGCGCCGGTGTGCGCCCGGTCCCGCACGACGGGCACGTCGCTGCGTGGTACCGCGGCAATGCCGGCGGGGGACTGGTGCGAATCTTCGTCGGTGGCGCGATCCGCCGCCGCTGCCCGCGATGACCGAAGTCACGCGGCGACGGGCGAATGGTGAAGGGCGGATGGTGAAGGGCGAAAGGGCGGGGTCGCTCGTCCTCGGAGCCTGCCCCGCCCACGCCGACCGCTGACTGCTGACCTTACTTTTTCGTCACCTTCGACGCGGTCAGCCACTTCTGGCCGTCCTTCTCGGCCACGGTGCCCGTGACGGTGGCTTCGACCTCGCCCGAGCACTGGTGACCGGTGGCCTCGTTCTTCACGAGCCAGTATTCGGTCTTCATGCCCTTGGCGTCGGTCACGGTGAGAATGTCCTGGCACTCGGTGACGCCCGCCTTCTTCAGGTGGCACTTGGCGCACGAGATCTTGCCAGCGAAGGTCTCGTCGGCGGTGGCGGCGGCCATGGGCGCGAGCATCCCGACGGCCAGCAGCAGCGCAAACGAAAGGTGCAACATCGTTCTCATCTGGGGACTCCTCCTTCTCCGGCATTCTATCGCCGTTCGCGTTTGGACGCCGGCACGGGGCCCCGGGTTCCCGGGGCGGCGCGAGCGGGGGCTCTACAATAGAGGGTGTGATCGATCGGGAGCTGTCATGACGTCATTGCACGGAGTTCTGGCCGCGGCCGCGCTGACGGCCGTCGTGGCCCTTCCCGCCGCCGGGCAGCCGGCGGCCGTCGGCGCCTCCAACGCCTGGGTGGCCGAGCCCGCGCCCGGGGCCTCGTCGACCCGCGCGCACCTCTCCATTGCCAACCCGACGATGTACGACGTCTACGTGGTGTCGGCCTCCACCGACGCCGCGGCGCGCGTCACGTTTCGGAAGGGCGACGATGCGGAGGCGGGCGAGGTGAAGGAGCTGACGGTCGCGGCGTACGGCTCGCTGGATCTGGAGCCGGGCGGGCTGTCGCTGGAGCTGCACGACCTGAGGCGCCCACTGGCGCCGGGCGACACGGTCACCCTGACGCTCCGCACGGACGGCGGGGTCACCGTCACCGTCGATGCCATCGTCCGAAAACGGTGATACGCTGAGGCCTCACTCGGACCAGTCGAGCATGCCGGGCCTCACCAGCTCGGAGGCGGCCGCCCGCCTGGCCCGCAGCGGTCCCAACGCGCTGCCCGAACGCGCGCCCGAGCCGGGGTGGCGCCGGATTCTCCGCCAGTTCGCCAGTCCGCTCATCTACATCCTCCTCTTCGCGCTTGCCTTCGACCTGGGGCTCTGGATCTCCGAGGGCGCGGCCGGCTGGCCGATTGATGCGCTCGCCATCGGCGTCATCCTCGGCCTCAACGCGCTGCTTGGCGCGTACCAGGAGCATCGGTCGGAGGCAGCGCTCGCGCGGCTGAAGGCGCTGGCCGGCGCGCAGGCCTGGGTGCTTCGTGACGGCACGCTCGTCCGGCTGCCGGTGGCCGCCATCGTGCCGGGGGACTGGGTACGGCTGGAAGCGGGCGACCGCATCCCCGCCGACGGCGCGCTGCGCGAGCCGCGCGGCGCGATGCTCGACGAGTCGATCCTCACCGGCGAGTCGCTGCCCATCGACAAAGGCGAGGGCGACGAGGTGTTCAGCGGCACGCTCCTCGTGCGGGGACGCACGTTCGTCGAGGTCACGCGGACCGGCGCGGCAAGCGCCATGGGACGGCTGGCCACGATGCTCGGCGGCATCGAGGCGGCCGACACGCCGCTCGAGCGCCGCGTCAACGCGCTGGGGCACCGCGTGGCGCGATGGGTGCTCGCCCTCGCCGTCGGTCTCGGCACCCTCGGCGTAGTGGCGGAGGGCGCCGGGCGCGCGGCCGAGATGGTGATCTTTGCCGTCGCGCTGGCCGTGGCGGCGGTGCCCGAAGGGCTGCCCGCCGTGCTCACCGTCGCGCTGGCGCTCGGCGTCGAGCGGATGGCGCGCCATCAGGCCGTGGTCAGGCGGCTCGCCGCCGTCGAGGGCCTCGGGTCGGTCACGGTGATCGCCACCGACAAGACGGGCACGCTCACCGAGAACCGGATGGACGTGCGGTCGCTCGATGCGATCGACCAGGCGCGCGCGCTCCGCGCGATGGTGCTGGCCAACGAGGCGGACCCGGCCACCGGCGCCGGCGATCCGCTGGACCTCGGGCTGCTGCGGTGTGCCGAGGCGCACGGCATGGACCCCGCGCGGGTGCGCGCCGCGCATCCGGTCGTGTCGGAGCGCCCGTTCGACAGCCAGTGGAAGTTCATGCGCGCGACGGTCCGCGACGAGAACGGGCGCGCGGTGAGCTACCTGAAGGGCGCGCCCGAAACGGTGCTGGCGCGGTGCCTGCTGCCCGAGGCCGACCGCCGGTCGTGGGCCGAGAAGGCCGACGCCTACGCGCACGAGGGCTACCGCCTCCTGGCGCTCGCGTGGGCGGACGGGGAGGCCGAGGACGACCTCACCTTTGCAGGGCTCGCCCTGTTCTGGGACCCGCCGCGCGCCGAGGTGCCCGGCGCGGTGCGCGTCGCGCACGAGGCCGGCGTGCGGGTGCTGATGGTGACCGGCGATCACCCGGCGACCGCGCTCGCCGTGGCCCGCGGCATCGGCATCCCCGGCGCCCGCGTGTTGACCGGCCAAGACCTCGACGAGTACCCGGCGCCCGCGCTCGACGAGGCGCTGCGAGAGGTCAACGTGTTCGCGCGCGTGCGGCCCGAGCAGAAGCTGCGGCTCGTCGACGGCCTCCAGGGGCAGGGCGAGATCGTCGCCATGACGGGCGACGGCGTGAACGACGCGCCCGCGCTGAAGCGATCGGACGTCGCCGTGGCAATGGGCCAGCGCGGCTCGGACGTCTCGCGCGAAGTTGCCGACCTGGTCCTGCTCGACGACAACTTCGCCACCATCGTCACCGCCATCGAGGAAGGGCGGGGCATCTACGAGAACATCCAGAAGTTCCTCCGCTTCCTGTTCACCACCAACCTGTCCGAGGTGGTCCTCATCGCAGGCGGGGCGATCCTGGCGTTCGCGCTCGGCCTGCGGGAGCCCGGCGGCGGCCTCCTGCTGCCGCTCACTGCCGTGCAGATTCTCTGGATCAACCTCGTCACCGACGGGCTGCCGGCGCTGGCGCTCGCCTTCGACCGGACGCCAGGCGTGATGCGCGACCCGCCGCGGCCTCCGTCGTCGCCGCTGCTGGATCGGCCGTCGCTGCAGTTCGTGGTGTGGGTGGGGAGCGCCAAGGCGCTCGTCGGGTTCGCCATCCTCGGCGCCGTGCCATGGATGGGCTACGAGACGGGCGAGGCGCGGGCCGCGGCGTTCCACTTCATGGCCATCGGCCAGCTCTTCCTCACCTATCCGTCGCGGCACACGTGGAGGTATCCACTGCCGAATCCGTACCTCCACGCCGCGGTGTCGGCGGGCATCCTGATCCAACTGGGAGCGGCGGCCGTGCCCGCCGTGGCCGGCGTGCTCGGCGACGTGGCGCTGCCGCCCGAGTTGTGGGCGCTCGTGGCCGGCGCGTCGCTGCTGTCATGGGCGTCGGCCGAGGCCATCTCGCGCGTGATCTGGCACCGGGCCCGCGGGAAAGGGCGTCGATGACCTGGCTGCTCTTCGTGGTGGCCGCCTCCATCATCGTGGTGGCGGGCAAACACCTGGCGTTCTACGGCGACGTCCTGGGCGAGAAGACCGGGATGGGCCGGAGCTGGATTGGCGTGGTGCTGCTGGCGGCGACAACGAGCCTGCCCGAGCTGGTGACGGGGTTCAGCGCGACCGTGCTGACGCCGCTGCCCGACATCGCCGTGGGCGACGTGGTCGGCAGCTGCATGTTCAACCTGCTCATCCTCTCGATGATGGACGCCGTTCAGCCCGAGCCCATCAGCGCGCGGGCGCACCAGGGCCACGCCCTGTCGATGGGGTTCGGCCTGCTGCTCATCGGCATCGCGTCGATGGGCCTGCTCGCCGCGCCGGTGCTGCCTCCGCTGTCGACGGTGGGCGCCACCACGCCGCTCCTCATCGCGCTGTACTTCGTGGCGATGCGCGTGATCTTCCAGCATGAGCAGCGGCGCCTGGCCCGCGAGGCGCGCGAGGTGGCCGAGGAGCGCCAGTACGGGGCCATCACGACGCGCGAGGCCATCGCGCGCTACTCGGCGGCGGCCGTCTTCGTCGTCGGCGCGGCGCTCTGGCTGCCGAGCCTCGGCGCCGCCATCGCCGCCGAGACGGGCCTGGGCGAGGCGTTCGTGGGGAGCCTCTTCATCGCGGTCACGACGTCGCTGCCCGAGATTGTCGTCTCGCTGGCCGCGGTGCGGATGGGCGCGCTCGACCTGGGCATCGGCAACGTGCTGGGCAGCAACCTCTTCAACCTGTTCATCCTGGGGCTCGACGACGTGTTCTACGCCGGCGGGCCGATTCTGGCCGCCGCCGATCCGAGCCATGCCGTGTCCATGGCGGGCGTCGTCGTGATGTACGCACTGTTCCTGGTCGGCCTCACCTTCCAGGTGATGACCAAGCGGTTCCGGGTATCGTGGGACACGGGGGCCATCGCGGTCGTGTACGCGGCGGTCATCGGGCTGGTGTTCCTGCTGCGCAGGTGAGCGGAGGGTGTGACGATGGCGGGGGCGTCGAAGGCGACGAAGACCGTGCGGGCCGGCGTGGTGTGCGGCACCGACTTCAGCGCGCGGGCGCGCGAGGCCGCCTCGGCCGCCGCGGCGGTGGCGAACCGCATGGGCCAGCCGCTGCTGCTGGTCCACGCGCTCGACGACCCGCGCTACGAGGGGCTGCCGGCGGCGGCGAAGAAAGCGCTGATGACGCGACAGGTCGAGTCGCTCGCAGCCGAGGCGACCCGCCTGGGCCGCCGCGGCCCGACCGTCATCCACGAGGTACACGTCGGGCACGCCGACGAGGTGATCGCGGAGCGGGCGCGCCAGGCCGGCGCGCGGCTCGTAGTGGTGGGAGCCGTGGGCACACGGGCATCGGACCGCTTCCGCCTCGGCAGCGTCGCCGAGCGCACCGTCGGCGTGTCGAGCGTGCCGGTGCTGGTCGTGCGCGACGATGCGCCGTTCGAGGCGTGGGTGAAGGGCCGTCGGCCGCTGCGCGTGTTTGCCGGCTTCGACTTCACGGTGACCTCAGAGGCCGCGCTCGAATGGGTGCGCGACCTGAGCGCGCTCGGACCGTGCGACGTGACCGTTGGCCACCTGATGCGGGCACCCGAGACCCTCGAGCGGCTCGGGCTGGCCGACGCGCCCGCCCCGCCCGAGGCGACACCGCTCGTGCAGGAAGCCGTCGAGCGCGATGTGCGGGACCGCGTGACGCTGCTCCTCGGCACGCCGGAAGTAGCCGTGCGCGTCCAGGCGGCCGTAGGCCGCCGCGACCTGGAGCTGCTCAACATGGCCGCGCGCGCGGAGGCTGACCTCGTTGTGACCGGCACGCACCAGCTCCACGGGCTGCCGCGGCTCTGGCACGGCTCGGTCTCGACGGGGCTGCTCGTCAACGCCAGCCTGAGCGTGGCGTGCGTGCCCGTGGCCGCCGCGCGGCGCCGCGTGCCGCGCGTGCCGGTCATCCGCCGCGTGCTCGTGACGACGGACCTGTCGCCGCTCGGCAACCGGGCCATCGCGCATGCGCTGGCCATCGTGCCGCCGGGCGGGCACGTCCGGCTGATACACATCGTGCATCCCCGCGCGCTCGCGGGCGGCGAGTACGAGGACACGCCGCGCACGACCAAGGCGCACGTCAAGCACGTGGCCGAGGTCGGCCGGCGCCTGCAGGGTCTGGTGCCGGCAGAGGCCGCGGCGCTCGGCCTCGTCATGGAGGCGGCCATCGTCGAGGCGACGGACGTCGCCGAGGGCATCTGCCAGGAGGCGGAGCGCTACGGCGCCGACGTCGTGGTGATGGGATCGCGCGGGCTCTCCGGCCTCGCGCGCGCGGTGGTCGGATCGACGACGACCGAGGTGATGGAGCGGAGCCGGCGGCCGGTGTTCGTGGTGCGCCTGCCGGAGGAGTGACGTCCGCCGCGGCGACGCGCGGTCCCCGCAGTTTGTCGTGCGCCACGGCTCGTCGGGCGCGCCTCCCGAGTCGAGCCGTCGTCACTGACGCGGCCGCTTGGGCGTGCGCCCGGACAACCGCCTACCCCGGCGCGGGCCGGCCGAACCAGATCCACGCGATGTAGTCGACGAGCGGCGGCTCGGCGCCCAGCTTCCGGAGGCGCGTGTTCACCTGCCCGCGGTGGTAGGTGGAGTGCGCCACGACCTGGAACATCGTCTCGCCCAGCGTCGGCGTCTGCGCGCCCTTGCCGAAGCGTTCGGCGATGCGGTTGGCCCAGGGCAGCGCCAGCGGCGCGGCGAGCGTCGTGGGGTCGGCCGCGTCGAGGAACTGGCGCGCCTCGGCGTAATAGGGCGCGGCCCATGCGCGGAGATCTGCGAGGCGCCCGAAGTCGTCCGACTTCTCGGTCGGCATCGGCCGGTCGGTCCAGATGTGCAGGAAGGCGCGCTGCACGAGATGGATGTGGTACAAGCGCTCGCGCAGCACGCCGTCGGGCGAGGCGCTCGGCAGTGACGCGGCGACGCGCCACACCTCGGCATCCGCCCACTCCATGTGCGCGTAGAGCTCGCGCAGGAACGGCAGCGGGATGCCCGGCGACGGCGCGGCCTGCGCGGCGTTGCGGAGCGGCCGGAGCGCCGTGTCCCAGCGGAGCAGCTCGTCCAGGGCGATCCGCGCGGCCTTCTCGTGGCCCTCGGTGGCGATGAACGCGCCGTCGCGCAGGTGCTGGGCGATGGACGGGATGGTCACCGACTCGACGAGCGGGACCATCTTGAGGCCGGACAGGATGCTCTTGGTCATCTGCACCGAGCGGAGGCCGCCGGAGATGCCGCCGTAGCTCACGAAGGCGGCCGGCTTGTAGTTCCACTCCAGGTACAGGTGGTCGAGCGCGTTCACGAGGGCGGGCGGCGACCCGTGGTTGTACTCGGGCGTCACGAAGACGAAGGCGTCGAGTGCGGCCGCCCGCGCGCTCCAGGCCTTCGTCGTCTCCTGGGTGTACTGCTGCAGCCGCGAGTGCTTCGGCTCGGCCAGGAGCGGCAAGCCGAGCGCCGCCAGATCGACGAGGTCGACGGTGAAGCCGCCGTGACGGCGGGCGGCGTCGGCGAACCACTCGGCCACCGGCTGGCCCGCGCGGCCTTCCCGGACGCTCGCGATGACGACTCCCAGTCTCGGCATGCGGCTATGCTACTCCGCGGCCGCCGCGATGGCGCGCGGCAGCGTAGAATGGAGCGCGGTTCAGGGGAGTCCAGTCCATGACGAGATCGAATGTGGCCGTCGCGGTGGCGTTGCTGGCGGCCGTGGCCGCGCTGGCGGCGCAGCACGCCGGCGTCGACCAGCGTCCGCCCAATGGCGTCGGACAGGTGCCGGCATTTGCCGGGCAGACCGACGCGCCCGAGAAGAAGTCGAACGTCGCCTTTCAGGTCGTGACGGTGGCCCAGGGCCTCCAGAACCCCTGGAGCCTGGCGTTCCTGCCCGACGGGCGGATGCTCGTCACCGAGCGCCCGGGCCGGCTGCGCATCATCGCCGCCGATGGGACGCTGTCGGAGCCCGTGGCGGGGCTGCCGGCGGTGTTCGCGCGCGCGCAAGGGGGGCTGCTGGACGTGGCGCTCGACCCCGACTTCGCGAAGACGCGGCTCGTCTACTGGAGCTACGCCGAGCCGCGTGACGGCGGGGTCAACAACACGGCCGTGGCCCGCGGCACGTTCGTGGACGACACCGCCGCGCCGCGCGTCGAGAACGTGCAGGTCATCTATCACCAGGAGCCGTCGATGAACTCGCCGCTCCACTTCGGCAGCCGCCTGGTGTTCGCGCGCGATGGCACGCTGTTCATCACGCAGGGCGACCGGTCGATTCCCGAGGGCCGCATGCAGGCGCAGAAGATGGACAGCCTGCTCGGCAAGATCGTGCGCATCAACCGCGACGGCACGATTCCGAAGGACAACCCGTTCGTGGGCAAGGCCGGCGTCCGGCCGGAGATCTGGGCGTCGGGCATCCGCAACAGCCAGGCGGCGGCGCTGCATCCCACGACGGGCGAGCTGTGGGAGATCGAGCACGGCACGCGCGGCGGCGACGAGATCAACGTCGTCCGCAAGGGCAAGGACTTCGGCTGGCCGACGATCGCCTACGGCATCGAGTACCGCGGCGGGCCCATCAACGAGGGCATCACCGCCCGCGAGGGCATGGAGCAGCCCATCTACTACTGGGATCCGGTGATCGGGCCGAGCGGCATGGCCTTCTATACCGGCAGTCTCTTCCCGGCGTGGAAGGGGAACCTGTTCGTCGGCGGCCATGAGACGCGCGATCTGGTGCGGCTCGAGCTCGACGGCGAGCGGGTGGTGGGCGAGGAGCGGTTGCTCAAGGACCTGCAGCCGGCGCCCGAGCGGATTCGCGACGTCCGGCAGGGGCCGGACGGCGCGTTGTATGTCGTCACGGATGGCCCGACGGCGCGGGTGCTGAAGCTCGTGCCCGCCGCGGGCCGGTAACCGGAGCGGGGAGCCATCATGACTCGACGTGCAGCGCTGGCAGTGCTTGGCCTTCTCGCGCTGTCGGCGGCGGGGACCGCCGCGCAGCGTCCCGCCGACGCGCCCAAGACCGGGCCCGGCGGCACGCCGCCTGACACCGTGATGATTGAAGAGCTCACGTGGGCGGAGGTGCGCGACCTCGTTGCCGCCGGCTGGACGACGGTGATCGTGCCGACGGCGGGCACCGAGCAGAAGGGCCCGCACATGGCGGACGGCGAGCACAAGTTCGTCATGACGTACGCCGCGGACCGGATTGCGCGAGCGGTCGGTCGAACGTTGGTGGCGCCGGTCATTGCCTACGTGCCCGAGGGCGGCTGGGACCCGCCGACGGGCCACATGCGGTATCCGGGCACCATCACGCTGCCGGAGGATCGCTTCGTCGAGCTGCTCGTGCACGCGGGCCGGAGCCTCCGATCGGGCGGGTTCACGACCGTGCTCTTCGTCGGGGAGTCCGGCGGCAATCGCTCGGGCATGCGCACGGCGGCCGATCGGCTGACCGAGCTCTGGAAGGGCGAGGCGCGCGCGTTCTGGATTGACGACTACTACACGAAGTCGCATGCGGAGCAGAACGCGTACATCACGAAGACGCTGGGCATCCCCGCCGACCAGATCGGCGGCCATGCGAACATCCTCGACACGTCCGAGCTGCTCTTCGTCGCGCCCGAGCACGTGCGGCGCGATCGGCTGACCGGTCACGACTATCCCGGCAACGGCGTGAGCGGCGACCCCTCGAAGGCGTCGCCGGTGCTGGGGCAGGAGTTCCTGCGCATCAAGATCGACAACGCCGTTGCGCAGATCCGCCGGCTGATGGGCGGTGACCTGTCCGCGCGGTCGACGCTGGCGCCGCCGGGAGGCGGCCGTGGGCCGGGGGGACCCGGCGGCGGAGCGGGCGCGGCGGCGGCCACGGCCGCTCCCGCGGGACCGCCGCCTCCGACGATGGCGACGGCGCCGGCGAGCAAGACGCCGACGCGCCCGCCCGACACGGTGTTCATCGACGAACTGACGTGGGAGGAGACGCGCGACCTGCTCAAGGCGGGCAAGACGACCGTGATCGTGCCCACGGGCGGCACGGAGAAGAACGGGTACCACATGGTGCTCGGCAAGCACAACTACGTGGTCGGCTACGCGGCGAATCTGATGGCGCGGCGGCTCGGGAACGCGCTTGTCGCGCCCGTCATCCAATACGTGCCGGAGGGGGATCCGGACCGGCAGGTGCCGGGCGCCATCTCGCTGCCGTCGCCCGCGTACGACGGACTCCTCGACGCGGCGGCGCGGAGCCTGAAGGCGCATGGGTTCACCGACATCCTGTTCATCGGCGACAGCGGCGGCAATCAGGCCGGCATGCGGGCGGTGGCCGAGAAGCTGACTGCGGAGTGGAAGGCGGCGGGCGTGCGCGTGTATGCGATTACCGACTACTACGAAGGGGGACGCGAGCACTACCGCGCCTGGATGCTCGCGGCCTTCGGCTACGACGACACCATCGTGGGGTCGCACGCGGGCATCTCGGACACGTCGCAGATGCTGCACGTGTATCCGGCGGGAATTCGGAGGGACCGGATCATGACGTGGGGCGGCCCGGCCGACTCGGGCGTGACCGGGGACCCGACGCGGGCCACGGCCGAGATTGGCCGGATGGGCGTGGAGTTCAAGGTGAACGCCGGCCTGGCGCAGTTTGCCGCCCTGAAGAACCCGCCCCGCCGCTAGGAAAAGGTGCCTGGCACCTTTCCGCTCCGCGGAAAGGTGCCAGGCGCCTTTTCCTTAGCGGCCCGGCCCTCTTCATCCAAATGTCACCGGGCTGTGACAAAACCCGGGGCCCCGTCGTAGTAACAGGAAAGGTCTCATGCAGTTGGGTTTGCGTTCGATTTCCTTCGGGCTCGTCCTCGGCGCGGTCGGGGCCGTGAGCGTTCTGGCCCAAGGCCGGCCACGGGCCGAGCTGACCCCGTTCGTCCAGGCCGACGCCGTCGCGGCTGGTGCCACCACGCGTCTGGCCCTCCAGGTGACCTTGCCGGAGGGACTCCACGTCCAGTCGGACCAGCCGCGGGACGAGTCGCTCATCCCCACGGTGCTCACCATCGAGCCGCCGGCCGGCGTCACGGTGCGCCATCTCATCTATCCGGTCCCTGAGGACTTCGAGCAGGAGGGCGCGGCCGAGCCGCTCGCGGTCTTCCCGCACGAGTTCGTCGCGGGCGCGGAGGTGGAACTCGCGGCCGGCCTGGCGCCGGGCGATCTGGTCATTCCCGGACGTCTGCGCTATCAGGCGTGCGACGACAAGGTCTGCTTTCCTCCGCTCACGGCGCCGGTCAGCTGGACGCTCCGCGTCGCGCCAGCGGCCGGCGCATCGGTGCATCCGGAGATCTTCGCGCGGCTGGCTGAAGGGCGGAGGACGGCCGTCGGTCGGGAGGTGCCCATCGCCGCGCCCGCCTCCGGCGGCGCCGCGGATGCGGCAGGGGTCGAGGCCGGCATGGCTGCGCTCGATCGCTTCACGGTGCTCGGCTCCACGGGCGGCTACCTCGGCACCAGCGATTTCCTGCAGTTTGTGCGGGATGCCGAAGCGGGCGTGCAGCAGAAGGGCCTCTTCGAGGACCGGGGCCCGCTGGCGATTCTCCTCATCGTGCTCCTCGGCGGGCTCGCGCTGAACCTCACGCCCTGCGTGCTGCCGATGGTGCCCATCAACCTGGCCATCATCGGCGCCGGGGCGCAGGCCGGTTCGCGCGGTCGCGGTCTGCTGCTCGGGTCCACGTATGGCGGCGCGATGGCGCTCGTGTACGGCGCCCTTGGCCTCATCGTCATTCTCACGGCCGGCACGTTCGGCACCATCAACGCCTCGCCGTGGTTCAACCTGGGCATTGCGCTGCTCTTCGTCGTTCTCGCGCTCGCGATGTTCGATGTGATCGTCATCGACTTCTCCAATCTCACGAGCGGCGCCGGCGCCGGCAAGCGTGGTTCCGTTGCCCTGGCGTTCACGATGGGGGCGGTCGCGGCGCTGCTGGCAGGTGCCTGCGTCGCGCCCGTGGTCATTCAGGTCGTGCTTTTCTCGAGCAGTCTGTACGCCGGCGGCACCACGCTCGCGCTGGCACTGCCGTTCGTGCTGGGCCTGGGCATGGCCCTTCCGTGGCCCCTCGCCGGCGCGGGCATTGCGGCCATGCCGAAGCCGGGTCCCTGGATGGTGCGGGTCAAGCAGGCGATGGGCGTGCTGATCCTGGCCACGGCTGTCTACTACGGCTACGTCGCCTACGGCATCTTCGAGAACCGCTGGGTGGATGCCGGCGCCGTTGCTTCGAGCGTCGAGGAAAAGCTGAAGGAGGGCTGGACGGCGTCGCTCGTCGGTGGGCTGGCCGAGGCCGAGCGCGACGGCAAGCCCGTCCTCATCGACTTCTGGGCGACGTGGTGCAAGAACTGCCTGACGATGGACGAGACGACGTTCACGGACGAGCAGGTGAAGGCGGCGCTCGACGGCTACGTGAAGATCAAATTCCAGGCGGAGGATCCGGAAGCGGAACCGGCGAAGAGCCTGATGACGCGCTTCAACGCTGTCGGCCTGCCGACGTACGTCATCCTGCGCCCCGGCCAGGCTGGGGCATCGGCCTCTGCAACCAACGGAGACGACCAGTGAAGCGAATGATCGGCATCGGCATCGTCGGAGTCGCCACCGCGTTCGCCTTTGCCGCAGAGCCGGCCGGGCAGACCGCGGCGCAGGCGCCGGCGCCCGCTCAGACCATCATCCAGCAGGTGCGCGCCGCCATCGCCAAGCCGGACTTCGCGGCCGCTGACAAGCTCCTGGCCGACTACAAGGCTGGCAAGGGCATCACGCCGGAGTGGCTCGAGGCGTACTCGTGGATGGGGCGCGGGTACCTCGCGGCCAGGAAGTTCGACGAGGCCGATCGCTACGCGCGCGAGACCTACAAGATGTCGGCGGCGATGCTGAAAACGCGCCAGATGGACGACGAGCCGCGCCTGCCGATTGCGTACGGCGCGGCGGTCGAGGTGATCGCCCACGTCGAAGCCGAGCGCGGCGCGCGCACCGATGCGATTCTGTTCCTCGAGCGCGAGCTGAAGACCCACGGCGCGACGTCCATCGCGAAGCGCGTGCAGAAGAACATCAACCTGCTGAGCCTCGAAGGCACGAAGGCTCCGGCGATTGTCAGCACCGAGTATCTCGGTCCGAAACCGCCGACGGTCGACGAGCTGAAGGGCAAGGTCGTGCTGATGTTCTTCTGGGCACACTGGTGCCCGGACTGCAAGAACATGGCTCCCGTCCTGGCGCGACTGCAGGAGGAGTTCGGGAGCAAGGGCTTCGTCGTGTTCGCGCCCACGCAGCGCTATGGCTACACCACGCGCGGCAGGGATGCGGGGCCCGACGAGGAGAACCGGCACATCGATCAGGTCCGTCGCGAGCATTACAGCGTGCTGGCGGGACAGCCCGTGCCGCTCGACGAAGCCAATCACCTGCGCTACGGCGTGAGCACGACGCCCACAGTCGTGCTGGTGGACCGCCAGGGCATCATTCGCCTGTATCACCCGGGCCAGATGAGGTACGAGCAGATCCAGCCGCTCGTCAGTCGGCTGATGTAAAGTGGAGGGATACGGATTAACAAGGAGTTGCACCTATGACCGGTCCTCTCCCCATCGGCGCGGACGCTCCTGATTTCGAGGCAGAGACCACCGAAGGGCGCCTCCGTTTTCACGAGTGGCTTGGCGACTCGTGGGGGGTGCTCTTTTCGCACCCCAAGGACTACACGCCCGTCTGCACCACCGAACTCGGATACATGGCGCGCATCAAGTCGGAGTTCGACAAGCGCGGCGTCAAGGTGATCGGGCTCAGCATCGATCCCCTGTCGGCTCACGTCGGGTGGTCGAAGGACATCCAGGAAACGCAGGGCACGGCACCCAACTTCCCGATGATTGCCGACCACGACCTCAAGGTGGCCAAGCTGTACGGGATGCTTCCGGTCGATGCCGGCGAATCATGCGACGGACGCACCGCCGCCGACAACCAGACCGTGCGCAACGTCTACGTGATCGGCCCCGATCGCAAGATCAAGCTCGTCATCTCGTATCCGATGAGCACCGGGAGGAACTTCGACGAGGTGCTTCGGGTGATCGACTCGATGCAGCTCACCGCGAAGCACAAAGTGGCCACGCCCGCCAACTGGAAGCAAGGCGACGACGTGATCATCCTGCCGGCCGTTTCAGACGACGACGCGAGGAAGGCCTTCCCGGCCGGCTGGCGCGCGCCCCGACCCTACCTGCGCATCGTTCAGCAGCCCAAGAACTGACAGAAGCAGAAAGGAGCCTGGCACCTTTTTCCTGTCAAAAAGGTGCCAGGCACCTTTCCGGACGCCGAGCTGGCGTGCTGAGCGCGCTTGTGTCATCGCGAGCGTGACTTGCTGGACACCCAGAAGGTGCCAGGCACCTTTCCCGAGGAAAGGTGCCTGGCACCTTTGTTTCAGTGGCTGCCTGCGGCGGAGCGGAGGATCTTCAGGAACACGTCGGTGTTCTCGAAGACGCCGGTGAACTGCCAGGCGCCAGGGCCGGTGGCGGAAATGGGCACGTCGGTGGCCGTATGGCCAGCGAACGAGTGGCCATCGGCCTGCGTATCGCCCGGACAGCCGTCGGCGGCGGGACACGGGGTGGCGCCGTTCTCGATCACGCCGGGCACGAGGAACCCCTGGATCGCCTCGCCGGCGTCTCGCGCGGGATTGGCGACGGCCACGCGCAGACCGGGTTCACGGGGCTCGCGGATGGCCGCCTCATGCTGCAGGCGGTCGGACAGCCAGTTCTCCTTTCGGTCCGGCGCCGCCGCCCAGCCAACCAGTATCTTCCGCGACGGGTCGGGGTCCACCGGAAAGCCGCGCTCGTCCACCACGTAATTCGGGAACAGATTCAGCCGCTGATCGGCCTCGAACCGAAACACGGCCGCATAGTCACGCACGGCCCGCCCCAGCACGGACGGCGCGTAGCGCTCGTTGCCGACGCCCACCACCGCAAACCCGCCGCACTCATGGTCCGCCGCGACGATGACCAGCGTGTCGTTGTCGGGATCAGCGTCGCCATTGGTCCGCGCCGCGTAGTCGAGCGCCACCTGCACGGCGCGATCGAACTCGATGGTGTCCCAGATCGTGCGCTCCGCATCGGCCGCATGCGCGCGCTTGTCCACCGATGCCCCCTCGATCATCAGGTAGAACCCCTGCGGCGAGTGCGCGTCGAGCGTGCGCAGCGCCAGGCGCGCAAGGTCCTCCAGCATGGGCGTATCCCGATACGCGGCGTTCCGCGGCTGCGCCAGCTCGTCGCTGTAGCGACCCGCCCCGACCTTGTCGAACGCCACCGGCAGGTGCGACGGGTGGAAGAGACCCAGCAGCGCCGCCGGCGGCTCTGGTCGCGCCATCTGCGCCCACAGGTCCGACCCCGACTGCACGAACGCGTACCCCGCGGCCGTGTACTCCTCCACGAGGTTGCGCGCGTCGGGTCGGGCGCCGCCCGCCGCCTTGGGCCGGTAATGCCGCGAGCCGCCACCGAGGAGCACCGTGACGCCGTTGGTCGCGCGCTCGTCGAAGAACTGCGCCGCGATGGCCGCTCCCGCGAAGCGGTCCGCCGTGTGCACGGCATTGGCCGCCGGCGTCGAATCGGTGACGTCGGCCGTCGTCACGATGCCCACGTTGAAGCCAGGCCCCCGCGTGCGCCGCAGCAGCTCTCCCAGGTACTCGATACGCGGGTTGTCGAACGGATCGCGCGTGTTGTCCGGGAACACGCCCGACTGGTTGTTGTTGTTCTTCTGGCCGGTGGAGTACGCGGCCATGCCCGGCGACGAGTCGGTGATCATCCCGTTGAGCGACGCCGTCATCACGAGACCCGTCACTTCGAGCGTGTCCATCGCCAGCCGGCCCGCCGCCTTGCCGTTGTGCAGGCCCCGCGACACGATGCGCGCGGCGGTCCGGTGCGCGGCGCCCATGCCGTCACCGAGCAGCAGGATGACGTTCTTCGCGCGCCGCGCGCCCGGGCGGCCCTGGGCCCACGCCTCCACCACCAGCCGCGCCTCGGCCGTCGTCCCGTCCGCCGTGCGCGCGCGAATGACGACCGGGCCCGCCGCGTCGAGGCTCATGTTCCTCGCGAGGAAGACGTCGCCGCCCGGTCCCGACGTGAGCTCGCGGTCGTTCAGCCACACGCGCAGCCCCGCGGCCCCCCCCGAATCGGACGCCGCCTCAACGCGCAGGTCGAACCGCTGGCCCGCGGCCAGGACGCCGCCATCGGGCGGCATGATGCGGATGGTGGTGGCGGCCGCGGCGGGGACCACCAGGCCGGCGAGAAGCAGGGGCAGCACGGCGAATTTCATGCCGGCATCCTATCAGTCCGGCGCCTCCACCGTCACAGCCAGATCCCGCGACACACGATTGCCCGCGATGTCCGCCGCCCACGCGCGAACCGCGTACGGCCCCGGCTCGAGCGCCGACGTGTCCCACGCGCCCTCCGTGGCCACGCCGTCGCGGAAGCGGTTGGTGACGATGTAGCGGAACGCGGTGACGCCGCCGCGGTAGAACGGAATCCCGCTTCCGCGCGCGTAGACGAGCCGCGCCGCGTCCGATCCGAGCAGGCGGTCGAACCGGATGGCGGGCTCGGGGCCGCCCGCGTCCGGCACGGGGCGGCCATCCGCCCCCAGCACCTCGAAGCCCAGCGCGTGCAGACCGAGCCGCCGGCCGGGCCGGTTGCCATCAGCCCGATCCCACGCCTCGACCACGACCCGCACCCGCCCAGACACGACGACGCGTCCGCGGCTGCGCCGCGCGAGCGGCTGCCATGCGTCGTCGTACAGCCGCACGCCGCCCGACGGAATCACCGGCGCCACCGTGTCCCGAAAGCCGGGCAGCCGGAACGCCAGCGGGTTGACCTCCTCGCCCGTCCATCCGACGTTCAGATGCACGTGGTTGAAGCGGTTCACCGATCCGACAACCTCGCCCGTGCGGAATCGTGCCCCGCGCTTCACGCGCACGCGCGTCAGCCGTCCCGCGGCGTCGTAACTCGGCACGAACCGCGTGCGGTCGAGCACCGTCCCGCGGACATCGCGTCCGACGCGCACGTGCACGTACCCGAGCGGGCCCACCCGCATCCACTCGTCGAGCGTGTTGAAGCCGCCCGTGGCCAGCGGGGTCTCGACGATACCGTCCCGCACGGCGTGCACGGAGCTGCCGGCATCCGCGCGGATGTCGACGCCGGCGTGGAACCGCTCGGAGCCTGCGCCGCCCCGGATCTCGCCCATCGTCCCGGCCACTTCGTGCGGCCCCGTCATGGGCCACACGGGCCACAGGAGCGGCGCCCACCGGAACGCGGTCTCGTCGAACGCCGGCGCCGGCACCGGCCGCGCCTCGCCCACCGCCGCCTCCCGCACCGCGCCGCGCGCGATGACCCGGCGAAGGTACCCGTTTCCCGCATCCGCGACGACGAGGTGATGGGGGCCGGCGACCGCCACGCTCGCCGGCCGCCGGAAGCGCGCGTCGGCCCCCTCGCCGTCGCGAAAGCCGGGCCCCGCACCCGCGACGACGCGGGCGTTGCCCCGGGCGTCAATCGCGATGAGGCGGCCGCGCTCTTCGGTGACGTAGAGGGCGTCGCCCGCGGCCGCGATGCCGATGGGCCGTGACAGGCCCTCGGCCAGCGACACGTCGAGCGTGACGACGTCGTTCGTTCGCGGATCGATGCGGCGCACGAGGTGGTTGCCGGTGTCCGCGACGTAGATGGCGCCGTCGGTGGCCACAGCCACGCCCGAGGGCGTGTCGAAGGGGAACTCCGCCGGCCCCGTCACCGTCGTCACGGCGCGCCCCGGCCCCACGATGCGCACCGCGTCGTTGTAGGCGTCGGCGACAATCACGCGGCCCGCCGCGTCGACCGCGATGCCGATGGGTCCATTCAACGGCGCGTCGATGGCGAGCGTCGAGACGACGCCGCGGGGGGTGACGCGGCGGATGGCGTTGTTGCCGGTGTCCGCGACGTAGATGTCGCCGGTGTCGTCCAGGGCGAGCGCGGAGGGCGCGTCGAAGCGCGCGGTCGAGCCGGGGCCGTCGACGAAGCCCGGCGGCAGGCCGCCGGCGAGCGGCACCACGTCGCCAGCGGGGGTCACGGCGCGCAGGGCGGGACGCCAGCCGCCCTCGGTGACGTAGAGCGTGCCGTCCGTCGCCACAGCCGCGCCAAACGGGTCCGCGAAGCGCGCGCCGCCGCCCGCGGTGGACACGACGGCGGCCCAGCCGGGGCCAATCGCCGGCAGTGCCGCCTCGCGCGTCAGCCACCACCGCCCGCCGGCGAAGCCGGCGGCAATCGCGGCGACGAAGATGACCGTGCCCCAGAGCGCGCCTCGGGATCGAATGGTGCGGATGCCTCCCCCTGTACGATAGCAGGCCCCCGACGCCCGTGGTCCTTGACACGCGTCCTCCGGGCCGTCACAGTTACGGCCGCCCGGAGGCCGTCCCCTCTGATCACGGAGGCCACCGGGAGGGGGGAATCTATGCGACGTCACCTGGTCCTCGCCCTGGCCCTGACACTCGCCGCTGTGCCGCCGCTTGCCGCGCAGACCGGCCCCGAGGCCAAGGCGGCCGAGCCGTTCAAGCTCGGCACCTTCGAAATCGCCGGTCATCAGAAGATCGGCATCGTCCTGCGGGACACGATCATCATCGACGTCGAGGCGGCGAACCGGGCGCTCGAGCGCAATCCGGCGTACCCGCCCATCCGCATGCCCGGGGACATGCGGGAGCTCATCGGCCAGTACGAATACGGCCTGAAGTACCGCCTGTACGAGCTGGTGACCGACATCGTCGCGAACAAGCGGCTGACGGCGACGCCGCGGCCGGCCTACGTGCACGACGTCGGCCAGGTGCGCACACTGGCGCCGCTCATGCCCCGCAAGATTCTCAACGCCGCGGTGAACTTCTACACGCACGTCAACGAGGGCGGGACGCCGGAGGAGCAGAAGAAGGCGGCCGACGAGCGGCGGCGGACGCGCGGCGTGCCCTACCTCTTCCTCAAGCCCACCGAGGGGGCCATCATCGGCAACGGCGATGCCGTCGTCATCCCCTGGGGTCGCGATCGGATCGACTGGGAAGTCGAGCTGGGCATCGTCATCGGCCGCGCGGCGAAGTACGTGCCGGCGACGAAGGCGCCCGACTACATCTTCGGCTACATGGTGACCGTGGACATCTCCGACCGTGGAGGGCGCCCGCCCGACTCACGGCCCGGCTCGGACTGGTTCGTCGGCAAGGGGCACGACACGTTCGCGCCCATGGGCCCGTGGATCGTGCCGAAGGAGTTCTACGGCGATCCGATGAAGCGGCTGCGCCAGACGCTGAGCGTCGGCGGCCAGCAGATGCAGGAGGGGACGGCGGGCGACATGATTCACTCGGTGTACGAGCTCATCGAGTACGCCTCGTCCATCATCACGCTGTTCCCCGGCGACGTCATCAACAACGGAACCTCCGGCGGCGTCGGCATGGGCCGCGCCGTGCGCGGCGAGCAGCGCTTCCTCAAGCCAGGGGAGGTCATCACGGCGAGCATCGAGGGCATCGGCACGCTGACGCTGCCGGTGGTGGCCGGGCCGGAGCCGCCGCCGGGGACGGGCGCGTACCTGCCGCCGGTAAGCTCGTACCGGAAGCCGCAATAGGGAGGGGTGGAGGCCTGGAGGGGTGGAGGCCTGGAGGGGTGGAGGCTTGGAGGTCTGCAGGCCTGGAGACTTGGAGGCTTGAGGGCCTGGAGGTTCTGGGGCGGGGCGCTCGTGCTCGCGGCGGGGCTCGCCGCGTGCGGGGCGCCGCCGTCCGACGGGCCGCGGCCCCTGGCGTCGACCGTTCGCCAGGTCGGACGCTGGGAGGGGCGCGGCGATGCCACGCTCGGTGACATCGTCAGCAGCTCCGGGCGCCTTCGCATCCACTGGCAGACGCGCGACGCGGCCCCGGACGGCAGCGCGTTCACGCTGACGCTGCACAGCGGCGTGAGCGGCCGGCCGCTTGCCACGCTCGTCGAGCACCAGGGCGAGGGCGGTGGGCGCGTCGACTTTGCCGACGATCCCCGCCCGTACATGATCTACGTGCGCGCGGCGGGCGTGGCGTGGACCGTGTGGGTGGAGGAGGAGCTGGGGGTGTACGGCGATGGTCCCCGCGGCCCGTGAGCCGCGGGCCGCGGTCGCAGTCCCGGTGTATCCTTGTGGTCTTGATTCTCCGGGGGAAGCACGTGACATCACGCCGTCTTGCCGTCGCCGTGGCGGCCCTGCTGGCGCTGCCAGCGGTCCAGGCCGCCGCCCAGGAAGAGCCGCCGCCGCCCATCATCAAGCCCGGGGCGCCGGGGCAGCCCAGCACCGTCATCGAGGCCGCGAAGGCCACCGACCTCTCGAAGGTCGGCTACACGCGCGCCGACGTCGAGTTCATGCAGGGCATGATCGGCCACCACGCGCAGGCCATTGAGATGGTCGACCTGCTGAAGACGCGGACCGCCAGCGACGACATGCGCAAGCTGGGGCAGCGCATCGAGATCTCGCAGCGGGACGAGATCCGGATGATGAAGGAATGGCTGACCGCGCGCGGCCAGGCCGTGCCTGACGAGCACGCGCACCACATGCCGGGCGCGACGCTCATGCCGGGCATGCTCACGGCCGACGAGATGGCGAAGCTGGGGGCCGCGAAGGGCGTGGCGTTCGACCGGCTCTTCCTCGAGCTGATGATCAAGCACCACATGGGGGCGGTGGCCATGGTGCAGCAGCTGTTTGCCACCGAGGGCGCCGGACAGGACGGCGAGATCTTCGCGTTCGCGTCGGACGTCGACGCCGACCAGGCCATGGAGATCCGGCGCATGGCCATCATGCTGAAGGAGCTGGGGCGATGAAATCCGCGGTGCAGAGACTCGTGGTGGTGTCGCTTGGCGTCGGGGCGCTCGTCGCCGCGGTGGCGGCGCAGCAGCCGGCCTTCGATCCCAAGGATCCGCGCATTGGGCTGAAGGCGGGCCTGCGCGACGCAGGCGTGGCCTCGAAGGGGCTCGAACTCGTGGCGTCGATGGGGCGGCCGGAGGGCTTCTACGATCCCAAGCAGCCGGCCGGCGAGCCGATGCCGCCCGAGCGGCAGGGCAACCAGACGCCCGAGGCGCCGGCGGCGGCGGCACCGCAGGCGGGCGGACAGCGGCCGGGAGGGGCGCCGCCGGCGGGCGGCGGGGGCGGGCTGAACTTCGCCAACTCGGACCTGGCGTTCCAGGGCAACCGGGTCATCATCGGCAACTTCCACGGGTTCAACACCTACGACATCGAGAACACGCGGCGGCCGCGGCTCATCGCGTCGGTGGTTTGCCCGGGCGGACAGGGCGACGTATCGATCTACGGCAACCTGCTGTTCATGTCGGTCGAGCAGACGCGCGGCCGCGTGGATTGCGGTGTGGAGGGCGTCGCCGACGCGGTGAGCAGGGAGCGGTTCCGCGGCGTGCGGATCTTCGACATCACCGACGTGGCGAGGCCGCGGCAGGTGGCGGCCGTGCAGACCTGCCGCGGGTCGCACACGCACACGCTCGTGACCAACCCGGCGGACCGCACGAAGATCTACGTGTACGGGTCGGGGACGAGCACCGTCCGGCCCGGGGAGGAGCTCGAGGGCTGCGTGGGCAAGCCGGACGATCCGAACACGTCGCTCTTCAGCATCGACGTCATCGAGGTTCCAATCGCCGCGCCCGAGCGGGCGCGCATCGTTAACACGCCCCGCATCTTCGCCGATGACAAGGGCAACCTGGGCGGGCTGTGGCAGGGCGGCAACCACGGCGAGGGCACGCAGACGTCGCGGATGACGAACCAGTGCCACGACATCACCGTGTTTCCGGCGGTCGGCCTGGCGGCCGGCGCGTGCTCGGGGAACGGGATCCTCCTCGACATCTCCGACCCGGTGCACCCGAAGCGGCTCGACGCGGTGGTGGACAAGAGCTTCGCGTACTGGCACTCGGCGACGTTCAATCACGACGGGACCAAGGTGATCTTCACCGACGAGTGGGGCGGCGGCACGCGGCCGCGCTGCCGCGCCGAGGATCCGACGACGTGGGGCGCCAACGCCGTGTTCGACATCGTGGACCGGAAGCTGGTGTTCCGCGGCTACTACAAGATGCCGGCGGCGCAGACCGAGCAGGAGAACTGCGTCGCGCACAACGGGTCGCTCATCCCGGTGCCGGGGCGCGACATCATGGTGCAGGGCTGGTACCAGGGCGGGGTGTCGGTGTTCGACTTCACCGACTCGACGCGCCCCTTTGAGATCGCGTATTTCGACCGCGGCCCGCTCGATCCCACGCAGCTCATCACGGGCGGTTACTGGTCGGCGTACTGGTACAACGGCCACATCTACGGATCGGAGATTGCGCGCGGCCTCGACATCTTCCGGCTGACGCCGACCGAGCACCTCACGCAGCACGAGATCGACGCGGCCATGCTGGTGCGCGCCGAGGAAGTGAACGCGCAGGAGCAGAAGCCGGTCACGTGGCCGGCCGCGAGCGTCGTGGCGCGCGCCTACCTCGATCAGCTCAACCGGACGAAGGGCATCCAGCCGGCACGGGCGCAGGCCGTGAACGCCGCGCTCACCCGGGTGGACGAGCTGCGGACAGGCCGCGAGGCCGGCGCCGGCGCGGTGCTCGATCAGCTCGACGCGCTGGCCGGCCAGCTCGACACCGACGCGCAGGCCTCGTCCGGCGCCGATCAGAAGCGCCTGCGGGCGCTGGCGGAGACGCTGCGCGGCCGCGCCGCTCGGCTGCGGTAAGGGAGGTTTGGAGAGGTGGAGACCTGGAGGGCTGGAGGGGTGGGGAGCTCGGCGGTTCGGCCGACGCCTCCGTCACGCCTCCAGGCTTCCATGTCTCCAAGCCTCCAAGCCTCCAAGCCTTCAAGGAGCACCTCAATGCGACCCTGGATTCTCGCCCTCACCGTCGTGGCTGCCGGCGTCGCCGCCATGAGCGCGCAGCAGCCGGCGCCGAACCCGAACGACCCGCGGATCGGGCTGGCCGGCGGGCTCCGCGACGCCGCGACGGCGGCATGGAACATGGAGCTGCTGTCGAACCTGCCGAAGCCCGACGGGTTCTTCGATCCGGAGGCACCGGCGGGCCGGCCGATTCCGCCCGAGCGGCCCGCCAACGAGACGCCCGCGGCACCGGGCAACGCGGGAGCGGCACCCGGCGGCAACCAGACGCCGCCGGGCGGCGGCCTGAGCTTCACCAATTCCGACCTGGCCTTCCAGGGCCACCACGCGGTGGTCGGCAACTACCACGGGTTCAACACCTACGACATCGAGAACACGCGGCGGCCGCGGCTCATCGCCTCGGTGGTCTGCCCCGGCGGGCAGGGCGACGTGTCCATCTACGGGAACCTGCTGTTCATGTCGGTGGAGCAGACGCGCGGGCGGGTCGACTGCGGCCTCCAGGGCGTGCCGGAGACGGTCAGCAAGGAGCGCTTCCGGGGCATCCGCATCTTCGACATCACCGACTGGCAGAAGCCCCGGCAGGTGGCGGCGGTGCAGACCTGCCGCGGGTCGCACACGCACACGCTGGTGACGGATCCGAAGAACCGCAGCCGCGTCTTCCTGTACGGGTCGGGGACGAGCACCGTCCGGCCCGGGGAGGAGCTCGAGGGCTGCGTGGGCAAGCCGGACGATCCGAACACGTCGCTCTTCAGCATCGACGTCATCGAGGTGCCGCTGGCCGAGCCGCAGCGGGCGCGCATCGTGAACACGCCGCGCATCTTCGCCGATGACAAGGGCAACCTGGGCGGATTGTGGCAGGGCGGCAACCACGGCGAGGGCACGCAGACGTCGCGGATGACCAACCAGTGCCACGACATCACGGTGTTCTCGGAGATCGGCCTCGCGGCCGGCGCCTGCTCGGGAAACGGCATCCTGCTCGACATCTCGGATCCGGCCAACCCCCGGCGGCTGGACGCGGTGGTGGACAAGGGCTTCGCGTACTGGCACTCGGCGACGTTCAACAACGACGGCACGAAGGTGGTCTTCACCGACGAGTGGGGCGGCGGCTCGCGGCCGCGCTGCCGCGCGTCCGATCCGCTGACGTGGGGCGCCAACGCCATCTTCGACATCGTCGATCGCAAGCTGGTGTTCCGCGGCTACTACAAGATGCCGGCGGCGCAGACCGAGCAGGAGAACTGCGTCGCGCACAACGGGTCGCTCATCCCGGTACCGGGGCGCGACATCATGGTGCAGGCGTGGTACCAGGGCGGGCTGTCGGTGTTCGACTTCACCGATTCGACGCGGCCCGTCGAGATCGCGTTCTTCGATCGGGGCCCGGTGGACCCGGCGCAGCTCGTGTCGGGCGGCTACTGGTCGACCTACTGGTACAACGGGCACATCTACGGCGCGGAGATCGCGCGCGGCCTCGACATCTTCCGCCTGACGCCGAGCGAGCACCTGTCGCAGAACGAGCTCGACGCGGCGCTGCTCGTGCGGCACGAGGAGTTCAACCCGCAGGCGCAGCCGCGCGTGACGTGGCCGGCAGCCTCGGTCGTGGCGCGGGCGTACCTCGACCAGCTCACGCGGTCGAAGACCCTGACGGCCGATCGCACGCGCGCCATCACCACCGCGCTCGACCGGGTGGACCAGCTGCGAACAGGCCAGGAGCCCGGCGCCCGCGAGGCGCTGGCCCAGCTCGACACGCTGGCCGCGCAGATGGAGGCCGACGCCAGGGCAGCAACCGGCATCGACGCCCGCCGGCTCACGGCGCTCGGCGAGACGCTGCGAGGACGGGCGGCGCGGATGCGGTAAGTCGCGTCCAGTCCGCGAGATCCAGTGACGCCGCGGCGGCTGGGGACGGGCCGCCGCGGCGTTTTTCGCCACGATAATATGAGTGCTATTGACTGATAAAATATGTTGTGTTATCACTCATATATGAGTCCAGCCAGACACGGCTGACACACCGAAAGGAGGACGCTCACCATGTTTGGCCTCACTCACACGACTCCGTTCGACGACCTCTTCCGGCTCTCCCGCGAAATGGACGCGCTCTTCAATCGCGTCTGGGGCGACCTGTCGACCCATCCATGGACGCCCGCCGCGCCCGGCGTGCAGGTCCGGTCGACCGATGACGGCTGGAAGGTGTCGGTGCCGATGCCCGGCGTCGACCCGCGCGACGTGACGCTCGAGGTGGCGGGCCGGACGGTTCACATCCGCGCCGAGGTGCGCGAGGAGGGCGCGAGCGAGCCGACGCGGCTCTCGCAGTCGTTCGTCGTGCCGCAGTTCCTCGACATCGATCGGCTGTCCGCGCAGTACCGGCACGGGCGCCTGGATCTCACGCTGCCCCTCAAGGAGAGCGTGAAGCCGCGCCGCATTGCCATCGAGAACGCGACGTCGGACACCCGCCAGCTCGTCGCGTAACGGGAGGCGCCCCATGAGCACACGAGTCGCGCTGACGGGCGCGGCTCTGCTGCTCTGGGGCGGCCTCGTCGCCGCCCAGCAGCAGGCCTCCCCCACAGGCCCCCGCGCGTTTCGCGTGGACGTCGAGGCGGTCGAGATCGACGTTCGCGTGGTCGACCAGGCCGGCCGGCCCGTGACCGGGCTGACGCGTGACGACTTCGAGGTGTTCGACGAGGGCGTCCGCCAGCAGGTCCGCGCCTTCACGCCCGTCGAGGCGCCCGTCGTGCACTATCCGGCGCGCATCGCCGAGCCCGACGTGGCGTCGAACGAGCGGCCCTTCGACGGCCGGCTCTACCTCATCGTCCTCGACGATCTGCACACGCACCCGCTGCGCACCGCCAGCGCGCGCAGGGCCGTGCGCGCGTTTCTCGAGGAGCACTTCGCGGCCAACGACCGCGCGGCCATCGTCGTGACGAGCGGCCGCACGGACGTGAGCCAGGAGCTCACCGGCAGCCGTCCGGCGCTGCTGGCCGCGGTGGACCGCTTCACCGGCCGCAAGCTCCGATCCAGCACGCTCGAGCGGCTGGACGAGTACTACCTCTGGCACGACGTGCGCGAGCGGCGCGAGCCCGGCGAGCGCATCGACGACCCGCTGGAGTACGAGCGCGCGCGCGACGCGCGGATGGCGCTCGACACGCTGACCCAGGCCTCGCGGTGGCTGGCCGGCGTCCCGGCGCGGCGCAAGGCCCTGCTCTATGTCAGCGAGGGCATCGACTACGACATCCATGACGTGTTCGAGAACAAGGAGGCGACGAGCATCCTGGCGGCATCGCGCGACGCGGTGGCGGCGGCGGCCCGCGGCAATGTCACCATCTACGGCATCGATCCGCGCGGCCTGACGCAGGGCGACGAGGGCATCGAAGTGGCCTCGCTCCCGCAGGAGGCGACGATTCAGCTTGGCCCGACGACGATCCGCAGCGAGGTGCAGCGCGGACAGGACAGCCTGCGCACGCTGGCGGACCAGACGGGCGGCTTCGCGCTGGTGAACGTCAACGATCTCGCCGCCGGATTCCGGCGCATCGTCGAGGACAACTCGCATTACTACCTGCTCGGCTACGAGCCGACGAACACGAAGCGGGACGGCCGGTTCCGCCGCATCGAGGTGAAGGTGAAGCGGCCCGGCGTGACGGTACACGCCCGCCCCGGCTACCAGGCGCCCTCCGATCGCCGGCGCGCCGCGGTCACCGAGCAGCCCGCCGGGGCGCTCGGCGCGCTGCTCGAGAGCCCGCTGCCGGTGCCAGGGCTCACGCTGAGCGGGCATGCGGCAGCGTTCCGCGGCGACGGTGGGCAGGCGTCCACGCTGCTGACGCTCGAACTGGCGCCCGGGCTCGTGTTCACCAGCGCCGACGGCGTGCACCGGACCCGCATCGACGTGGCGGCCGTCGCGATCGGCCCCGATGGCAAGGCCACCGGGCTGGGCCAGCGGGCGCTCGAGCTGAAGCTGACCGACGAGCAGCTGGCGCATGTGACCCGCTACGGGCTCCGCACGCTGTCACGCGTGGACCTGGCGCCGGGCCGGTACCAGCTGCGCGTAGCGGCCCGGGCGCAGCACGGCGGGCGGGAGGGCACGCTCGTCCACGACCTCGTCGTGCCCGACTTCGCCGCGCCGCCGCTGGCCCTGAGCCATCTGGTCCTCGGCAGCCGCGGCATGGCACAGCCCATGACGGGTCGGCCCGATCCGGCGCTCGTCGAGCGCATGGCGGTGCCGCCCACGGCCCGGCGCAGCTTCGACCCGGCCGACGCGCTCGTGGTCTTCGCCGAGGTCTACGACAACCGGCCGCAGCCGGCGGACGGCGTGCGCATCGTGACGACGGTCACGGGCGCCGACGGGCGGACGGTTGTGCGGGCGGAGGAGACGGTGGAGCCGCACGCGTTCGAGCCGGCGCGCCGGTCGTGGGGACATCGGCTCGACGTCCCGCTCGCGACGCTCGCGCCCGGCCAGTACGTGCTGCGCGTGGACATCGCCCCGGCCGCCGGCGGTCCCGGGGGGACGGCGCGCGAGCTGCCATTCGAGGTGCGGCCGGGCGCGGCTTCTTCGTAGGTTGCATTCGCCGCTTCCCCTCCGTTGCCGTCCCAGG
>JBFMCA010000033.1:0-39538 GCA_040754955.1 Acidobacteriota bacterium | reverse complement strand
CCCCACCCGCCCCAACACCGATTTCGTCACCGTGCGCACCGTGGTCTTCACGGCGCTGCCGCGCGCCTGGAACGGGCGGAAGTCGTGCGTCCCGACGATGGCGGCGGCGGCCTCCTGCATCGGCCCGAGCGCCAGCGGCTGCGGAACGTGCCAGGCCGTGCGCCGCAGCGCGGGCGGCATCACCGGTCCGTTGAAGATGGTGTAGCGGTAGGTCTTGGCCACGGCGTGCTTCCGGGCGTCGAAGCCCGGGGGGGCGGCCTCGCACGCCATGATGCGCACGTCCTCGGGGAGCACGGCGTTGAGGGCGCGCGCGAGCCGCTCGGGCGCGAGGCCGGCGTCGAGCGCCACGCTGACGACCTGGCCCGCGGCGTGGACGCCGGCGTCGGTGCGGCCCGCGGCCACCGCTCTCACGGGCCGGCCCTCGATGGGCGCCAGCGCGTCCTCGATGAGCGCCTGGACGGTGCGGCGATTCAGCTGCCGCTGCCAGCCCGCGAAGTCGGTGCCGTCATAGGCGACGAGAAGCTTGTAGGCCGCCACGCGATGTCGCCCGTCACCGCGAAGTCCTCGACCCGGGCTTGACCGCCGGAAGGCCTTGCGCGCAGAGGGGGCAGGCCTCGGGTGGGTAGGTGGGCAGGTCGATGGGCAGCAGCGCCCGGAAGGGGACGTCGAGCGCCTGCCGGCCGCCGCTGCGATCCACGATGGCGCAGGCGGCCACCACCGTCGCGCCCCGCGCGCGCGCCACCTCGATGGTCTCGCGCGTCGACCCGCCGGTCGTGACCACGTCCTCGACGACCAGCACGCGATCGTCCGGGCCGAGCACGAAGCCCCGCCGGAGCGTGAGCCTGCCATCGGCCCGCTCCGCAAACAGCGCCCGGACTCGAAGGGCGCGACCGACCTCCTGGCCGATGACGATGCCGCCGAGCGCGGGCGACAGGACCGCGTTCGCGCCGAAGCCCGACACGGCAGCGCCCAGCGCAGTGCCGATCCGCTCGGCGTCGGCCGGGTGCTGCAGCACCAGCGCGCACTGCAGGTACCCGGGGCTGTGCAGCCCCGACGACAGGGTGAAATGGCCCTCCAGGAGGGCGCCGGACCCCCGGAAGAGCGCAAGCAGGTCCGCTTCCGTCATCGGACGGTAGTATAGCCAGCGCGACCGGTCGAACCCCGGTGGGACGGCAGACGTCTATCAGACGGGGGTTCCGTACGGGGTTCCGGGCGGAGGTTCCGGACCGGGGGTTCCGCACGGGGTGCCGCACGGGCGTTCCGCGCCGGGTTCTCGACGGGGCTTCATCCTGGGACCGGGAGTTGCATTCGGGGGAACCGTGTCCGATGTCGTCATCACTCATGTGGAGTAGCAGGCCAATGCGTATTCTCAGGGTTTCCCGCCTCGTGGCCGGGCTGGCGGCCGGGACCATCGCGGTCGGGGTGTTCGCTTTCGGACCGGAACCTGTCCGGGCACAGACAGCCGTCGGACAGGCGCCGGCGCCGGCGCAGGGGCCGACGCGGCGGCTGAGCATCGACGAGGCCGTGGCCCTGGCGCTCGAGCAGAACCTCGACCTGCAGGTGGAGCGGATCAACCCCCAGGTGCAGGACTTCGCCATCGCCGTGGCCAGGAGCGGCTGGGTGCCGACGGTGCAGACGTCGCTCAACAACCGCACGACGGACAGCCCGCCCGACAGCTTTCTCTCGGGCGCCACGGGCGTGCTGACCGACAAGCGCTTCGCCTCGAGCGTGGGCGTGCAGCAGCTGCTCCCGTGGGGCGGCAGCTACACGGCGAGCTGGGACAGCGGGCGCTTCGAGACGAACAACAACTTCAGCTCGTTCAACCCGCGGCTCAGCTCGAACGTGTCGCTCAACTACACGCAGCCGCTGCTCCGGAATTTCAAGATCGACGGCACCCGGCAGCAGCTCCTGGTCAGCCAGAAGAACCGCGAGATCTCCGACGTCCAGCTCCAGCAGACCATCGCGACGACGATGCGGGCGGTGAAGAACGCGTACTGGGATCTCGTGGGCGCCAACGACAACCTGTCGGTGCAGCGCCAGTCGCTGCAGCTCGCGCAGCAGTCGCTCCGCGACAACCGCGCGCGCGTCGAGATCGGGACCATGGCGCCCATCGACATCGTGCAGGCGGAGGCCGAAGTGGCGCAGCGCGAGGAGGCGGTCATCGTGGCCGAGGCGGCCATTGCGCGGGCCGAGGATCGGCTCAGGGCGCTCATCTCCAACCCGGGTGAGCCCGACTTCTGGAGCATGCGGATCGAGCCGTCCGACGTGGCCACGTTCACGCCGGTGCTGGTCGACCCCGATGCGGCGGTGCGAACGGCGCTCGACAAGCGGACCGACCTCACGGTGACGCGCAAGCAGATCGAGTCCAACGACGTGTCGATCCGCTTCTTCCGCAACCAGACGCTGCCCGACGTGAATGCGCAGGTGAACTACAGCGCGGTGGGGCTGGGCGGCACGCAGCTCGTGTTCGGGCAGGGCTTTCCGCCGCCCGTGATTGGCTCGAACAAGCGCAGCTTCGCCTCCACGCTGGCCGATGCGCTCGGCGGCGACTTCCCCACCTGGTCGGTCGGCGTCCAGGTGAGCTACCCCATCGGCGGCTCGAACGCGGAGGCCAACCTGGCCCGCGCGCGGCTCCAGAACCAGCAGGCCCAGCGCCAGCTCCAGAGCCAGGAGCTGCAGATCGCCACCCAGGTGCGCGACCTGGCGCGCACCGTCCAGACCAACGCCAAGCGGGTCGAGGCCACGCGCGCCTCGCGTGCGCTTGCCGAGAAGCGGCTCGAAGCCGAGGAGAAGAAGTTCCAGGCCGGCATGACCACCAGCTTCTTCGTCGTCCAGGCGCAGCGCGACCTGAACCAGGCGCGCAACAACGAGCTGCAGGCGCTCATCGACTACCAGAAGTCGATCGTCGACTACGAGACGGCGCAGATCGCGCCGGTCGCGGGCGGCGGCGGGGGCGTCACCGGCGTCTCCACCGCAGGCTTCACCGGCGGCACCGCCGCCGTCGGCGCCACGGGCGCGACGGGCGGCGGGAGGCAGCCGTAACGACGGGTGCACGGGTGCCCCAGGCGCACGGGTGCCCGTCCCGGGTGCCGAGTGCACGCGTGCGCGGTACACCTGTGCACCCGGGCACCTGTGCTAGCTTTCCCCCGTGCCGCCGCTGACCGTTACGGTCATCACCCACAATGAGGCCGCGCACATCGAGGCGGCGCTCGCCTCGGTGGCCTGGGCCGATGAGATCGTCGTTGTCGACAGCGGGAGCACCGACGACACGGTCGCGCTCGCGCGCAAGCACACGGATCGGGTGATCGTCCGGGACTGGCCGGGATACGTCGCGCAGAAGAACTTCGCCGCCGGCGAGGCCCGCCACGACTGGATCCTGTCGCTCGACGCGGACGAGCGCGTCTCGGAGCCGCTCAGAGACGAGATCCTCGAGCTGATGCGCTCCGACGCCGTGCTGGCCGCCGGCTACCGCATCCCGCGCGTGACGTTCCACCTGGGACGGTGGCTGCGATCGACCGACTGGTACCCGGACCACCAGCTCCGCCTCTACGACCGCCGGCGGGCCCGCTGGGCGGGCCGGTACGTGCACGAGTCGGTGGCCGCCGACGGGCCGGTCGGCGAGCTGCGCCACGAGCTGCTGCACTACGCCTACCGGGACATCGCGCACCACCTGCAGACGATGGACCGGTACACGACGCTGGCGGCGCGCCAGATGCACGAGGACGGCCGCCGGGCGGGCTGGCTCGACGTCCTGGTGCGGCCACGGCTGGCGTTTTTTCGCAACTACGTGCTCCGCGGCGGCTTTCGGGACGGCATGCCCGGCCTCATCGTCTCCTCGATGAACGCCCACTACGTCGCCCTGAAGTTCGCTAAGCTCTGGGAGCTGTGTACGCGGTCCACATCGACACCGCCCGCACCTGGCGGGGAGGACAGAACCAGGTCCTCCTGACGGTGCTGGGCCTGCGCGCGAACGGCCATCGGGCCGTGCTGGTCGCGCACCCCGAGGGCGAGCTGTTCCGGCGCGCCCGCGAAGGCCCCGACCTCGTGCCTCTGGCCCCGCGCAACGAGGTGGACCTGTCCGCGGCGTGGAAGCTGTCGCGCATCCTGCGCCAGTCGCGGCCCGCCATCGTCCACGCGCACGATCCCCACGCCGTCGCCATGGCCGCGCTGGCGCTGTCGTTCGGCGCGCCCGATCCGCGCCCCTGGCTCGTCGCGTCGCGCCGCGTCGACTTCCACCTGCAGAAGCACTCGTTCTCCCGCTGGAAGTACCGGCAGGTCGACGCGTTCATCGCGGCGTCGGGCGCCATCCGCCACGTGCTCGAGCAGGACGGCATCCCGGGCGATCGCATCGTGGTGGTCCACGACGGCATCGACGTCGAGCGCATCGAGCACCTGCCCGTGGTGGACGCCCACAAGGAGTTCTGGCTGCCGCACGGCGCGCCCGTGCTCGCCAACGTCGGCGCGCTCGTGCCTCACAAGGGGCAGAAGCACCTGGTGGACGCGATTCCGCTCGTCCTGCGCGAGGTGCCCGACGCGCACCTGCTCATCTTCGGCGAGGGCGAGCTCCGGCCCGATCTCGAGCGGCAGATCAAGGCGCTCCACGTCGAAAAGCACGTGCTGCTCACCGGCTTCCGCGAGGACGTCCTGCAGCTCGTCAAGTCGGCCGACCTGTTCGTGATGAGCTCGGTCACCGAAGGCCTCGGATCCACGGTGCTCGACGCCATGGCCATGGGGCTGGCGGTCGTCGGCACCCGGGCGGGCGGCATTCCGGAGGCCGTCGTCGACGGCACGACCGGGCTGCTCGTCCGGCCGTCGGATCCGGCCGCGCTGGCAGAGGCCATCGTCACGCTGCTCGGCGACCGGGAGCGGCGGCGGGCGATGGGACAGGCCGGCCTGGCGCGCGTGCGCCGGCACTTCGGCGTGGAGCGGCTCGTGGAGGGCACGCTCGCCGCGTACCGAAAGACCGCCGGCCGCCCCCACGCGGCCGACGTCGAGCAGCCTCCGGTTGCGGGGTGACGGTGGCGCGCCGTCCACCGGCGCCAGGGGCCGTTGACCGGGAGCGCGCGCCGTCTGCCGGCTCCTGATTGCCGCGTCGGCGGAGCCGCCGTAGCGTGGCGGCATGACCCTGCTGCATCGCTGCGCCTTTGAGTTGCTTGCCTGCGCCCTTGGCCTGTGCCTGGCAGGCGCGTCCGTCGCCACGCTGGCCGTGACCTGTGAGGCCGCACAGCGCGGCGCGCCCCAGGTGGTGGCCGACATCATGCGCGCGGACTACCGGGCCGATCGCGCCGCGCTCGCCCGTCTCGTCGAGGAGCTCACGCCTGTCCCGACCGGCGGCCGCGACGCGGCGCTGGTGCGGTACTGGCGGGGCTACGCGTGGTGGCGGCGGGCCATCAACGGCTTCAACGACGACACGCCCGTTGCCGAGCTGATCGCCGACCTGCGCGCGGCCGTCGACGAGTTCGAGCGCGCGCTCGAAGCCGACGAATCGAGCGTGGATGCCAGGGCCGGCCGCCTCAGCTCGATCGGCCTGCTCTTCTTCGCCAACCGCGCCGACCCGGAAGTGATGAAGCCGCAGATACCGCGCGCCATGGCCCTGCTGGCTGAAGCGCGCGACCAGCACGCGGACCACCCGAGGATGATCTGGGTGCTCGGACAGGCGTCGTGGAACATGCCACCGTCGAGCTCGAAGGAGGCCGTGGCCGCCCGGCAGCAGGACGTCCTCGCGTCGTACGAGCGTGGACTCCGCGCCATCAGGGCCGCGCCCCGACCCACCCATCCACTCGAACCGACATGGGGGGAACCCGAGCTGCTGATGAGCCTGGCCTGGGGTAACCTGAACCGAGTCGAACGCGATCTCGAGGCCGCCGAGCGGCACGCGCGCGCGGCGCTGGCGCTCGTCCCAGACTGGCACTACGTGCGCGACATCCTGCTGCCCCAGATTCTGAAGGCCAAGGCACCCCGCGACGAGGAACGCCGGCCACGTGCGCCGCGATGACGCCCCTGCTCGACAGGGCGCGTCTCGGCGCCAGCGCTTCGGTCGGGGAGGAGGGCGATCGTCGGCAGCGCCTTCAGGAAGTGCCCCGGACAGCCGCGCGCGCGGGGCGACACGCGCCCTTGAGCGGGCAGTGCGCGTCGCCGCGCGGCCGGCCGAACCCGCACGCGCCCATCATGCCGACGTGGCAGAGCGCGAAGTCGTAGCGCACCGGGTCCGCGGCATCCAGCGCGCGCAGCGATGAGGTGATGTCGGCGGCCATGCGCCAGCCCGGGCTCGCATACCGCGTGAGTCCCAGGCAGCGGCCGACGCGGATGACGTGCGTGTCGAGCGGCACGATGAGCTGGGCCGGCGAGACGCGCGTCCAGACGCCCAGATCCACCTCGTCGCGGCGGACCATCCAGCGGAGGAACAAGTTCAGGCGCTTGCACGCGCCGCCCCCTGACGGCCGCGGGAAGAAGTACGCCACGCCGGGCGACGGCCGGGCGCGCCCGTAGATCTCGCGCACGCTCACCGCCAGCGCCCGCGCCGAGAACGACTCGAGCGCGGACTCGACCGTGACGGCGTCGGGCTCGAGCCCGCGCGCGAAGTACCCCTCGATCGACCCCGCCTCGTCGAGCATCCGCCGCAGGACCCAGACGAGCGCGGCCAGATCGACGCCGCGGGTCCAGCGGTGCACCAGGTGATCCAGGGAGCGGCGCGCGGACGGCTCGAAGGCCCGCACGTAGTCGGCCGGCGAGGGACCCATCGCGGCCAGCAGGCCCGCGATGGCGTTCATCACGCTCTGCACGCGGCCGAACGCCAGCGCCGCTGCGCAGAACGCCACCACCTCCTGGTCCTCGGGCCGCGTGAAGCGGCGGACCACCCAGATGGGGTCGTTCACCGAATGCGTGGCGTTGTAGCCGGCGTACAGCGCGTCGAGTCGCGCCCTGAGATCAGCGCGGGGACGGAAGGCCGGCATCGAGCGCCCGCACGGCCGCGAGGATCACCTCGACGGCGTTCCGGAAGAACGTGGGGTTGATCTTGTCGGCCGTGTCGGTGGGCTTGTGGTAGTCGGGGTGATCCTCGACGCCGAAGTACACGAACGGGATCTTCGCCTGGTGGAACGGGCCGTGGTCCGACTGCATGGTCCAGTCGTTCACGCCGTCCTCGGGCCGGTCGTGTCCGAACAGCACGCGGATGGGCGCCTGGGCGGCCACCGGCGCCAGGAGCGGCGCGAGGGCCGGGTGGTGGTGCGTGCCGGCGATGTAGAGCTCACCCTTGTCGCCGCGCGCCACCATGTCGAGGTTCACGTTCAGCCCGAGGCGCTCGATCGGCACCGGCGGGGTGCGCACGAAGTGGCGGGCGCCCGCGAGCCGCATCTCTTCGGCGTCGAACGCGACGAAGAGCGCCGTGCGGCGGAACGGCACGCGCTGGCAGTCGGCGGCAATTGCCAGCAGGCCCGCCACCCCGGATGCGTTGTCGTCCGCGCCGTGAAACGTGGCGCCGTCCCGCTGACCCAGGTGGTCGTAGTGTGCGCTCACGACCATCACGGGCAGGTCCGGCGCGCGACCCGGGCACCGGCCGATGATGTTGGCTGCCGCGGCCTCGCCGGCCGTGAAGGGGTGGAGAAACGAGTCCCCGACCGGCTCGAGGCCGATCGCCTTGAAGCGCCCCTCGATGAACGCCCGGGCCTTGAGGCCGCCCGGCGAGCCGGCGCGGCGGCCCTCCATGTCCGGCGCTGCCAGCGTCCGGACCGTCGCCATGAGATCGTCGGCGCTGACGGCCGCTGCAGGGGCCGCCGCTGGCGGCGGCGCCTGGGGGCTCGGCGCGCCGGCGGCGAGCGCCCCCACCAACACGAGAGTCCCGGTCAACCGCATCGCTCGATCCTACTCCCAGGGGACGCCACGTCTACAACACCCTGAACTGCGGCAGCCGTCGCAGTGCCTTGTCGAAGGTGACCGTGACCTCGCATCCCGCCGCCTCGTTGACCAGGCCGACCAGGACGTCCGCGAAATCGACCCGCCCCGCCCGGTACGCCGCGATGGCCTGCCGCACCAGCTCGGCATGTTCCAGCTCGACGTCGGCCGTGCGCGCAAGCTGCTCCAGCGCAGCGCCGATGTCGGCGCGGTCGCGACCGTAGGCGGACTCCAGTACCCAGACCAGCTCGCAGAGCGTGACGGCCGCGACGCCGAGTCGCTCGCCGCGCCCGGCGGCGCCCTCGATGACCTCGCCCGCAGCCCTCGACTGGGCGGGGTGATCCTGCGTGAGGTAGCGAACCAGGACGGCGGTGTCCAGCCCGATCACGAACGGCCGGCTGCCCGCCGGCGGATCGCCGCGTGCATCTCCTCCAGCGACACCGGACGGCCGGTTCCGCCGCGGATGTAAGGTCTCGCCAGCCTCACGGACTACCTGTTCAGGGAGGTCGATGAGATGCGGATGCCAGGTCCCGTGCTGGCGATACTACTCGCGGCCGCGGGCTGCGCGGGCGTACCTCCGGGCGCGGCGGGCGGGCTCGAGCTCACCCCATGCCACATCGAGCGGCTCGCCGAGGAAGTGCTGTGCGGAACCCTCGAGGTGCCCGAAGACCGGGCGGCCGCGCACGGGCCGCGGATCGGCATCCAGGTCGCCGTGCTGCCGCCCCTCCGCCGCGCCGCCGAACCCGACCCGCTGATCCTGCTCGCCGGAGGGCCGGGGCAGGGTGCCCGCTCGTTTGCCGGCATCGCCGCCCGGTACTTCCGCGAGGTGCGCCGCGACCGGGCCATTGTGCTCGTCGATCTCCGGGGCACGGGCGGCTCCAACCCGCTCGACTGCCTCCGGTCGGACGACGAGCTCGCGGCGATCGACGCGGCGCGGCACGAGCTGCTTTTCGGGAGCGCCGGTGCGTGCCTCGCAGAGCTCGATGCCGATCCGCGCCACTACACCCACGCCGCCGCGCTCGCAGACCTCGATGAGGTCCGGCAGCGCCTGGGTTACGCGCAGGTGAATCTCTGGGGTGGCTCGTGGGGCACACGCGCGGCGCTCCTGTACGCCCTGACCTACCCCGACGCGGTGCGGTCGGTCGTGCTCGACGGCGCGGTGCCGCTCGAGATGGGCTTCCCCGCCTCGGCCAGCCTCGATGCCGCGCGCGCCCTCGACGGCCTCGTCGACCGCTGCGCGCGCGACGCGGACTGCGCGTCGGCGTACCCCGACCCGCGGGCAGAGCTCGACGGGCTGCTCGAGCGGCTGGCCGGCGCGCCGGCACGGGTGACGCTCCGGCACCCGAGAACCGGGGACGCGGTCACGCGGACGTTCACCCGCGAGGCCGTGTCCGAGCTGCTGCGCGTCGTGCTGTACACACCGGTCGACGCCTCGCGGCTCTTCCATCTGGTCCACCTCGCGCGCCAGGGCGACTTCGCGCCGCTCGCGGCCCAGTACGCGTACTCGGCATCCATGTCGATCGACGAGATGGCCCTCGGCGCGACGCTCGCCGTCCTCTGCTCGGAGGACATGCCCGCCTCGGCCGACCGTGATCTGGTGGTCGACGCCGGCGACTCGCCCTTCGGCATCGTCTACGCCGCGGGATGGCGCGCGCGCTGCGTCGGCTGGCCCGCGGGCCCGCCCCTCGCGTTTCCGCCGTCGGCTACGGCGCCCGGGGCAGCCCTGATCCTCAGCGGCGAGCACGATCCGGTGACCCCGCCGCGCTGGGGCGAGGTCATGCGCCGCCACTTCCCCGCGAGCCGCCACATCGTGGTCCCCGGCGCCGCGCACAACGCGTCGTTCACCGGATGCGTGCCGCGCCTCATCGCGGAGTTCATCGGACGCGGCGCGGGCGACGGCCTCGATGCGGCCTGCGTCGCCGACGTCCCGCTGCCGCCCATCGTCACGAGCCTTGCGGGAGGCCGGCCATGATGGCGCTGCGCGGAGTCCGCAAGACCTACGGCGCCGTCACCGCCGTCGCCGACGTGTCGTTCACCGCGCGCGACGGGTTGGTCACCGGGCTGCTCGGCCCGAACGGCGCCGGCAAGACGACGGCGCTCCGCGTGCTGACGGGACTCGTGCGCCCGGACGCGGGTTCCGCGGCCGTGGACGGCCTCGTCGTCGCGCGGAACGCGCGCGCGGCCCGGGCGCGGCTGGGCGTCCTGCCCGAAGCCGTCGCGCTCTACGACCGCCTCACCGTGCGCGAGCACCTGGCGTACGCGGGACGGCTGCACGGCCTGCGGCCGCCCGATCTCGACGCACGCGTCGCGGCGCTCATCGAGCGGCTTGGCCTCGGCGCGTTCGCCCACCGCCGGGCCGGCGAGCTGTCGCAGGGCCAGCGGCGGCGGGCTGCGCTCGCCCGGGTGCTGGTGCACGACCCGACCAACGTCGTGCTCGACGAGCCCACCAACGGACTGGACGTGCTGAGCGCGCGCGAGGTCCGGCGGGAGGTCAGGTGCCTCGCCGCCGCCGGCCGCGCCGTCATCCTGTCGAGCCACGTCATGCCGGAGGTCGCGGCGGTCTGCGATCGCATCGTCATTATCTCGCGGGGAATGGTCGTCGCCGAGGGCACTCCGGACGACATCGTCGCTCGCGCGGGGGCGCAATCGCTCGAAGAGGCCTTCGTCGCGCTCATCGGCAGCGAGGAGGGGTTGAACTGATGCTGGGCCTGACGATGGCGGTCGCGTGGAAGGAGCTGCGCGAGATCCTGCGCGACCGGCGGTCGCTCGCCTCGGCGCTGCTCTACGCCGTGTGGGGGCCGGCCGTGATGGCCCTCGCGCTGGTCGCGCTGGCCCGCGACCGCGGCGCCGAGACGGCGTTCACGCTCGCCGTCGACGGGGCGTCGCAGGCGCCGGCGCTGGTGGCGTACCTCGCGGAGCAGTCCGTGGCCGTCGAGCCCGCCGACGACGTGGCGCGCCGCGTGCGCGCGCGCGAGCTGCCGGCGGCGCTCATCGTTGGCGAGGACTACCCAGGCGCCCTTGAAGCCTCGCGACCGGCGCCGCTGACGCTCGTGTACGACGGCGCATGGACGGCCTCGACCCGCCGCGCGGCGCGGGTGCGAAGCCTGATGGCGGAGTACGGCCGGCGGATCGGCGACACGAGACTCGTGCTGCGGGGCGTCGCGCCCTCCGTGGCGTCGCCCATCCGGCTGAGCGAGCAGGATGTGTCCACGGCCGCCGCCCGCGCCGCCACCGTGCTCGCGACGCTCCCCATCTTCGTGCTGCTCGCGTCGTTCATCGGCGGCATGAGCGCCGCGGCGGACGTCACCGCAGGGGAGCGCGAGCGCGGATCGCTCGCGTCGCTCCTGCTCCACCCGGTGCCGCGCGGCGTCGTCGCCGTCGGCAAGTGGGCCGCGGTCGCGGCGCTCGCGCTCGTCACGCTCACCCTCACGCTCGCCGTCTCGCGCTGGATCGTGGACCTGCACGCCATTCAGGCCATCGACCTCCCGGTCGGGCTCTCCACACGCGACGCCGCGCTGATGTGGCTAGTCCTGGCTCCGCTGGCCCTGCTGGCCCCGGCCGCACAGACGCTCGCCGGCTGGTTCTCGAAGAGCTACAAGGAGGCGCAGACGCAGTTGTCCGTCCTGCTCTTCGTACCGATGCTGCCGGGATTTCTCTTCGCCTTCGGCACCGTAACCCCGGACGCCTGGATGCGCTGGACGCCAGTGCTCGGTCAGCATCTGCTGGTCGGCGAGATCCTGCGGGGCCTGCCCCTGGCCTGGACCGACTTCGCAGCGCTCACCTCGGCTACGCTGGTGGCGGCCGCCGCCGCTCTCGAAGGGTCGCGGCGCGTGCTCGGGCGGGAGGGCATCACACGCAGGCTCGACGGATGAGCGACCGTGAAGCGCGGTATCTCGGGTTGGTGGCGGAGTACGACCGGGCCATCCGGCGCCTGGCCGCAAGCTACGAGCGCGACTCCGCGCGCCAGCAGGACCTGGTGCAGGACATCTGGCTGGCGCTCTGGCAGGCGCTGCCGCGCTTCCGCGGCGAGTGCTCGGATCGGACGTTCGTCTTCCGCGTGGCGCACAACCGGGGCGTGGGCCACGTGCAGCACTGGCGCCGCCGGCATGCGGAGCCGCTCGACGCAGAGGCCCCGCTGCCCGACCCCGGCGCGAGCCCCGAGCACGCGGCGACGGATCGCCAGCGGCGCGAGCGGCTGCAGGCCGCCGTGCGGCGATTGCCCCTGGGGCTGCGGCAGCCCACCGTCCTGATGCTCGAAGGCCTGTCCCACCGGGAAATCGGCGACGTCCTCGGCATCACCGAGAACAACGTCGCCGTGCGCCTCACCCGCGCGAAAGCCGCGCTCGCCCGCGACCTCGATTCCTCCGGAGCACGCTCATGAACCAGCTTCCGAACCACGACCTCGACCAGTGGACCCGCGCATGGCACGCGGACGAGGCGCCGGTGACGCCGCCGGACGCCATCCGCGGGCACGTGCGCCGCCGCAGCCGCCGGCTCCGCGTCTGGCTGGCCGGCGAGGCCGCCGTGGGGCTGGGCGCCCTGGCCGTGCTCGCGCGCCTCATCGTCGTCGAGACCGACCCGGCCGAACGCGCGGCCTTCGCGCTCCTGGGGCTGGTGGTCCTCGGCGCGACGCTCTTTGCGTGGCACAACTGGCGCGACGTGCTGGCGCCGTCGGCCGACACGACGGCCCACTATCTGGAGCTCGCCGTCGAGCGGGCCCGGCGCGCCCGGCGCGCCGTGGCGGCAGGCTGGTGGATCCTGGGCGCCGAGGTGGCCGTCTTCGTTCCGTGGATCGGGTATCGGCTGTACGGCGGCGTCGAGAGCGCGACGGCCGAGTCGCAGGCCTTCGCCTGGGGGCTGCTCGCCGCCCTCTGCGCCGCGGCCATGGTGGCCCTCGTCGCGGCCGGCCGGTGGGCGCGTCGCGACGAAGCGACCATCGCCGCGCTGCGCGGCGAGATCAGCAGCAGCGCCGCCGACGCTCAGGAGGCAGGCGGTCTGAATCGCCCAGCACGAAATTGATGATGGCGTGGCGGCCGTCGAGCGGCCCGGCCGCCGGCGGAGTCGCGCAGGGGCCGGTGAGCGGCCGGCCCCGTCGGCGAACACCGTCACCGTCCCATGTCGCGGAGCAGGCGCGACCGTTGGCGGCTCGCGATGATGGTGGCCCCGCTTCGCAGCGTGAGCTGGAAGCGGGAGCCGTCATAGGGCACAAGGGAGGCCAGGTGGTCCAGATTGACCAGGTGCGAGCGGTGCACCCGCACGAAGGTCCGCGGATCGAGCCGGCCCTCCAGGTCGGTGAGCTGCAGGTTGAGGCGGTACGTCTTCCCGCCGGCGTGCACCAGGACGAAGTCGTCGCAGGCTTCGACGCGCTCGACGGACGCCAGCGGCACCGGGACGATGCGCGCGCCGTCGCGCACGAAGAGCCGGGGGACCGGACCGGACGCGAGCGCCTGCCGCGCGCGGTCGGCGGTGGCGGCGCCCACGCGGCTCTCCAGAAACGGCCGGGCGCGTTCCATCGCCCGGTCGAACCGCTCGCGGCCGAACGGCTTGAGCAGGTAGTCGATGGCCCCCAGCTCGAAAGCCGTGAGCGCGAACCGGTCGTACGCCGTCGTGAAAATCACGTACGGCCGGTGCGTGACGCGCGCCAGCACGTCGAGGCCCGAGCAGGCCGGCAGGCGGATGTCGAGGAACACGAGATCGGGCTGGACCTCGTCGATGGCCGCGACGGCGGCTCGGCCCGTCGCCGCTTCCCCCACCCACTGCAGCCACGCGCACGCGCCCATCAGGTCGCGCAGCCGCCGGCGCGCGAGCGGCTCGTCGTCCACGACCAGCGCCGTCACCGTCGCGATGCGCGTCGTCATGCGGCCGACCCCCACGTCCCGGTCCGGTCCGCCGGCAGGTCGAGCTCGACGAGGAATCCAGGATCGCGCCGTTGGAGGCGGAGCGTCGCATCCTCGCCGTACATGGCCTGCAGCCGCTGGCGCAGCGAGGCGAGGCCCAGCCCGCTGCCTGACGAGTCCGCCGCGCCGCGCCCGTCGTCGGCCACCGATATCCGCAGGCGACGGCCCTCCAGCCGGGCGCGAATCTCGATGCGGCCGCCGTCCGGACGATCGGCCACACCGTATCGGATGGCGTTCTCGACGAGCGGCTGGAGCAGGAGCGGCGGCACGGATACCTCGAGCGCCGGGTCGTCCGCATGCCGGGCGACGCGGAGCCGGTCGCCGAGCCGCAGCTCCTCGAAGGCGAGGTAATCGGCCGTGAACTGCCACTCGTCGGCGAGCGGCACCTGTTCGGCCGCATCGAGCGCGTAGCGCAGGAGATCGCCCAGCCGCTCGAGGGCGCGGTCGGCCCGCGCCGGATCGATGGTGACGAGCGCGCCCACCGAGTGCAGCGCGTTGAAGAGGAAGTGCGGGTTGATCTGCGCGCGCAGCGCGGCCAGCTGCGCCTGCTGCGCCTGGAGCCGCGCCTCGGTGGCGGCGACCTCCTGTGCCCGCACGCGTCGCTCGGCGCGCACCGCGTAGGCGCCGCCGGCCACCATGAGATAGAGCCAGGACCCCATCAACACGTTCCAGAGCAGGACGGGTGAGGCCCGAAGCGCCTGGAGCGTGGCCGCGACGCCGCCGGTCGCCAGCTCGATCCACGCCCAGGAGGTGGCGTAGACGAGGCAGTACGCCGCGAGCGCTCCGGCGTGCGTGACGTGAAAGCGCGTCGATCGCCCGTCGAGCGGGAGGCGCCCGGTGAGCCGCCAGACGCCGACACCCATGGCGGCGGCAAAGCCCATGGCCACGAGAGCGAACGGCAGCGTCGCGAGCGGCGAGGCGCCGGCGCTAGCCGCGCCGGCAAACGCCCAGACCACCGCGAAAGTCAGCCACGCCGCCGCATACGCGATCCAGGCCATGGTCTTCGCGATGGTCGCACTGGCGCGGGTGGCGGGTCCAGTCCCACGCGGTGCACTGACCGCCGACCGACGAAAACGCCCGTTCGCCGGTCCTACTCGCTGCGCAGCGCGCGCATCGGATCCACCTTCGCCGCGCCGAGCGCCGGCAGCAGGTTCGCCGCGCCCGCCACGAGCAGCAGCAGCCCGGCGGCGCCCAGGTAGGCCGCGGCATCGATGCTGCTCACGCCATAGAGCAGCGCCTCGAGCAGCTGCCCCACGCCGGCCGACGCGACCGCGCCGATGACGATGCCCACGAGCGCCAGGCGCAGCCCCTGGCCGAGCACCAGCCCCAGGACGGTGGACCGCGTCGCCCCGAGCGCCATCCGGATGCCCACCTCCCGCGTGCGGCGGCTCACCGAGTACGCGATGACGCCGTAGAGGCCGACCGTGGCCAGCACGAGCGCCAGCGCGCCGAACGCGCCCACCACGAACGCCGCAATACGCGTGGGCGCCATCGTCGTGGCGGCCACCTCCGCGGCGGAGGTGTCCTCGGTGAACACAATGCCCGGCTCGAGGCCCCACAACGTCTGCCGCAGCGCGGGGAGCGACGCCTCGGCCGCCCCGGACGTCCGGACCACCAGGCCGATGCCTGTCGAGGGTCCGGCCGGCAGGTGGAGGTAGGCCCGCGGCGCCTCGCCCACCGACCGCACTTTGTGATCGCGCGCGATGCCGATCACCTCGTGCGGCTCGTGCTCGAACCCGTCGGTGTAGACACGCGCGCCCAGCGCGTTGCCGTCCGGCCAGTACTGCCGGGCCATGGTCTCATTGATGATGGCCACCTTGCGCTGTTCGGCCACGTCCTCGCGCGAGAACCCACGGCCGCTGACGATCGGCACGCCGACCGCCGTGAAGTAGTTGGCGCCGACCGCAACCGTGTCAACGACCGCGTCGTCATCCTCCGCCGTGTGGATGCCGGGCACCCTGATGCCAGAGGCGTTGATGTCGGGCGCCAGCGGCAGCCGGGACGCGACCGACACGGCGGTCACGCCAGGCAGCGCGCCGAGCGCCTCGATGGCGCGCTCGGTGAAGGCCGCCGCGCGATCCCGGTCGTAGCCGTTCATCTGCAGGTTGAACGACAGCGACGCGATGGGTCGCGGGTCGAAGCCGAGGTCGGTGTTCTGGGCCGTCAGCAACCCGCGCGCCAGCAGCGCGCCGGCGACGAGCAGAACGAGCGACAGCGCGAGCTGGCCGACGACGAGCGCGTGCTTCAGCGTGAGCCGCCGCCCCCCGTCGCCCTCGGGCAGGTCCTTGAGCGACGGCACGAGGTCCAGCTTCGACGACGACAGCGCGGGGATCAGGCCGAAGACCAGCGCCGTCGCCACCGAGGCGGCGAAGGCAAACCCCAGCACCGTGCCATCGATGGAGAAGTCGAAGCTGATGGGCATCGGGAAGACGTCGGTGCCGACGCCGGAGAGCGCCTGCCCGCCCCACCACGCGATGCCCAGCCCGAGCGCGCCGCCCACGCCCGCGAGCACCAGCCCCTCGGTGAGCAGCTGTGTCACGAGCCGCCGGCGATCGGCGCCGACCGCCGACCGGATCGCCAGCTCCTTCCTGCGCGCCGCCCCGCGCGCCAGCAGCAGGTTGGCCACGTTGGCGCACGCCACGAGCAGCACCAGGCTCACCGCCGCCAGCAATCCGGCGCTCGCGGCCTTCACATAGCCGTCGAGCATCGGGTGAAACCGGATGTCGGACGCCGGCACGACGCTGGCGACGAGCGTGGCGTTGGTGGCCGGGTACTCGGCGCGGAGCCGCGCGAAGACCGTCTCGACCTGCGCCCGCGCCTCTTCGACCGCGCGGCCCTCCGCGAGCCGGCCCTTGACGAACAGCCACCGCGTGCCGCGCCGGTCGAGCCGCGAACCGTCGTTCGACCCCTCCACCCACTGCACGCCCGCGAACACGAAGTTCTCCACCATCGTGACCGGCGTCCAGAACTCCGTGGGGATGCCCGGCAGCGTGCCGGTGAAGCCGGCGGGCGCGACGCCCACCACCGTGTAGCTGTGCCCGGAGAGGTTCACCTGGTCGCCGACGACGTCCGCGCGGCCGCCGAAGCGGCGCTGCCAGAGGCCGTGGCTCAGGACCACCACCGGCGCCCCGCCCGCGGCCGCGTCCTCCCCGGCCGCGAAGGCCCGTCCGAGCGGCACGCCGATGCCGAGCACGTCGAAGTAGTTGGCCGTGACCACCTCGCCCGTCACCAGCACGCCGCGATCGCCAGTGGCGAGAATGCCCCGCACGTAGGCGTTGGCGGCGACGCCCGCGAAGGCATCGGCGCCGCGTCGCACGTCGAGGTAATCGGGATACGAGAGCGTGAGCTGCGGGAAGTCCTGGTTGGGCCCGGAGTAGATCTCGACGAGCCGCGCGGGGTTCGCGATGGGGCTCCCGCGGAGCAGCACGCCGTTGACCACGGAGAAGAGCGTCGTGTTGAGGCCGATGCCGAGCGCAAGCGACGCGATGGCAGCGGCGGCAAACCCCGGTTGACGAACCAGCTGGCGCACCCCGTGGCGCACGTCCCGCAGCACCGACCCGACCATGGCGTCCTCCCCAGATGGCATACGACCGGCGCGGCCCGCGGGTTCCTGCAAGGCTCGCGCCGCCGGTTGAGTGAGGTACGCTCACGCCTTCGGGCACCTGCCGCTCCTCGACGACGTGGCGCTGCAGGTGGAGCCGGGCGAGCGCATCGCCGTCATCGAGGTCATCAAGCGCACGCTCGCGCGCATCGAGGCCATCGACGGCGAGCTCCTGGACCTCCTCGCGCGTTGGGACGAGCTGGACTCGGTCTCGGGGTAGCTAAGCTAGGGGGTGGGCATGACCCTGCGAAGCGTCGTCTGGATGCTCGCGCTCGCGTGCGGGCTCGGCTGCGCGCAGATCGTGCAGACGACGGCCGCGATCGCTTCGCGCGCGCTCTTGGGTACCGTCGCGAGCAGGTTCCGCATGACATGGACGCGGCACCGCTGCCACGTCGCGCCGCCGAAGGACCGTGGCGACCGCTGGCGTCAGGCCCGCGTGGGCATCGGAGGTGACCAGTCGCACGCCGCGGAGGCCGCGCTTCACGAGACTGCGGAGGAACGCCGTCCAGACGGCGCGATCCGCAGATGGGCCGACGTCGATCGTGCCCACCCGCGTGTCCCAGGTCCGCATTCGATAGCCATTCCGGTGCCCGTCCGCTCCGGCGTTCGCTCATGCCGGTCAGCGCCGATCAGACCGGCGACCGCCGTTTCCATCAGGGCCTGGGAGAGCACTCGAATCCCTACCCGAAGCACGTCGCCGTCCTGTTCCTCGAGGAGCTTGCCAACGAACGCAGACAGATCCATTCTGGGCTTCGCCATCGCGTCAACACCTCCGTGTCGTCCTTCTCCAGCCAGAGAGAACTCACGGAAAGATGCGCGTTGGCGGCTCCCGCTGTCTACGCCGCCGGGCTTCTCGAGTTTCCACCACGTCCGGGGACTCTAACCAGCGGCCGGTGGAACAAGGTGAAGGAAACGTGCCTCGCCGTGATCTGTGGACCGACAAACCGTCTCATGCTCGCCGGTTTACCACGATGACCGGTGAATCCGAGCCGAGATCCGTAGGGAGGCATGGCGCACCGTGACCATGCACACGCGCCTTGGGCGAGACGCCGCACCTATCCGCCGCGCGCGGTTTCATGCGCTCGAATCGCCTCCAGCACTCGGGCCTTCAGGTCGGGCGGCGGATCGACGTCTCCAGACCACCCCAGGCATCGCCACACCAGTTGGTGTTGCCGCCATTCGAACTGACATCCCGGACAGAACGACAGGTGTTGCTCGATCGCCACTCGGCTTCGTTCATCCAACTGCCCCGCAGCGAGTGCGGGCAGGTCCACGTGAACCTCACGACAGCGCGAATCCGCTCGTTTTGTGGTCATGATCAACTCACGTCGTGTCGAACGTCATCCATGCCTCGAAGCCGTCGGCGAAGCGTCTGCATCCCCTGAAACGCGCGTTGCTTTGCGGCGTTTTCAGAAATGCCGAGTATCGCGCCGATTTCGGCATAGTTCATGCCCTGATACCGATTGAGCACGAGCACTTCACGTTGGCTGAGCGGCAGCGTGCCGAGCGCCTCAGTGATCATCAGACCCACGTCCATCGTCTCGCATCGGTTGGAGCGGGGGGCTGGCGGTGCCTGCTCTTCGGCACTCGCGACCTCGATCGCCGGTCTCCGTCGCCGCTCGCGGGCATCATCGCGGAGCACGTTGCGCGCAATGGTGAAGATCCAGTGCCGGAAGGGCGCTTCCGGCCGATACCGTTGACGAGCAATGTGCAGCTTGAGGAACGTCTTCTGACAGAGGTCTTCGGCTCGATCGGGTCGTCCGGCGCTGCGCCGAAAGAAATTGTAAATCGGCCTTGCGTATCGGTAGTACAACTGATCGAAGGCCCCGCGATCGCCGGCCTGGTAGGCCAGCATCAGGTCTTCATCGTTGGGATCGGACGGCTCGCGGGAGGCGGTCATTCCGGCTGCTCGGCGGCCGGTCCCGTCGGCGAGCGGCCCAGCCACCAGGCGCGGACCAACGCGGGGAACGTCCCTCGGTGCGTCAGGTACCGTTCACAGAGCATGCCCAGCGCGATGCCAAAGGCGACATGTGCCGTCAGGCTCGTGCCCAGCAGGCCCGGACCGAATTTCACGCCGAAGTATCCAGTGTCCATAGCGACGACCATGGGCGGCGTGACCATCATGCCAATCTCCACGATCAGTCCCCAGATCAGGCCGCCCCACCAGCGGAAGCGTCCCGCGCACAGCGCATAGGCGAGCCCCAGACACGCCCCCACCCAATAGTGGTACAGATAGCCCAGCAGGTCCGACCCGAACGAAGGCCCGAGCGCCATCCGGTCGAGAATCAACACGCCGAACATGCGCGGCATGTTGCCGGGCATCCACCCGAGATGGAACCCCGCAAGGCGAAACACGTCGAGCATCCCGGTGCTGGCCGCGCCAGCCCAGAGCCCCACCCCAATCCGGTTGCTCAGCCGATCCATTCCGCTGCGTCGCGCCACGATCGCCACGACCGCGAGAAGGCCGAGCGATGGCAGCAAGGTATACGTGAACAACAGCGGCATGCCGGGCATTCCGGGAGTCGTGGCCACGACGAGGATATTCGGGCCGATCGCGGCCGCGACGAGCGCCAGCGCCGTGAGCGCGAGCTCAACGATCGTTGCAGCAGCGCCTGGACGGGAGTCCCGCGATACCGGCCGGCGACGGACGGCCGCGAGGACGACGATCACGGCTACGACCATGAACAGCAGGTCGACGGCGAGACTCAGCGCTTCCTGGCCCATGTCCGGGGTGTCCCAATCCGGCTATTGCGTGATCGACCCGACGATCTTGTCGAGCGTCATGTCCATCATCTCGCCGGCTTTGGCGGCGTCCGGCCCGTAGGCGGCGAACTGCCTGGCGCTGCGACGGTAGCTCACGATGACCCGGCCGTCGCCCGTCTCGTACACGTAGATCCTGGCCGGCATTTCGAGCCCGATCGCGGCGTTCATCGGCAACAGCATCTTGCCCATATCCGGTTTGCCGAACTCGACCGTCGTCGCGCCGCCGATTCTCGTGCCGATCATGGACAGCATGTTCTTGTGGTCGATTCTGGCGACGACCATCATGTGCTCTGCCTGGAGCGCCGCGTCGACCTTCCTGAGGGTCTCGGCGAACGAGCTGCGCGAGACCTTGTCGACGCGATCGGGATCCTGAGCCTGCGCGGCGCCGGCGAACAGCGCCACGGCGGCGACGGCCAGCATGCTCGTGAAAACGCGCCGAACGATTCCTGCGGTGGTTCCGTCGTGCTGCATTGTCTCTCCTCCGTGGACCCGGCGCGGGATTGGCCGGCCTGTCTGGATATAACGCTCCAGGAGAGGATTCCGTCAGGGCTCGGCCGACGGGGCTTCCGAGTCGGGCCAGGCGGCCCCCCAGCTGCTCGGCGACATCGGCGCCGCACGGCGGCTCTCGCGCGAAGCCGTCGATCGGGTGGCGGCAGGTGGGACGATTCCGCCCGAACGGCCGGGAGCCCGCGGGTGGGACGGAGTCCTAACCGACCACCTCACGGCGGCGTTCTCGATTGACGTGGACTCGACGACTGCGTGTCGAACGACCATCTCCGTTCCCGGGAGACCTCCCGATGGCGATCTCGTCGCCCGGGCGCGTGAGGGCAGCGAAGCCGCGTTCGGGATTCTCATCCGCCGGTACCACCGGGAACTTCAGCGCTTGGCTCGCAACTACGTCAGGGACGATGCGCTCGCGGAGGACGTCGTTCAGGACACATGGATCGGCGTCCTCAAGGGCGTCGATCGCTTCGAGGGCCGTTCGTCGTTTCGCACGTGGTTGCGCCGCGTGCTCGTCAACCGGGCCAAGAGCCGGGCGCTTCGCGAAGCGCGGTACCTCCCGCTCGAAGAGTCGGACGAATTCGAACCGCTCTCGGATCCGTTCGACCGGAACGGTGCCTGGCGGATACCGTTGCGTCCGTGGCGGATCACGCCGGAGCGCCTGGCGTTGTCAACGGAAGTCCGCGAAGCGCTCGCGGCGACGCTCAGGCTGTTGCCCCAGAGGCAACGGGCGGTCGTCGACCTGCGCGACGTACAGGGGCTCGATGCGCAGGACGTCTGCGCCATTCTGGATCTGACTGAGTCCAACCAGCGGGTGCTGCTGCACCGAGGCCGGGCCAAGTTGCGGGCGGCGCTCGCAGCGCTGGTCCAGAGCAGGGCCATGAGTGCCACGACCGATTGCCGCCGACACCGGCCGAGACACCGAAGCCGCGGCAGCGCCGTACGCCGGAGCCCGCACGATGATGGCGCCTGACACCCCCGCTCGTGCGCCTCGCGCACCGCAGCCGTCGCTTTACCCGGTCGGCCGTGGCGAGGCGTTCGGCTGGCCCGGTCGGGACCTGCGTTGGGCGCCGGCGGCGAAGCATGGCGTCGGCACGGCGTGTTCGGAGCATTCGCGCGTCTGGTTCACGATGGCCGAGGGCATCCTCACCGAGATCTTCTACCCCCGTGTCGACGTGGCCAACACGCGCGACCTGCAGTTCCTCGTCACCGATGGCGCGAGCGTCTTTCACGAAGAACGCCGGCATCTCCAGCACACGGTGAGCTACGCGGACCCGCGAGCGCCGGCGTACCTCGTGGCGAGCGTCGATCCGCTTGGCGAGTACCTGCTGTCCAAGGTGGTCATCACTGATCCCGACGCGGACACCGTGCTCATGCGGGTGACGTTCGAGGCGTTCACCGAGCGCGCCCGTCGGTTTCGTCTGTTCCTGCTGGCTGCGCCGCATGTCAAGAACTGCAGCGCCGGGAACGCAGCCCGCGTGCTCGCGTCGGGCCGCCAGCGGTTCCTCGTGGCGTCACGCGATGATCTCGCTCTCGCGATCACGACGTCCACGCCGTTCCGACGGACGTCCGCCGGGTTCGTCGGCCACTCGGATGGCTGGCAGGATCTCCGCGACAACTTCAGTCTGGACTGGGAGTTCGCCACCGCGACCGACGGCCACGTCGCGTTGACCGGGGAGATCGACCTTCGGCGCCGCCGGGATTTCGTTGTCGCCATCGGGTTCGGCCCAACGGACGAGGCGGCATGCAGGGCCGCGCTTCGCTCATGCCGCGCTTCCTTCGACGACAGGCTGACCCGCTACGTGGATGAGTGGCGCGAGTGGTGCGGCGGGCTCTCGGACCTTCGCCGGCAGGCACGCGACGCCGGTCGGACCTTCTGCACGAGCGCGATGGTGCTTCGTATGCATCAGGACAAGGCCACCGCCGGCGCCGGCGTGGCGTCGCTCTCGATCCCGTGGGGCGAGTCGGCGTCAGACGCCAATCCCGGCGGCTACCACCTGGTCTGGCCGCGCGATCTCTACAAGACCGCAATGGGCTTCCTCGCTCTCGACGATACCGCTTCGGCGCGTCGCATTCTGGAGTATCTGCAGCGCACACAGGCCGCCGACGGCCACTGGACGCAGAACTACTGGATTGACGGCACGCCATACTGGCAGGGACTCCAGCTCGACGAAACCTCGTACCCCATCATCCTCGCGTGGCGGCTCGGACATCTCGGCGCGATCGCCGCCGACGAGTTGACCGAGATGATCCGGCGCGCAGCCGCCTACCTCCTGCGCCATGGGCCGGTGACCGACCAGGACCGCTGGGAGGAGAACAGCGGATTCTCACCGTCGACGCTCGCGGCGGTAATCGCCGCGCTTGTCTGCGCCGCCGATCTGCTCGCGGCAAGCGGAGAGTCCCATGCGGCTGAGTACCTGCGCGAGGTTGCCGACTCGTGGAACACCCAGGTCGAAGCCTGGACGTTTACGACGTGCGGCGAGATCCTGCCGGACCATCCCGAACACTACGAACGGATTGCGTCCATCGCGCCCGCCGCCCTGGCTTCGGGGGGCACGGAGTGTCGCGTGTTCCTCCCGATTCGAAACCAGCCGCCAACGGCGCGCACCGAGATCTCGCAATGCTGTGTCGTCGATGGCGGATTCCTCGCCCTTGTGCGCTTCGGCCTGCGGGCGCCTGACGATCCGCACGTCGTGAAGACCGTGGTGGTCTACGACGCGGTGTTGCGGGTGGACACGGCGGCCGGCGCCGTCTGGCGTCGGTACAACCACGACGGGTACGGCGAGAAGGCCGACGGCTCCCCCTTCGACGGCAGCGGCATCGGGCGTGGCTGGCCGCTGCTCACCGGCGAGCGGGGCCACTACGAGCTGGCGGCCGGCCGATCGGCCGATCCGTATATCGAGGCGATGGAGCGTTTCGCCAACGAGGGTGCCCTGATCCCGGAACAGATCTGGGACGCCGACGACATCCCCCAGCGCGCGCTGCGGAACGGAAAGGGGACCGGCGCGGCGACACCACTCGTCTGGGCGCACGCCGAATACCTGATGCTGTTGCGCTCCAAGCAGGACGGCCGCGCGTTCGAGCGCGTGGACGCGGTCCACGAACGCTACGTGAGCCGCCAGCAGCGCTCGGCACTGCGGGTGTGGCGCTCACATCTGCCGGTCCGTGAAATCGGGGCGAACGAGCGGCTGCGAATCCAGGTCGATGCGCCGGCCGTAGTTCACTGGAGTCCCGATTGGTGGATGACGGTGCACGACTCGACGACTGCTCCGACGACGCTCGGCGTGCACTACTTCGACTTCCCGGCGAACGCGTACAGCCGGGAGGCGATCGTCTTCACGCTCTTCTGGCCCGACGACGGCCGATGGGAGGGTCGCGACTACACGGTGGCGATACGTCGCATCTGTCAGACGAGCGATTGAGTCGGCGCTCCTCCCATCCAGACGTCCGGCCGGTCACATCTCGCGCTCTCGCGCGCGACAGCAGAGGCCGCCGCCACCATCCCATGCTCCGCTACCCACGAACCGGCTCGGACTGCGGTCGTGGCCTCGTGCAGATCTCTCTGAAGAGGCCGTGCAGCAGATTGAGATGATCCGACAGCAGGTCGAACAGATCGTCACGGTCGATCCGGAGTGCGACGCCCGCCTCAATCACCTCGCCTCGGCAGCCGGCAGGATCCCCGACAAGCGTCTCGTAAATACCGACGATGTCGCCAGGGCCCACGACCTCCGTGAGACCGCCTTCAGGCTGGCGCAGCGTGAGTCTGCCCGACAGCGGCATGCAGATGGCGGAGACATCGCCCTCGCTGAACGCCCGAGCTCCCCTTCCGAACGGCACCCGGCGCGTGATCGCGGCCACGTCCAGGAGCTCCTTCGCACTCGCTCGCGCAAAGAGGGGGATCTCCTGCAGCAGCGCCACTTCTTCCACGGGCGTCGGCTCCCCCGGCGCGGGCCTCGCCATCCGGTGAGCAGCGTCAGTCCTCACGAGCGCCCGCCAGCCGCGCAGGACTGGATTGTCGAGGAGCATCCGGAACACCCCCTGCATCAGCTCCGGATTCTCCGCGAGGATGGCAAAGAACTCGTCCCTCGTCAGTGCCAGACAGACGACTGGCTCAACGGCCCGCGTCGTGTGCTGCATCGGGCAGGGTTCGATGACCTCCTCGAAACCGAGAGCGGCGGGCGGGTTCATGTTCTCGGCCGGCCGGTCGAACCGCTCGAGCCTCACCGCGCCGTGAAGCAGCATCTGGACCACGTCGTGGGCCTCGCCTTCCCGATACAAGACGTCGCCGGCCTCGTGAAGCACCTGGCGGGCAGCCGTGGCAATGCGAAACAACTCGTCCACCGAGACGAAGTCAAAGAGCGGAATCCTGCGCAGCCGGTCCACAACATCGACAAGAGGCAGTGGCTCGCCGGACGCGTGTGCGCCGGGCGGCAGCGGAGCGGCCCTGCGAGCCGGGCAGTCCTCCGGCTCCGCGTCGCGCGGCTCGGCGACAACGTGCCGCGCGGCCGCGGCCAGGATGGGATCTTCGTCGGCCATCAGGTCCTTGAGGCTTTCGTCGCAAGAGCCGGCGCCCCCCGCCCACGGTGCCTGACCCTGGCGAGCCTGGTCGTCGCGCGGCGCAACTTCGAGCAGCGACATAAGTCGCTTCCTGATCTGGCCCGACAGGATGTTGTCCAGGTATTCGATGGCCCCGGCGCGCAAGGGACCGGACCCGTGTTCGATGGCCCATCGCGCGTTCCTGACGTCCTGTTGGGGATGGATGAGTCCCAGCAGGCGAAACGTGCGGTCCCATGTGCGCCGCAGCTTCTCGCGCAGCGCCCGCGCCAGCAGGGTGTCACCGATGGCCGTGCTCGGATTGCTGAGCAGTCCGGAATACAATCCGAGGTACTTCCTGTAGCGCCGCACTTCCGTCAGAGCCACATGCTCGACCGGCCCCCGCGGGATCACCAGGTCCGGATGTTCCTGCCGCAGCCGCTCGAGGGCCGACACAGCCTTGAAACGCAGAAACCCATCGCACTCGCCCAATGCGCCGATCAGAATGTCAATCGACTTGGCACACGGAATCCGGGCTAGCGTGGCCGGCACGTGTCGCCGGACCCAGACGGGCTCCTCGGGATCCCGCAGAACGCGCGCGAGGGTGTCCAGGGCGTCTTCGCCGTAGCTGATCAGCGCCTCACGGGCGGTCCGCTTCAGCAGGCGGTGGCCGAGAAGCGACATGAGCACCGGCAGGAACACGCGGTCGCGCGCGCCAGATCGCTGGACGCTGCGGATGGCTTCTTCGGCGACCGTCACATCCTTGTCGTACATCAGGGGTACGAGAAGGTGCCGGAGCGCCGGGTCGGCTATTTTCGCCAGTGCCGCAGCGACCTCCCGGCGCGCCATCCCGTCGCCTGACTCCGCGGAGAGCCGCGCCAGTACGGATGCCGCCTCTGCCCGATCCGTGTGGCGCTCGCCGTCCACGAGCGCGATCGCGGCCGTCACGGACACTCGGGGATCCTTGTCCCCTAGATAAGGCCTCATCACGTCGGCGGCTCGGGACCCGCGAATCGCGGCCAGCGCCCGGACGGCCGCGACCCGCACCTCCAGGTTCTCGTCGTGCAGCATTGGCTCGACGCTGCCCGCGTTCAGCCAGTGCTCGCCGATGTCGGGCCGAGCCGATTCCAGCGCGCCCAGCGCCCGGATCCGGACCTTGGCCGATGGGTGGCGCAGGAGCAATGGCGTCACGAGTTGACCCTTCTCGAAGGCCTCCAGCAGGTCGATCGCGTGGATGACACGGCGCTCGTTGGGATGTGCCAGCTCCTGCACCAGCATTTCGAGCGTCGATACGTCCGCGACAGGCAACCGGAGCGCGGGCGCCTCGATCTCTTGCCGCTCGAGGCTGCGTCGAAACGCTGCCAAGTATTCACGACGGGCACGTACGGCTGCGGCGACCCAGATGACGGTGATCGCCACGCTGGCGTAGCTGAGCTGCTGCCACGTCAGCCCCGCGCCTTTGATCAGGCCGAGCAGCAGCAGGGCCGCAAGGCCCTTTGCGAACCGATCCACGGTCACGTCGACGAAGGGCTTCGCCTGGTATTTCAGTGCAACGGGCAACGGCAGAAACAGGATTTCGCGCGTCGTCTTGTCGATCGTGTAGCGGAGCGACGTATCGAGGATCCGCGCGAAGGCGGGCGCCCACAGCGCACCGCTGACGAGCATGACGAGCGCCGTGGCGCCGAGGCTGACCGGGAGCAGCAGCAGCGCGAATCCGATGCCGAGCACGCGGTGCACACGACTCGTCACACCCACTTGAACGACGAAGCCAGCGACGGACAGGTAGAACGTGATCTCCGCCAGAAATCCGGTGAGGGCGTCCGTGCCCTCCCCTCCCCGGAACGCCTCGGCCGCCATGTTGAGCTGCTGCTCGATGATCGCGCCACCGATGACGGCGAAACCGATCACGAGCGCGATGACCTGCAGGTGTCTCGACTCCCGCAGCAGTCGGATGGCCTGCGTCCCCGTGAGACGCTCCTCGTGGGCCGGGACCCCTGCCGCAGCCCCCTGGACGCGTTCCCGGCGGACGATTGTTGAGACCACCAGCATGCACGCGCCCAGCACCGTCGCACTGCCCAGCAGGAGATTCTCGGTGCCCACCGTGTCGACGAGCAGCGCGGTCACGCCGGCGCCGGTCATCCCACCGAGGCTGGCGCCGCCGCCGATGAAGCCAAATAGCCGCTTCGCCTGACGCGGGTCGTAGAGGTCGTTGGCCAGGGTCCAGAACTGGCTGATCAGCAGGATCCCGATGATCAGGCCGTACAGATAGAACGCCGCCGACACCAGCGGGTTGTCCGTCCGGAACAGGAACCAGAAGGCGATCAGCAAGATCGTCATGCCGCACCCGGTGCACGGAATGACCCACCGCCGCGGCAGCAGGCCCACCAGCCGGCCGTAGAGCTGCATCACCACGCCGATGAACAGGCCGGCTCCGAGCAGCACGTAGGGAAGGTTGTCCGCCCCGAGATCGTCGATGAATTTCGAGCGCGTGATCGGCTTGACGATGTTGTAGGCCGTCATCGCCAGAAACGAGTACGCGAACATCAGCAACGCCGTCGCGGTCTCAGCATCCCGAAGTACGACGATGGGCGCCAGCAGGCGCGGTAAGACAGATCGACGGGTCATGCGCTCCTTGGTCGGCCCGCGAGCCTGGGTAGCGGGATCCGATTGCCACGGTCGCCATCCACGGACGCCGAAACAGCGCGCGTGACGGCACCTCAGGCCCGCGTGCGTCAGGTATCCGCCGGCCGGCGGCCATACCCCCCCTACATCCATAACGCACGCCTTCCATCGGGCGTTAGGCGAGGGTCTGGAGGTCGGACGCTAACCCGCGCGGACGGGCGCGCGTTCTTGACTGAACAGGTGAGGACTGGGCCTCGCCCGACAGGAGGAGAACGATGCGGTCACGCAGGCGGTGGCTTCTTCGCCCGACTGCCCACTGCAAGGAGGGCTGCAGGCGCACGTCCTGGGCACGACGTGAAACTGCCCGCACGTCCGTTCGCGACTCCGCGGGACAGGGCCGCCATCGCGCCGCGGCTCCGGCGTGGCCGGCATGGCCCGGGTTCCGCGGCCGGCGATCGGCTCAGTTCGGGCCTGAGAGCGTCTCGATGATGGGGCAGTCCGGGACGCGTCCGCCCTGGCAACGGGCCGCCGTTGCAGCCAGCGTGCGCTCCATCCGCCGGAGATCGGCGATCTTGCGCCGGACGTCATCGAGATGCGCCAGGGCCGCGGTTCTGATCTGGCCGCAGGTCACCTGGCGCCGGTCCACCAGGCCCAACAGCGTCCGCAGCTCGTCGATGGTGAATCCCAACTCGCGGCCGCGGAGGATGAAGCGCAGCCGGCGCTCATGGTCGGCGCCGTACCGGCGGTGACCGGCGGCCGACCGCGGTGGATCGGGCATCAGGCCTGTCTGCTCGTAGTAGCGAACGGTTTCAAGATGGCAGCCCGTCCGCTTGGCCAGCGTTCCCCGTGTCATGGTCATCGCGTGTCCTCCGTTCCGGGGCCGCCCGGCCGGCACACCGGCGCCGGGCGAAAGCGCTTGCACCTGTAGCTGCTACAGAGTTTACCGTGGAACCGATGAAGCAAGGGATGCCACCGGGCGCTCCGGACCGGCTGCTGGCAGCGGGCGGCGTCGTCGGCGCGATGCTTGCGTCGTCCTGCTGCGTGCTCCCCTGGTGTTGGCCGCGCTGGGAATCGGCGGCGCCTGGGTGAGCACGCTGACGGCGCTCGCGCCATACAAGCCGTACTTTCTCGTGGGCACGGTGCCGCTGCTGGCCATCGGGTTCTGGCACGTCTGCTTCCGGCCGGCGCCGGCCTGCGAGCCGGGCACGATGTGTGCGGTGCCCGCGTCACGCCGGTTCACGAAGGCGGCGTTGTGGCTTGCCGGCGGCCTGGTCGCTCTGGCTGCAACTGTGGACCTGTGGGCACCCTTTTTCTATTAAGGAGCACAGCATGACACGCACGTCGATCGTATCGGTAGGTCTGATAGTCTCGGTGGTGGCCATCGCGGCGCTCTTCACCAGCCGGTCGGAGGCCCCCCGGGAGCCGGTCGTCGCCTCAACGGCGGCCGGTCTGGAAACCCGCGTCTTTCACGTCGAACACATGACGTGCGCCACCTGCCCGATCACGGTGAAGGCCGCGATGGCGGCGGTGACGGGCGTCTCGGCGGTCGAGGTGGACTTCGAGTCCAAGACGGCGCGCGTGACCTTCGATCCGGCCATCGCGACGCCGGAGCAGATCGCCGCGGCGTCAACCAACGCCGGGTATCCGGCCTCGCCAGCCTCGTAGGCGGACGTGACGCCCAAGCACTGGCTTGTCGCATCGATCGCGGGCACGTTCGGGGTCGCCGCCTGCTGTTTTACGCCGGTGCTGGTCATCGCGCTCGCCGCCGTGGGGCTCGGCGCGCTGACGCCCTATTTGGACGTCGTGCTCCTGCCCACCTTGGGTGTGCTCATCGTCGTCACGGCCGTGTCGTACCGACGATACGCGCGCGCGAAGCAGCGAGCGGACAGGAGCGACTCCATGCCTGAACATCGATCACCTCGAGGAGCAAACGTGCAGAAGCGCACCGTAGTTCTGGACATCGAAGGCATGACCTGCGATCACTGCGCGGTCACGCTCGCGCGCGCGCTCCGGGCCGTGCCGGGCGTCGACCGCGCCGACGTGAGCTTCGCGCGAAAACGCGCCGAGGTGGCGACGAGCGACGGCATCGATGACGACCTGATACGGGCCGTCGAGCACACCGGCTACCGGGTCTCGGCCATCGAGCCATCGCCCGCGACGCGCGAGGCGGCGACCCCACCCCGCGCGCCGGCGGTGTCGTCCGGCGGCCGGCCCGACCTCGTGGTTCTCGGCGGAGGATCGGCCGGGTTCGCCGCGGCGATTCGAGCCGCCGGGCTCGACGCGCGTGTCACGCTCGTCGAGGGCGGCACGCTCGGCGGCACGTGCGTGAACGTCGGCTGCGTGCCCTCGAAGACGCTCATCCGCGCGGCCGAGGTGCACCATCGGGCGGGGCACCACGCGTTCGACGGCATCGTGACCGAAGCCCGGCGCGCCGACCTGGCACGGGTGATGGCACAAAAGGACGCGCTGGTCGCCGATCTCCGCCAGCACAAGTACTGGGACGTCCTGGCCGCCCATCCACGCGTCACCCTCCGGCAGGGCCGCGCGAGACTCAACGGCGATCTGTCTGTGTCCGTCGATGGCGAAGTGATCAAAGCGCCGCGCGTTGTCGTGACGACCGGTGCATCGGCCTGGGCACCTCCGATCCCCGGATTGGCAGAAGCCGGATACCTCACGAGCACGGAAGCGTTGAGCCTCACGACGCTGCCCGCATCGATGGTCGTCGTCGGTGGCAGCGCGGTCGGACTGGAGATCGCGCAGCTCTACGGCCGTCTCGGCACGCGGGTCACGGTCCTGGAAGCGATGCCCACCCTCGTGCCGGCCGAAGCGGCGGAGGTCGGCGATGCCCTGGCCGGCTACCTGCGGGACGAAGGACTCGACATCCGAACCGGCGTCGCGATCGGGGGTGTGACGCGAGCCGGCGCGGGCTATCGGATCGCGATCACCACTGATGGCCGGACCGACACGCTCGAGGCGGAGCGCCTGCTCATCGCGACCGGACGGCGGGCGAACACACGCGGCTTCGGCCTCGAAGAGGCCGGCATCGAGCTGGGCGCGAAGGGCCAGATCCGCGTGAATGAATACCTGCAGACGTCCCGTCCCGAGGTGTACGCGGCCGGCGACGTCATCGGCGACCCGATGTTCGTGTACGTCGCTGCCTATGGCGGGACGCTCGCCGCCGAGAACGCGCTGCAGGGTGACTCCCGCCGATACGACCTGTCGGCGCTGCCCCGCGTGACGTTCACCGACCCCCAGGTCGCCTCGGTGGGCGTCACGGAGGCCGACGCTCGGAGCAGCGGCGTCGACGTGATGACCTCCCGCCTGCCCCTCACGTACGTTCCGCGTGCGCTCGCGGCCCGCGACACGCGCGGGTTCGTCACGTTGGTCGCCGACCGAGCGACCAGGCGGCTGATCGGCGCGCAGATTCTCGCGAGCGAGGCCGGCGAGATGATTCAGGAGCCGACGATGGCCATTCGGCACGGCCTGACGATCGACGATCTCGCCGCGGCGTTCCACCCGTATCTGACCCTGGCCGAAGGCATCAAGCTCGCCGCCCAGACGTTCACGAAGGACGTGCGGACGCTGTCGTGCTGCGCGGGATGAGGGCAGCCATGAACGATCGATCAGCCGCGACGTCTCGCGCCGAGCACCTGGCCGACGCCATCGTGGCGGCGATGCCGCGCCTTGGCGCCGTCGAACGCGAGGTGGCGATCGCGCTGTATCGCACGCTGGCTGAGGGGCACCCGGTCCAGCCTGAGGACGTCGCCCGACGAGTCGGCATCGCGGCCGCCGAGGTTGCCGGCATGCTCGCCCGGTGGCCGGGCGCGTTCATGGACGAGGCGGGCGCCGTCGTCGGCTTCTGGGGGCTGGCGATTCCCAAAATGCCGCACCGCTTCGAGGTCGACGGCATCGATCTGCACACGTGGTGCGCCTGGGATCCGCTCTTCATTGCGCCGCTGCTCGGCAAGACGGCGCGCGTGGCCTCGCGCGACCCTGTGACGGGCGCGACGGTGTCGTTCACCGTCACGCCGGCGGGCGTCGAGGCACTGTCGCATGCGGAGGCGGTCGTCTCGTTCCTCGCACCGGACGAACCTTGGGATCACGCCGTCATCCAGCGGTTCTGCCACTTCGTGCTGCTCTTCGAGAGCCGAACGTCCGGATCGGCGTGGGTGGCGGATCATCCCGGCACAGTCCTGCTCAGCGTCGGCGCGGCCTTCGAGCTCGGACGCATCACGAACGCGCGGCAGTTTCGAGTCGAGTGAACCAGGAGTGGCGCGTACGGCCGCGAGGCACGCCCGCGGGGCGATCGGTGTGGCGGCCCCGTCCGCGCCTGCTCCGTGCCCCTGCTGCCCGGTGGAATGCGGCTCCGGGCCGGCTCGCAAACGGGTGCCACCTCAGCGCACCTCCGGTCGGGCGGATCGGACCGTCAGTCGCGGGGCATCGTCGCTCGAAGCACGAGCAGGCGATCCCGGCCGAGATCGGTCGCGTACACCATCGTTCCGTCTCGTGACACCGCGAGGTGCTCCGGCGAGTACACCGCCGGGTCGGCATCCGGAACGCGCCATTCGGTCAGGTACGCGCCCTCCGACGACAGCATCACCACGCGGCGGTTCCCGCTGTCAGCCACGTGGATGGCGTTGTTCGGTCCGACGGCAGCGTCGGTCGGCACGGAGAAGCCGGCGGTCGACGTGACCGGCCACGGCCAAATCCACAGCAGGTGATAGCCGGCGCGCCGAAGCGGCACTCCCCGCGGATCAAACCACTGCACCTGATAGTTGTAGGCGTCTGCAACGATCACAACGCGGTCAGTCGTGATGGCGACGCCTGTCGGATAGTGCAGCGCACCGGCGCCGACACGACCAGGCTGGCCGATAACGCCGTCGAACGAGCCGTCGGCTCGAAACCTTTGGACGCGGTGATTGTAGAAGTCGGTCACGTAGATCGAGCCGGCCTCGTCAACGGCCAGGCCAGCAGGCCCGTTGAACTCCCCGGGACCCGAACCGGACCCACCGAACGCCGTCAGAAAGCCGCCGGCGGCGGTGAACTTCTGCACGCGGTCCTGCTCGTAGTCGGACACGTACACGGCGCCGTCCGGTCCGATTGCCAGGCCGATCGGATTGCTGAATTCGCCGAACCCTTCGCCTTCACGGCCCCACTCGCCGAGCACCTCGCCCGACGGGGTCAAGTGGACCACGCGCTGGCGCGCGTCGGTGACGTAGACGTCCCCGCTTGGTGCGACGGCAACGCCGATGGGTCGATCGAACGAGCCGCCGGGAGCGGTTGCGCCGTCCCACGTGAACAACAGGGTGTAGGCGGCGTCAGTCGCCGCCGCATGCGGCACGCTCCACCGCGTGCCCCAGCGCGCGACCGCGACGACAGCCGCCAGGACGAACAACAGGACCAGCAGCCTGACACAGATGGCCCACGAGCACCGGGGCATGCTCAGCGCTGGACGCACGGCCGGGCCTTCGGATCGGCACACGAGCGCCACGCGATCGTGTCTGCCGTGAAGCCGGCCTTCCGCACGGCTCCCCGAAGCTGGTCGTCGCTCACGTCCGCGCCGGCCTGGAACGAGACGATCGCCTGGCTCTCGGCGAGCTCGATCTCCACCTTCGTCGCGCCGGGCAGCTTCTTGAGGTGCTTCTGGATCCCGTAGGCGCAGAACGGGCACTGCAGACCCTCGACCGTGATCACCGCCTGTCTGCCGACGTCGCCGCTCTCCTGTGCTGCCAGGCGTGACGGCCCGGCAAGCGACGGCAGCGCCCCCACCAGCACGAGGCCGACGAGGAGTGATCCGATCCACGGCGACCAGAAACGAAGGTTCTCGATGCGCATGATCGATTCTCCATGTGCTCAAAACGGCAGCGCCACGTTCCAACGAACGCCCGCCGTCAGCCGGACATCGCTCCGCAGCCCCGTGCCGTGTGGCTTGTCGACGACGGGGATCTGGACAATGCCTTCGACAATGACCCGCGTCGTCACGTATTGCAGTCCAAGGTCGACGTCCCACCGGCGTCCGCCCGAGTCGGGGTCGCGGGCGCCGGCGTGCTCGCTGCGGCCTTGCGCGAACAGATTCGTCTCGACGACGGCGTACAGAAACGCAGGGACACCGGACCCGAGATCCCGCGGCCACACGCGATACTGGAACGACACGTCGGCAAACAACTCATCGCCGAACCGGACGCCGTCCGCCTGGGTGTTCCTCTTGTAACCGACATCGGCATCGAGTTCCCACGGCTTGGTCTGCAACGTCACGGCCACGCCGGCTAATGGATCCCACGAGCCAGAACCCGGCTGGAGCGCCCGCGGCAGCCGTCCGACCGCGTCGGACGCGTCCGTTCGTCCGGTCGGCGTCTCGAAGCCGGCGAAGGACGCGATCCGGAATGTCGAGTTCGGCGTGTCGGCCGCATACACCGTGTATCTCGCGAACGCGACGGCATCGCCCAGCCCCGTGGCGCCACGCGTGGTCCGGCCCGTAGGCGACTCGGCAGTCATTGACTTCTTGACGATCGGGACAATCCCAAAAATCGCCAACCGCGGTGTGACGCCAACAGCGGCAGCGACGGGCACGGCCGTCACGGTGAGCTCGCGCGCGGCGTCCGTCGGGTCGTCGCTCGCGCGGACGAACACGAACTGGCCCCGAATGACGCCCTGCCCCTGTGGAACGGGCAGGGCCGTCAGGAACGTGATGGGGCCAGCCGCCGCCACATCCGCGACGAGCGACATCACGGCGCCAACGACTGCGGCCAGACGTACGCTGCGGATCCGTATGGTGCTGGGCCGCGCAGTCATCTTGACCAGTTCAGTCGTGTGATCGCACACCGGGCACCCGGCGGTGAACACCTCGACCGGTCGCGTCGCCGCCATCACACACCTCCGCCCCAGTCGGGACTGCTCCGGCCTCCAATGCCGTCAGGATCGGGCATGAGGCGTCGTTCGTGCCGCCAGCGCACTTCCGGATCAGGTCGACAAGGGCCTCCCGCACCGCACGCAGGCTTCGGACGCTCTCATCGATCTGGCGGACGCGGGCTTCGGCCCGTGCGCGTACCCGGCTGGATGTCGAGCGCGTCGCTCGAAGCGCGAGCAACTCACGAATCTCCTCGAGCTCGAAGCCCAGGCGCTGCGCCCGTTTGATGAAGCGCACGCGGCTCACGGCATCCTCCGTGTAGAGGCGGTAGTTCGACGCTGACCGGGCAGGCGGCTCCAGCAGTCCGCGCCGCTCGTAGTAGCGAAGCGTCTGGATGTTGACCTCTGCACGACGCGCGGCTTCGCCAGCCGGAATGTGTCCAATCACGTCGTCTCCTTACGTGCAGTATTGCACCTGTACCCAGGTATCGGGTCAAGCCCAGAGGGCACGAGTGCGGCGATGCGAATGGGCTGGCTACAATGCGGCCTCCGCTCTTCAGCGTCGTGGCGCAGCGACTATGCGAGCTTCGAGCGGCTCTTCACCCGTCCCGCCAACGTGCTCGTGCTGGACGAGCCGACCAACGACCTGGATCTCGAAACGCTCGAGCTGCTCGAAGCCACGCTCGTGGAGTGGCCGGGCACGCTGCTCCTGGTGAGCCACGACCGGCGGTTCCTCGACAACGTCGTGACGAGCACGCTCGTGTTCGAGGGCGACGGCAAGGTGCAGGAGCACGTCGGCGGCTACCTGGACTGGGTTCGACACGCCGCCTCGACGGAGGCCGACCGCGACGGCTCGACACGCGCCCGCGCTGCGCCGACAGCGGCTGCCGAGGGCTCGCGACCGGCGCGGAGCGCGGCGGGCGCCGACGCCGAGACGTCAGGCCCCCCGCGCAGGAGGCGACGCTCGTTCAAGGAAGAGCGCGAGTACGAGGCGCTGCCCGGCCGGATCGCCGCGCTGGAGGACGAGCAGCGGGCGCTGCACGCCACGGTCGCGGATCCGGCGTTCTACAAGGAAAGCGCTGACGTCATCAAGCGCACGCTCGCGCGCATCGAGGCCATCGACGGCGAGCTCCTGGACCTCCTCGCGCGTTGGGACGAGCTGGACTCGGTCTCGGGGTAGTCGCGCTACGAACCCGCCTTGACGATGTCGGGCTTGGTCGTCTCGACGATGGCGATGAGCTCCTTCTGTTCCGGCGGCGGCACCTTGAACTTGTTCAGCGTCGTCCGGAAGTCGGCGACCATGGCGTTCCACTGCGCCTCGCTGATGTTCAACTTCGCGTGCGCGTCCTTCATCGTCCGTCCGGTGTACTTGCACGGTCCGCCGGTCGCCTCGCAGACGAGCGCCGTCACGTGAAACTTCAGCCCGGCTTTGGGGACGCGGCCGCGCGCCTCTTCGATCGCAGGGTTGGCGTTCAGCGTTGCGTTGACCAGCAGCCGTTCGATGAAGTCGTCCACGACCACGGCGATGTTGTACGCACCACCCAGCCGGTCGTACAAAGAGTTCTTCGCCGGTGGCTGCTGCCCGAAGGCCGACGCGGCGAGCGCGATGAACGCAACGACGATGAAAAGGCGACGCATGGGCTTTCCTCCTCTGGTTCAGGGTCTGATGGCCGAGACGTTGACGCCGACGACACCGTATCTGCGCGCCGTCCGCTCCTTCGACGTGCCGCCGAAGGGATCGAACCGGTGTGTCAGCCGCACGTCGACGAAGCCCGCCGATTCGAAGGCGCCGACGATCTCTGCCCCCGGCAGAGCGCCGGCGATTCAACCGGTCCACAAGTCGACATCGCGCCTGGCCTCTTCCTCGAGATCGGCGCCGAGCACGATGTCCGCGAGCTGCAGGCGGCCTCCGGGCACCAGCACGCGGAACATCTCCTCCACCGCCCGCGCCTTGTCGGGCACGAGGTTGAGCACGCCGTTGGACATCACCACGTCGACCGACCGGTCCGAGATGGGCAGTGCCGTGAGATCCCCGAGCCGTACGTCCACATTCGCCAGCCCCATGGCTTCGGCGCCGGCGCGGGCACGTGCGGCCATGGCCTCGGTCATGTCCACGCCGATGGCGCGACCGGACGGGCCGACCTGTCGCGCGGCGAGCAGCAGGTCCGTGCCCGCCCCGCAGCCGAGGTCGGCCACGGTCGCGCCGGCTGCGAGGGGCGCCACGAGATGCGGATTGCCGACGCCGGCAAACGACGCCGTGGTGGCGTCAGGCACCTGGGCCAGTGCGGCCGCGTCGTAGCTCAGGCGGGCGACGGCATAGGCCGGGCCGCGGTGGAAGTGGAAGTCGCCGTCCGGATGCGCGGCGACGCGCCCGTAGATGGTCTGAACCTCGGCGCGCAGGCGCGTCACATCGAGGTCGATGGGGCAACTGAGAGCCATGCGGGGCAGGGTAGGGCTGCGCCGTGAGATTCGTCCAATTGAAGTTTTTGACTGTGGTGATAAATTGCGTTGATTATGGAGCTGCGGCAGATTCACACCTTCGTGGCCGTGGCCGAGCTGCGGCACTTCGCCCGGGCGGCTGACCGCTGCAACCTGTCGCAGCCCGCGGTCTCGCACCAGATTCGGCTGCTGGAGGAGGAGCTGGGTGCCCGGCTGTTCAACCGCACCCGTCGGCGGGTGTCGCTGACCGTGGCCGGCGAGGTGTTTCTCGACGACGCGCGGCGGATACTGGCCGACGTGGACCGGGCGCGCGAGCGCGTGCATGGGGCGGCTGCCGGAACGCTCGGGCGGGTGCGGCTGGGCGCGACCGAAACGGCAGGGCTCTACCTGTTGCCGGCGATCCTCGACCGCTTTCGCGCCGAGCACCCGCAGTTCGTGCTGCAGTTCGACATCGGCTCGGAACCCGAGATCGTCGAGCGTGTGGCGGCCAACGATCTCGACCTTGGCGTGCTGATCGGCAAGCCGGTGTTGGGCGAGCTCAGGGCGCGCCGGATGGGCAGCGACGATCTGCTCATCGTGTCGCACCCTCGATCGGCGCTGGCCGGAGCCGGAGAGCGACGGCCCGTGGATCTTGTCGGCGAGTGCTGGATTCTCCGCGAAGACGGCTCCGACACGCGGCGGCAGCTCGACGCCTGGTTCCGGCGTCATCGCCTGACGCCCGCACGGACGATGACGCTGCAGGGTCCGGATGCGGTGAAGCGCGCCGTGGGGGCCGGTCTTGGCATTGCGCTGCTGGCACGGACGGTGGTGTCCGAGGAGCTGAAGCGGGGCCGGCTGGCGCCGATTGCCGCGCGGGGCCTGCCGATCGCGCGGGACGTGCTGCTCGTCGATCACCCTCGCAAGCACCACGGCGCGGCCTGCCAGGCGATGATCCGGCTGCTGACGACCCGGGAGTGAGCGGGCCGTGGCCGGCGTTCCCGCGGCTATACTGATCGGGTGGCGGTGAAGCTGACACTCCCCCCGGATCTGCAGGACCGGCTCACCGGCCTCGGCGACGCGGTTGCCGCCTGTTCCCCGGACATTCAGTTCGCCTACCTCTTCGGGAGCGCTGCGGCGGGCGGGCTGACACCGCGGAGCGACATCGATATTGCCATTCACGTGGCGCCTGGCGCCGATGGGCACGCGGTCCGCCTCGCCGTGGCCCGCGCGGCCGCACGCCACCTCCGCACCGACGCCGTGGACGTGGTCCTGCTGAACACGGCGCCGCTCTCGGTGTCCGGCCGGGTGCTCGTCGGCCGGCGGGTGATTGCCGAGCGCGACCCGTACGCGCGCCATCGGTACGAATCGCTGACGCTGCGCAAGTTCCACGACTTCCGGATTCGCGAGCGCCGCGTCCTGGCAGCGCGCGCGGCGCATGGTTGATCGGGACCTCGTCCTCCGTCGCCTCGCACTCCTCGAGTCGTATCTCGGCCAGCTCGCGCCGTACCGCGGGATCGATGTGGACGCCTACCGCGCGGACTGGAAGACGCAGCGCATCGTGGAGCGGACGCTGCACCTGGCGATCGAGGCGTGCATGGATGTGGCCGACCACCTCGTGGCGGATCGGCGGCTTCGCGTGCCGGAGACGGGCGCCGAGGCGTTCGAGATTCTGGCCGAGGCGAACCTGCTGCCGGCGCCTCTCGCGACGGCGCTCGCCTCGATGGTCGGCTTTCGCAACATCCTGGTCCACGACTACGCGCGGCTGGATCCGGCGATTGTCGTTCGGGTCCTCGGCCGCGACCTGTCGGATATCGAGCGGTTCCGCGAGGCGGTTCGGCCGCTCGTCTGATCGGGAGATCCGCCGCGGCGCATGCGCCAGCCAGGTGGGGCGTCGCGGGCCACGGCGCGACGTCCCGGACCAGCGTGCGCGCGAAGGTGCTGGAGATCGGCGAAGTGCCGATGCAGACCTGGGATGCCGGACACGCTGCTTGTGGATCGGCAGGCAGCGCTTCAATGAGGCCTCCGCTCTTCAGCGGAGGAAACTCGGCAGTCCGTCCGCCACACCCCGCAGAAATGCGGCTTCAATGAGGCCTCCGCTCTTCAGCGGAGGAAACATATCGTAACGGGGTGCCTCAGTTTCCTAAGACTGAGCTTCAATGAGGCCTCCGCTCTTCAGCGGAGGAAACCGGGCCGCCGTCCGCCGCGAGGATGGCGCGTAGGCTGCTTCAATGAGGCCTCCGCTCTTCAGCGGAGGAAACGGACAGGCCGCGCCCGGTTGGGAGGGATGCTGCCGCTTCAATGAGGCCTCCGCTCTTCAGCGGAGGAAACAAATTAGAAAGATGGGCTTGATCCGCTTTCGTGGACATCTTCCGAAAGGTGGATACGATGTCCCGCATGCCCGAGACGAAGCGCCGGCGACCACGCCGGCAGTTCACTGACGAGTTCAAGGCGGGGGCCATCCGACTGG